>JAFTIL010000017.1 GCA_017456905.1 Clostridia bacterium
CAGTATTTGAAAATCAAATATATTGTTAGTGAATATGAAAGTGGCGAAAGTAGAAATATAATTCTGTATATTGCTGAAATCGAGAAAACACAATAAAGTATTGTATCAAAATTATAGTTATTAGCCAATAAAAAGCACTGCTTGTCCAACTTCTCATAAGGATGTTTGGATTCTCGGTAGGGGCGAACTGTGTTCGCCCGCGGGAGACCGCAGGTCTCCCCTACGGGTGCATCAACAAATTTCGGCAGAGATATTGTTTCTCTGCATATAATGGGTTGAAGGAAAGCCTCCCTCGAGAGGGAGGGGGACCGCGATAGCGGTGGAAGGAGCCTGCGTGACATAGGGCTTGCATAAACTTTGTGGTAACGCACTCTCCCTCAGTCAGCTTCGCCGACAGCTCCCTCCCGGAGGGAGCCTTTGATACGTGCAGCCTTAGGGGCATGGGCTTTGCCCGAAGCCCGCGTTGCCTGCAACGCTGTAATACAAAGGCGAAACTGGCGATAAAGCAAGTTGATAAATAAAAATAAGGATTTTGGGGGGAGAAGATATTTATTATGTTGCGCAAACATAAATTTTTGAACCTTAACATAGGGCTTGTTAAAGAAAATTTTGTAATAGTAAAAAAAGCCGACAAAAATCTTTGGAAATCAAGAGGATTTAAAAGCATTCGTAAATACCCCATTTTTAGATACAAACTCAATCCTTCTGAAATTATTATGCTGGGTGTACCGTTAAATATTGAAGAATTCGAAAGCGAAACATTAAAAAACAGTCATATTGTCGATGTGTGTACTTGTTGCGGTACATATGGAATGGGAGGCCCGGGATTTTTTGGGCTTAAATTGCAAGGTGAATTTGGAAAGAGATGGTTGACCTACTGTATTTGGGCTGCGGGCGAACACATTTTATTTGATGACAGTATTTTGGAATGTCATCCCGACTATGCCGAAAAATATTCTCCGTTAATTGCGTTTGATGACTATTCAAACAGTTTTGCAAAGTTCAAAAAAATGCTGTTAGATATGACAATCAAAGAGGTTACTGTATCAAAAGACAGTATTGAAATTGCGCTTATTGATAACCATGGAAAAACACATTTGATTCATTCTTATAAGTATTCGGAGAAATTTCCGGAACAAGGTGGAACCGGAAAGAAACGTAATTCTTTTGAAACGGGAGAAATGAAAGATTATTGGCTTATCACATATGATGGAACGCACTTGAAAGTATGAAAGATGCGTCCAATTTATCCTATAGAATATAACGAACCCCGACAGACCTTTGAAAATCTGCCGGGGTTAATTATTTGTTTGGTGCGGATCAAATTTTTCCTATCCGTAGGGGCGTTCTGTGAACGCCCGCGGGCGAACACAGTTCGCCCCTACCGTGTGTCAGGTAAATATCCTTATGAGAACCAGCCTTTTCGAAGTGCATTTTTATTGGCGTAAACGAGAAATTTTGAACGCGAGTAAGGAGCGTCAAGAGCGCCGGAGGCGCGAGCAGAGCGACTATGTTTGAGAGGTGCGATGCCGTAAGGCGGAAGAAAGAATCTCTCCATCTTCGCCCAAAAAGGGTTGCGGTTTTTCTTATTTTATGATATAATAAGTCGATTCTAAAAACAAAAAGGAACCCGCCATGAAAAAACTTCCTCGTGCCAATGAGCTTCTCTGGCTCTTTGGTATTATTTTCGTTGCTCTGGGTGTTGCTATTTGCAGCAAAGCCAACCTGGGTGTATCCATGATCGCCGCTCCCACCTTTGTGGTGCAGGAGGCCGTCGTCAAGCTTTGGGACGGCTTCAGCGTAGGTGTGGTGGAATACCTGGTCCAAGGCCTTGTGCTGATCGTGCTCTGTCTTTGTGTCCGTCGCTTTAGCTGGCGATATCTCTTGGCCTTTTTAGTGGCCGTTATCTATGGCTACACTATGAATTTCTTCCTTTGGATCCTGGGAGGCGTGTCCTTCGATGCCATCTGGTTCCGCTGGGTCATGCTCCTTGTGGGCGATGTGATCACTGCCTTCGGTGTGGCCTGCTTCTTCCACACGTATATGCCCCTACAGGTCTTTGAACTCTTTGTTGCGGAGCTGACCGACCGCTACCATTTGAATCTCCACCGTGTCAAAACGGTTTTCGATATCAGTCTGTTGCTCATTTCCGTTTCCCTTGCCCTGCTGCTCTTCGGAGATGTCACTACCTTTGATTGGCGCACCATCGGGCACAACAGCTTCCATAGTCTGGGTCTTGGTACGCTGGTCACGACTCTTATCAATTCCCCCCTCATCAATCTCATGAGCCGCCTTGTTAAACAAATTTTTGACGGTTCTGCCCGTTTCCCCAAATTGGAGCGTGTATTAAAGCGCTGACGGAGCCGCGCCCCGTTTGAAAGGTAAATGATCAAAGGGATTGCGTTTTTTGCTTTTTTATGGTATAATAGATCAACACAAGAAAAGGAGGAGCCAAAATGAAAATCAAACGTATGCTTTTAGTATCCATACTTTCCTTGGCTATATTTGTATCCCTTACAAGCTGTATTGTCATTCCCAGATACAAATATTATAAAATTGATTCGGAAACAGTTTCGTCTATTGAGATTTACGATTTACGCAATAGCGATACGCATTATAGTGGTTTTCTCGAAACGGAAACACCCGTGTATGCTATAGAACAGGAACAAATCGCGGATTTTTTAAAGGATCTTTCCGATATCCGTTTTTCTGATAGCATTATCATTACGATAGCCGCTATCGATCCAAGTTTTGTTTATGATGATTGGGTCGTGCGTATAAATTATTCCAACGGAACCTATGCTCTTATTTCTTGTGACGGTTATGGGCAGACCTACGATGAGAATGATGAGGCGATCGATGGCAATCATTTCGGTTGTGATGATGACGAATGGAAACAGTTTATTAGTAAGTATGTACCGAAAGATATCTTTGATCATGCTCCCAAAGGAGAGTGATACTGCATCATCCTTGTTATTCTATCATCAATCGTTATTCCCCCTTCGAAGTTTGCATGTCGACAGAGACGTAGCAGGGTCCCAATATCTCCCGAAAGGAAATTAGCGTGAAAGTTCAAAGATCATAGACCCAAGTAAACTGTTTCACGCCTAATTCTCCCTAAAAATGGGGCCCAACCTATTTTTGTCGCTGATAAGCGACACGGTCGAATTGCAAAATGTATTTATGCCGCCGCTGGCGGCGGAATGGAGATTACCATGCAAATCACAAAAACTGATGCCGTTGTTTCGCTGGATCTGGCAACCGTATTTAATCGCTATACGCTGGTCTATACCGCCACCGTTCCTGTCCGCTGCACCATGACTTACACAGAAGATGCGGGAGAGCGCACCGAAGAGTTCTTCCTGGAGGCGGGAGAACATATGCACTTTCCCTCCTATATGGATGGCTATCTTCTTCACAAGCACGCCAATGCCGCGCTGTCCATGACCGTCCGCACCATCAGCCACGACTGCGGCGAGTTCGCCCTTCACGATTTTTCTGTGGACACCGTGCCCGTTTTGGCCGAGAAAACCTTCTTCTTCGAAAATGACCGCTATCGTGTAGGCGTCGAGCTTTGCTGGGGCGGCGGACTTTCCTATCTGGAAGACAAGTTGTGCCCTGTGGAGGGCCTTGGCAATATCCTCAATAATTTCGACACAGGCCGTCTTATCCAGCAATCCTACTACGGTATCGGAGAACCACCCTATGTGCGGGGCGAATTTATGGGACAGTCCTGGGGATATAACCCCGTGCAAGGCGGTGACCGCGGCAATCATAAGTCCAAGCTTATTGAGGCACGGGTCAGCGAGCACGAGGTCTACGTCAAGTGCCGTCCCCGCGACTGGGGTCATGACGGTGGTACTACCTACGCTTATATGGAAAATTGGTACCGCCTGGACGGAGATTATCTTATCGTTGACAACCGCTTTGTTGATTTTTCGGGCTGGACTCACCCCATGGCAGGCCAGGAAGTCCCTGCCTTCTACACAGTCTCATATCTGAACAATTACTATTGGTATGACGGGGATAAGCCCTGGACGGATGATGCTCTTTCCGTAAAGAGCGATCTGCCCTTCTGGCCCGACGATTGGCCCTATTGTACCTTCTCGCCTAAGAAGGGTAATACCGAGCTGTGGAGCGCTTTTGTGGATGACAACGGCTACGGTCTTGGCCTCTATACCCCCAACGTTTCCCGCACTGTCGCAGGCCGGCATATGTACGATGCCTCCAAGGATCCTGCTGCCGTCTCCTGTAACTATATCGCGCCCCTGCGTGCCATTCAGCTCAAATGCTTCAAGCCCGTGACCTACTCGTATTTTATCACGGCAGGTCAGCTTTCTGACATCCGTGCCCGCTTCAAGGCGCGGAAGGACGAGATCTCCAATACCGCCTGGAACGAGTATTGATCTATTCTATATACAGAGAGGAAATAAAGTTATGAAAAAAGTCCGTATTGGTGTGTTGGGTGCCTACCGTGGTACCAGTATGATCAATTATTGTAAGCGTGCCGACCATGCCGAGGTGGTGGCCATTTGTGACAAGAGTCCCGAAGCCCTGGATGCTCAGAGAGCCGCCGCAGAGGGCTTGGACATCACCTTCTATGACCATTTCGACAAGTTTATCGAGCATGACATGGATGCTGTTGTATTGGCCAACTATGCTAACGAGCACGCGCCTTTCGCTATCCGTTGTCTCAAAAAGGGTCTGCACGTTTTCTCTGAAGTGCTTCCTGTCCAAAATATGAAGGAGGCTGTGGCGCTGGTCGAAGCTGTCGAGGAGAGTGGTCTGGTCTATGCATACGGTGAGAACTATTGCTATATGCCCGCCCCCTACGAGATGAAAAAGCTCTACGAAAAGGGCGAGATCGGTGAGTTCGAGTACGGTGAGGGTGAATATATTCACAACTGCGAGTCCATTTGGCCCTCCATTACCTACGGTGAAGAGGATCACTGGCGCAACAACGGCTATGCCACCTTCTATTGCACTCATTCCTTGGGTCCCATCATCCATTCCACAGGACTTCGTCCTGTGTCCGTTGTGGGCTTTGAGGGCACCAAGAACGCCCGCCGTCTGCGTACGGGCTGCAAGAGTGGTCAGTTCGGTATCGAGATGGTGACTTTGGAGAATGGTGGCATAGTCAAGTCTATTCACGGTGATCTGTATAAAAACTCCATCTGGTACACGATGTACGGCTCCCAGGGGCGTATGGAGTGCGGTCGTGAAGATGCCATGGACGGACACATCGGGAAGATCTATATTAACAAGGACGAATATGACGGTGGCTACGAGACCGGCTCTCTCCGCTCTTATTTCCCTGATCACGGCATGGGGGACAAGGTCGCAGGCTTCGGTCATGGCGGTTCCGATTTTTATTCTATGTATTTCTTCATCAACAAGATCTTAGGCGAGAAGGATGCCGATACCATCGACGTCTACGAGGCTTTGGATATGTTCTTGCCCGGTCTGTTTGCTTATCGCTCCGTGTTGGCAGGCGGTATCCCCATGGCCATTCCCAACCTTCGCAATAAGGAGGAGCGTGAACTTTGGCGGAACGACACCACCTGCACGGACCCCAAGGTTGCGGGCGATATGCTGATCCCCACTTTCTCGAAAGGAACACCTGAGATCCCGCAGGAGGTCTACGATCGCATGGCTCAGCTTTGGGAGGAAGAGTGTGCCAAGACGGAAGGCACGTATCGTACGGCCGCTCTGACCCAGGGAAGTAAATAAAAGATATCTCCGAACTAAAACCCCGACGGTGTCAGCCGTCGGGGTTTTGTGGTGTATTTACTTGTCCGCCCGTGCGATGAGCTCGTCGCAGATTGCCTTGGATGCCTCGTCATCCTGACCGCCCAGCACCAGCACCGAGCCGTCCTCCATGGTCACTACCACACATGCCACGTTCAAATCGCCGCAGGTATAGCGGGTATAGTTGCCGAACTCATCATTTCTGAACCATCCTACCAACAGTTTGGGCGAGCCGAAGCCGCTGACACGGTGGCCGTCTACGCCGTCCTCACGGTATTCAATGGCATTAACGTCGGCATAGTTGACGGTCAGTTCGCCGGTGTAGGTCGCGTCCACCGTAAAGGCGGTGTCGCCGTAGGCCACCGTCACCTCACCCGTGAAGATGATCACGGCCGCGAAGGCAAGAATGGCCACCACCAAAACGGTGGTCAGCACCACCGCCCACTTGGGGTAATACTTTATCATCTTCACATCCTCATAGGAAGCTCTGCCCTCCCGCACCTGCTTCTTAAAATAAGAGGAAGAATAGATCGCGGTGGGGATAACGGCCAGCAGGATGATACCCAATGCCACGAAGGGAAACACCTTCATGGGCAAGAAGGCGCAAAGCATGAGAAGGATGCCGCATCCGACCCAGATCTTTCCCGCAAAGCGGTGGGTGGCGTTCCAGTTTTCCTCGTTGGCCAGCGTCCACGTGAGCTTGACGCCAAGGGTGTAGTTCTGCTTACACTTGGGCATATAATTTCCTACGACGAGGAAAACGATGCCCAAAAGGACGCAGATGAGGGCGGTGAAGTTAAATTCCATTCCCAAAGCAGCGGCGTAGATGATCCCGCTTGAGAACAAAGAGATGAAGGGCATGATCCAGAAGATCATACCAATGGCCTTGGGGCTTTGGTCAGCCTGCTTCTTATCCTTGCTTGTGAGGAACAGGCAAAGCCAATATATGCCCAAGAGGATGAGGGGCATGAGGACCACCGCCAAGGCGGGAGATCCCCAGCCATCCACTTGCCCATCGGGCCCCCAGTGGATGGGCAACTTTGAGGGAAGCTGATTCCAGAGGATGAGTCCAACTACCGTGGGGATCAGCATTACCAGGGAGGATATGAGGATTTTCCATTTATTCTTTTTAATCATGATTGTCTTCTCCTTTCAGCTCGGTGATCCACAGCAGGATCTCCTCAAGTACGGATGCGTTCAGCTCGTAAAAAATAAATTTACCCTCACGGGTGTCTCGAATGAGGTCGGCCTCCTTGAGAACCGACAGGTGGCGGGAGATGGACGCGCCCGTCACATCGAAGTGATCGACGATGTCCCCTGCCGACATACGCCCTTTCTTTAAAAGGTTCAGTATTTCACGCCGTATGGGGTCGGCCAAGGCCCGCATGGTTTGTTGTAGACCCATGGTATGCTCCTTTCATTTAACATTTAACCTAATCGTTAAATAAAGTATAGCATATCATTCCCGTTTTGTCAATAGGGAATACAAAACTTTTTTAAAATTTTTAAAAGGGCGGGTCTAACGAAAGTGAAGTAAGCACAAAATCGATAAAAGCTCCTGCGGCAAAATACCGTAGGAGCTTTTTGAGGTTCAAGATTCAAGCTGTCTTCCAAGAAAGCCTGCGGCTGTCTGGATGAGTTTAGACTCAGCATCGGTCATGAGCTGAGGCGAGGAGGGGGAAGCGTCGCTGCGTACCGACACCACACAGCCCACCAGGTCACCCTCGGAGATGATGGGCATGGCACAGCTGATATAATGGGAGCCGCCCTCCCGGAGCAAGGGTTTGCGGTCTTCCGAGCCTGTTGCCGTGAAGAGGGAACGACCTTCAATGATGCTCTCCAGCGCTTCGGACAGAGGCTTGTCGGTGTACTCCTTTTTAGAGATACCCGCACAGGCGATGACGGTGTCTCTGTCACAAATGGCCACGTCCAGCCCGCAAGTCTTATGCAGGGTTTCTGCGTATTGACCTGCAAAGGAGGCCAGCTCCCCGATGGGGGAATATTTTTTAAAGATGACCTCACCCTCGCGGTCAGTATAGATCTCCAGTGGGTCCCCCTCGCGGATTCTCATGGTTCGTCTGATCTCTTTGGGAATAACGACTCTGCCGAGGTCGTCGATTCTTCTGACAATTCCTGTAGCTTTCATATATATAAAATCTCCTTGTTTTTACAGATTTGTGCTGTTAGTATCTGCAAAACAAGGAGTTTTATACTATGTGATTATTTTTTCAAATTAACTTACCTCAAAGCCGTATCGTATAAGGCGATACGGCTTTGGATCATACCCGATCAACGGTGATCACGGCAAAGCAAGCGGGGCGTTCGTGCCGAACGGCTTCATTGATCCTTTGCTTGATAGTTTCATCGGAATCTGTGACCTCAAAAGGAACGGCCACGTCGAAGATCAGATTGGTATGAGTTTCTCCGGGAACGATGCGAAAATCGTGGATTTTTACATTGGGGTAAGCTTGGGTGGCCAAGCGCAAGGTCATGTCTCGCAGCTCATCCACCAGAGGATTATTGATCACGATGGGGTCCATGTGAACCGTGGCTTCTATGCCATGCTCCTCACGAAGGACTCTTTCTATAAGATCGGCCATATCGTGGGACTTGAAAATATCCTCGTGACCATCCACTTCTACGTGGAGGGAGGCCATGATGCGTCCGGGACCGTAATTGTGGACCACCAGATCATGGATGCCCAAAGCTTCCGGATAGCGGGAGACCACCTCGGTGATCACGGCCACAGTTTCCTCGGAGGGCTTTTCTCCCAAAATGGAGTTTTTGGTCTCGTTCAGAATTTTGATACCCGCCACAAGAATCAGCACGGCCACCAGGATACCCACGTAGGCATCGGGATCAAAACCTGTGAATTTGAAGATCAGGGTAGATAGCAGAACGGCGGCGGTGGCGCCCGCATCCGAGAGGCTGTCGGCGGCGGTGGCGCGCATCACGGAGGAATCGATCTTTTGAGCGATCTGACGGTTAAAAAAGCATAGCCAGAGTTTTGCCAGCACCGAGGCACCGAGCACGCCCACCGATACCCAACTAAACAGGGTGTTGGTGGGGTTGAACACCTTGTCCACCGAGCTTGAGAGCAATTCCCATCCGATGAGTAGGATGAAGAAAGAGACGATCATGGAGGCCACGTACTCAATGCGGGCGTGACCGAAAGGATGCTCGCGGTCGGCGGGCTTGGCGGCGATACGGAAGGTGACCAGAGAGAGAATCTGAGATCCTGCGTCGGAGAGGTTGTTGACGGCATCGGCTTGTATGGCCAGCGCGCCCGTCAGAAGGCCGACTGTCATTTTGCCTGTGGCCAACAAAAGATTAAGGATAATACCCACCAGACTGACCATGGTACCATAGGCACGGCGCACCGCGGGAGAGGCAGTATCCTCAGAATGTTTGATGAAAAGCTTGCATAAAAGCCGTGTCATGACAATCTCCATTCCACCGCTGAAGGGCGGCGTAAACGTATTTTGGAATTCTTCTTGAAACGGATAGATTCCGTTTCAGGGAGAATTTTAGATGGCTGAGCTTCCGCTTAGAAAACTCAGCTCCAGTATTTTCTGTCCAGGTTGCGAAGCTGGATGGCCTCTGCGATATGTTCCTCGCGGATGATATCGCTCTTGGAAAGGTCGGCAATGGTGCGCGCCACCCGCAGAATACGGGAATAGCCTCGGGCGGACATACCGAGGGCGCTGTAGGCGTTCTTCAAAAGCAGATGCGCTCCGTCGGTGGCTTCACAGAAGGACTGGATACCTGCGGCATCAAGCTGAGCGTTGCAGTAGATGGGCTTGCCGCGGCCATTTTTGACCTGTGCTTCGCCGACCTTTTTCTTCATACGCTCTATGGCAAAGGCGCGTGCGGCGCAGACCCGTTCGCGGATGACCTCGGAGGTTTCTGTTTTCACGGTGTCCTTGGTGGCCAGTTCTTCGTAGGACAGGGAGGGAAGCTCGATCTGAATATCAATGCGATCCAGCATGGGACCGCTGATGCGGGATATGTATTTTTTTACCTCCTCGGGCTTGCAGGTGCATCGACCTGACGGATCTCCGAAATAGCCGCAACGGCAGGGGTTCATGGCCGCTACCATCATAAAAGAGCAGGGAAAGGTGACACGGCCGTTGGCACGGGTAATGGTCACCACTTCATCCTCAATGGGCTGGCGAAGAGCATCGGTGATCTGCTTGGGGAATTCGGGCATTTCGTCCAGGAACAAGACGCCGTTGTGCGCCAGAGAAACTTCACCCGGCATGGGATTGGCGCCGCCACCCACCAAACTGACGGCCGACATGGTGTGATGCGGGGAGCGGAAAGGGCGTCGAGCCAATAGGGAAGTGCCCTCAGGTAGCGAACCGGAGACCGAGTGGATCTTGGTGGTCTCAATGGCCTCCTCAAAGGTCAGCGGGGGAAGGATAGAAGCAAGGCGCTTGGCCAGCATGGACTTACCTGTGCCGGGCGGGCCAATCAGCAAAATATTGTGACCGCCTGCGGCGGCGATCTCCATGGCGCGTTTGGCGAGATGCTGGCCTTTTACGTCAGCGAAATCCTCCTCGTAGGGGGCGTGGGGAGAAAAGGCAGTGCTCTTGCGGGGCATTGGAGATAACACCGCACGACCATTGAGATGATCTACCAGTTGACGCATACTGTGAACGCCGTAGACAGAAATTCCCTCTACGGCGGCGGCTTCGGCGGCGTTTTCCTCGGGAACGTAGATTTCGCTCATGCCTGCATCTCTGGCGGCTACGCACATGGAAAGCACGCCCTTGACACTTCTGAACTCACCCGACAGCGAAAGCTCTCCAATAAAGCATTTATCACCCAGCGTGACAGTCCCGCGTATCATACCCGACACCGACATAATGCCCACAAGAATGGCCACGTCAAAGCCCGAACCCTCCTTGCGGCGATAGGCAGGGGCCAGGTTTACCAGAAAGGCCGCTTCGGGAAAGGGGAATCCGCTGTTTTCACAGGCCGTCCGCACGCGCTCCTTAGCTTCCTTGACGGCGGCATCGGGTAAGCCCACCAGTTCAAATTGGGGGAGTCTGGGCTGTCCGTTGACCTCCACGCTGACGATAAAGCCGTCGATGCCGAAAAGACCTGTGCTGTAAACCTTGGATAGCATGGGAAGACCTCCTTACTTTCATTAAAAACATTGTATCATATTTCCCCAAAAATTTCAATAGCTTGCATAAAAAAAGCAAATTTGGCGTGTAATGTATAAAATGTTTACAATCATCTGCTGTAAATCCCTTGACATTTTGACAAGAATGGGTTATAATAGGTACGTTGATTACTGTAATTTTTCGGAGGTATGCTTTTATGAGAAAGTTTTTGGCTCTGGCTCTGTCCTGTATTCTTCTGGTGGCCACGCTGGCTTCCTGTGCCGTCGGTTTGGGAGATCCGGATGCAATCAATAACTATACGCCCGAGGTAAAGACCATCACCACGGACAAGGGTGTGTTCACCTTTGAAGAGGCCGAGGGTGATACGGCTATTCTGGTCGGCTACAACGGTAGAGCTACCAAGGATGACCACGTAGAGATCCCCACCGAGTTCAACGGCCGTCCCGTCGTTGGTATCGGCAATAACGTTTTCTATAACCTGGCCGCTGTCGTCGAGGTCAAGATCCCCGCAACTGTGACCAGCATTGGTGATTACGCCTTTGCAAACTGCACCGAGCTCACGTCCGTCACCCTGCCTGACGGTCTGCTTTCCATCGGCTTTGCGACCTTCACGGGTTGCACTAAGCTGGAGACCGTAAATCTGGGTAACTCCCTCGTGTCTATCGGTGATTCCGCTTTCAAGTCTTGCCCTGTACTTAAGAACATTGCCCTGCCTGCAACTTTGGAGTCCATCGGCGAATATGCATTTGCATATGACGAGGCGCTGACCGAGTTCGCAGCTCCCGCGGCTCTGAAGGACCTCGGCACGCTGGCATTCTACAACTGCACAGGCCTTACTTCCATCAAGCTGTCCGATACGCTTGAGAACATCGGCGAATATGCTTTCGTTACCGAGAAGACCACCATGAAGGCTATCATCGATACCACTTCCTACTCCGAGGGCTCCAAGGCCGCCGAGTACGTGGCTGCTATGGCTGACACCGTCATCGAGGAGACTGAAGCACCCGAAGATAACGGTGTGACCGATCCCGAGGCTTGAGTCGAGAAAATCAGTAAATACAAACCCCCGATCCATGGATCGGGGGTTTCTTTATCGGATGGCGCAATAAAAACAGGGAGCTTCCCAAGAGAAGCTCCCATATTTTCTTTGTGAATTATTCAGCAGCCTGCGTACCTTCGGTAGCATCCTTGATGCACTCGTTGACGATGAAGTACTGCTTGACCTCGACGACGGGCTTACCCTCTGCGTCGGTCTCGGACTCGGACTCTACGGAGAAGAGGATGCAGCTCCAGTTTTCGCCCTTGGCTACGCGGGTGACCTTGGTGCCCTTCTTCAAAGCGCCTCTGATGGTCAGATTGCCGCCCTCGGTGGAGGGGTAGGTGCGGACGTTAACGTCGGCGGAGATCTCGATCTCCTCGTTGTCAACGGAGGTCATGCCCGTGATAGCGGCGTAATCACCGGCCACGGTCTTGGCGATGTAAGCGGTCTCGCCTTCATACTCGATGCGGTACCAGTTCTTGCTTTCGCCGGTGCACTTCAGGGTCGTGCCTTCGGTGGGCCAAGCAACGCCGTTTTCCTCACCGATCACGGTGGCAGAACGGATGGTGGCGGTAGCGACCCAGATGTACAGGGTCTTGTCGCAATCGGTAAAAGTGGGGTCAGCCTCGGAAATATTGTCCTCAGGGGCCTGGGTGTTGTCCTCTACGGGATTGGTGACCACGTTGCCATTGTCATCGGTAACAATGCCGGTGTTATCACCTGTACCGTTGGGGATCACGATGGATGTATCGGTGCCATTACCGGTGTCATCGCCGCTGCCGGGGTCGGTGCAAGCAACAGCAGAAACCAGAAGAAGGCCTGCAAACAGAACGATCAAAAGCTTCTTCATTTTTCTTCCTCCTTTATCTTGATAAGATGCTCTTTTTGTGTCTATTTTTACAACTTTCATTATATCATAATGTTTTGGGTCTGTCAAGTGACAAATGACGGAAAAATCACGAAAGAAACGAATAATTTTTCCCGTTATCAGCTTTTACATCAGAAACACTGCAATCAGGCCGCCCAGAGCAGCCAGCAGAGCGGGAATGGATACGGCGGAACCGTATTTGACAAAAGTGGTAAAGGAAAAAGGAACGCCGTGGTCGTGGAGCTGCCCTGTCCACATGATACCTGCCAGGGCACCTGTGGGGGTAAAGAAAGCACCAAGATTGGAGCCGATGACCGAGGCAAAGAGGGCGGCGGAAAGGAGGGTGGCTTGCGCGGGATCATCAGCCATGGGCAGGACGGCAATGACAGAACTGAACAGCACGCTCATGGGGATGTTGTTGAGGATATTGGCCGCCAGGAAGGAGGCTACACCAAAGGCGAGGATGATGACCGGTATGCTGTTGAATTGTCCGAGCCACATAGCCAGCGTAGCGGTGTGGCCGTATTTGCCCAGCGCCAAAACCAACACGAACATGGACAGCACGAAGGGGGCCAGATCCCAAGGGGCGCGGAGGATGCATTTGGCGATGAGAAAGGGGGCGCGGCGGCGGAAAAAGCTGACCGCCATGGTGCAGACCACCAGGCTCAGGAAAAAGATGCAGGTGATGAGCCACATGGGGAGATTAATGAAAGAAGCCAGGGACAGGAGAACTATGCAACCGCCCAGATGCGCTAGGCCCAGCACTTCGGTGACCTTATCAATGGGGGGGATCTTTTCCTCTTTGGGATCAATGGGGGCGGACAGCTTTTTGCGGAACAAAATGTACAGTACACCCATGGAGGTGAGGCCGCTGAGGACGGTCGGCAGAAGCATTTTGATGACGTAACCAGCAAAATCGACCCCTGCGCTTCCTGCCAGATAAATGTTGGTAGGATTTCCGATGATAAGAGCCATGCTCCAGGTGTTTGCGGCCACAAACTCCGACACCAGATAGGGGACGGGGTCGATGCGTGCATTTTTAGAAAAATGACAAATAAAGGGGGTGAAAGTGAGGACGATGATGTCGTTGGAGGTGAACACTGTCAGCACCGAAACCAAGGCATAGAGCAAGAAGAACAGAATCTTTTGGCTGTGTCCGGCGCGGCCCAGCACTTTAACGGCGAGAAAACGGAAAAAGCCGATTTCATCCAGATACACAGACATCATGGTCATGGTGAAGAACAAGAGCAGGATCTTGATAGGGTTTACGTCTCCTGCACCCGTGAGTCCCGCGGCGATCTCGGCGGGGGTCAGTAGACCGCCGATGATAAGAGCCAAAGCGCCCAGAAGAGGCACGAGCCAGAAAATGCTCAGCTTTTTGCCGCCTAACGTGACGTGAGGCTTGGCGAAGACCAGGGTGAGAAGCCCGCCGCAGGTGAGAATAAAGATCACGAGGACGGCGATTGCTGATGAAGTCATAAGTTTAACTCTCTTTTGCTTTTATTTCTTTTTCACAGTATGATAGTAAAGAAGCAAGCCTTGCTCGAAAGAAGATGGGCTTTTTGCGTCGTGAACATAAGACCTACCACGGCAGGCCTGTTGACGATACGGCACAAGGCAAGCGGGTCTATTGTATCACACGGAGGTGGAAAAGTCAAGATGATTGTTGTGAAATTGCATGAAAAACGCAGAGGAGTTTGATGTAAAGCAACGAAGAAGAGCGCGGCCTTGACATTGAGTTGACAAATCCTGTGTTCTATGATATAATTTTCTTACAGACTGCGTCGCCCTTGCGAATTCCTGCTTTCAAATCACTCATGGAGGTAAAGCCTATGTATGCGATCATCACCGTTGCTATCTTAGTTTATATTGCACTGATTGCGTTACTGACCGCCCTTCCTGCAAGAAAGCGCCACTGGAGCATGGTGCTGGCGCGTACGGGTATCGTGATGATTTCTGCTCTGATATCCGTTCCTCTGTCCAAATTCATAGCTTCAAAGATAGGTCATTGGCTTTACGGTGTTATTGAACCTATGCTGTCCACCGATCTGCAAACGTTTATGGGTGAGGTGCCTCTGGTGGCAGAGAGCGCTGAGCTTATCGTGGGCCTTTTGTTGGCCCCCATCCTTTTCCTTCTCTTGTTTATTGTGATCCGTGCTGTTTTGAACCTGGTTATTTGGATCATTGAGCGTGTAATTCCCAAGCTGCGCCATAGAAGCCTCCACAATACGGCCATTGCCGTTCCCATCGGCGCCGTCAACGGTATTTTAGTGGCACTGGTAACCTTGATTCCCCTTTGCGGCTACGTGGCGATGGGCAGCAGTTGTCTTTCTGTCTATCATTTGTTCGATGAGCAAGGTGGGCCTCTGCCTCAGAAAGAAGTGATGGCGTCCGTACCTGACCACGTTCTCGTGGAGCCCCTTTCTCAAGAAAACTCCGCTGATCAGGATGCGTTGATCAATAACATCGAGAATATCGGAGATAGTACCGTGATCACGGTGATGAACACCATCGGATTGCCTCTCTTTGAGGAAATGACCAGCGGCACTTTGGACAATGGAAATATAGAGTTTTCTCTGACCAAGGAATTGCCCCATTTGACTGACTCTGCGGCTTTGCTGATCCCGGCTTTGGGCCATATTTTAGATGAAGAAGTTACGCAGGAGGAGGCTGACGCGCTGATTTCTGCCATGCAAAAGCTTCTTTCCTCGGATTGGGTGGCTGAGGTGGCTGCTGATTCCGTCAGCTTTATGGCAGAAATGTGGCAAGAAGGGAATACCTTTATGCTCATGAACGCGCCCGACGTGGGAGATATGCTCCAGCCTGTCTTGGATACCGCGCTGACGGTGTTGTCCACCGAAAGTGCCGATACCCTACGTGCCGACGTTGAGACCATACTGACTGTTTTGACCGATCTTATGGCTGCAGGCTTCCTTGAGGAAAATCCCGATTACGAGGCGCTGCTGATCAATCTCGGCGAGAGCGGGCTTCTGAACCGTTTGATGACGACCCTGAACGCCAACCTCAATATGGCACCGCTGGCCACCGAATTGAAGGCCTTGAGTGTGCGCGTAGTGTCCTCCGTGCTGGGCGAGACACTCAAAAATACCGATCAATACGATCCCATGATCGATCAGGTGGCCAATGAGCTGAACAAAGTCATTGATCTGCCCAAAGAAGAGCGTGAAGCCATCGTCCGTGAGTCTATCCAGACGGCTTTTGTTGATCACGGCGTTTCTGTGCCCGAGGATGTGGCTGTGGAGCTGTCCGAAAAGGCCATTGAGGACCTTGGCGCTGACGGCAAGATCACCAACGATGAGCTGAAGCAATACCTCATTGATCATGTTGGAGAAGGTGTGGGTATTGCAGGAGATATCACCCAAGAAAACGGTGACATTTTTGGGGATGTTCCTGATCTTGACGCTTGATCTTATATCTTATATCTTATAAAATAATGCCCCCGTCCGAGGACGGGGGTGATTTTTGTTGATCAGTTTTTCTTATAGAACCAGATCACGCCGGAACGATGGGGAAGCTTATCCGAAAATCCTTCGGCGGCCAGCTTGGCACCTGAGACGGTGAAGGAACGCAGACCCAATTCATCTGTGAAGGTGTAGCATTTTGTCTCGTCGATGTGCAGATTCTTCAGCGTGATATTATCAGCCTTGACATTTACGTTGCGAATGATCTGGACAAAACCCTCGGTCTCCCCGTCGAACTGCATGGCGTACCAGTCCTCGGTGGACTTGCGGCACTCGGTCAGGGGGTAGTAGTCGCAGGTCAGCTCCAGCTTCGCGGCCTTGCGCCAGACGGGGTGGAAGCGGCGGCCTACGGCGCAGATCTCGTCGGGGTGGTAGTATTCGATCATGGAAGTCAGGGCAGGGGTCAGGGCGTTTTGATAGCCGAAATCGTCTACTTGGTGTTGTTGCCCGTTGTAAGTGCCGTCTGGCTCGTCCCAGTTGTAGTTATGGGCGCGGAAGTAGGGAATCCACTCGAACATCTCGCGGTGCTGCTTCTGCTTGACGTAGTGGTCGCCATAGCCCACGTCGGTGTAGTGGAGGGGAACGGCGCGGCGCATGGTCTCGGGATCGTTGCGGCGGCCGCCCGAGGCGCAGGAGTCCATCCACAGGCCGGGATTGCGCTCGATGAGGGTGTCCCAGTAGCGGTAGTAGCCCTGGATGTGGAGGTTCTCCAGGATGCCCTCGCGGTCGGGCTCAGTGTTGAGGGCCCAGTAGGGAGCGGGCGGGAAGTTGAAGTCTTGACGGTAGATCTTGATGTGGGAGTCCTTGATGATGGCGTCCACGGTGTCGATGAGCCAATCGCAGGCGGCGGGATTGCCCAGATCGAACAGGGCGTTCTCCGAGAGCCAGGGGTTATCGTCGCGGAGGTAGTGGAGGAGCCACTCGGGATGCTCGTTCCAGAGCTTGGTGCCGCGGCGGACACGCTCGGGCTCGAACCACACGAGGAAGTCGATGCCTTCCTTGGCCAGCTTCTCACCCACGGGTCCCATGCCGTTCGGGAAGTGGTCGGGGTTGGGGTACCAGTTGCCTGTGGTGGGCCAATCGTTGTTACAGGGATACCAGCCCGCGTCGATCCACCAGATGTCGGGCTTCAGGCCCTTTGCGAGGTAGGTGTCGATGGCGGCCAGCTGATTCTCCTCGGTGACGCCGCAGAACTCGGGGAGACCGTTAATCATCCAGGTGTGGAGCACCAGCTTGGGGTCCAGGGGATGGCCGTCCTCTCTGGGGAGGATGTGGTCGATGTAGAAGGAGCGCCACAGGTTACGTCCGCGGTCGTCCAGATCATCAGGAGTGCCGGTAACGGCTTCCAACGTCAGACGGGGCGTACGGACTGTCTCACCGGGCTTGAGGTAAGAACGGAAGGCGGCCTGGCCTACTGTGAGGCGTACCGTGTCAAACCCACCGTCGTTTTCGGCCTTGGCGGTGAGATTCCAGGTGCCTGACCAGCCTACGGCGATATTGACGGCGGTCTGCTCTGTCAGGAACAGGCGCATATAAGGGAAGGCACCGTTGCAGGACGTACCGTCGCCGCAGGGCTGCTTGACAATGCCCTCGGGATTGACGGGATCAGTCCACCATTCGTAGCCGTCGGGGGTGCAGGTGTCGCCGTTGCTGTGGTAGAGCTTGGGGGAATGACAGGGGAAGCTATGATCAAAATGCCAATCTGAGATGATGGGAGAATTTTCCTTGCCTTCATTGGATATATACATGACCCATTCCACCACGGGATAGTCGTAAAACTCGGTGCATTCCGCACGAAGGGTCAGCCCCTCGGGTGTCATGGCGGTGATGATCGTTTCATAGATACAGGAGTCAATGCGGCGACGGGTGACCTTGGGATTGATTTCGGAAGGGAAGCCGCGGTAGATTTTGCCGCCAATGGTATAAGTGACGGGAATATCCGCGGGGGTGGTATAGGGGGTGAGCAGATAGGAGATCATGGCGATATCCGGACGGGTTGCTTTCATAATCGTTACCGTTCCTTTGCATAAAATGCCCGCAAGGGGTACGGGTACAGTATACCATAGATTTATTGAAAATGCAATATTTTTTTGTTCTGATGTTAGGATTTTTAAACCGTTTGTTCACATTCACTTCACGAACGGTCTCTCAAAATGTAACAATCCCCCCTCTTTACAAATGTCGCAAAAGATGGTATACTGATAATTAAGCAAGTTAACGGTCTAAATCAGAAAGAAAATGTCAAAAGGAGATACGACTATGCAGTGGGGTTCTTTTGGTATTGTCCACATCGCTACCCTTGTCATTGCCGCCGCCCTCATCGTGGGGGGCTACTTCCTTCTCAAGATTTTACCCGAAAAGGTCCGATATTTTTCCATCCTGGCTCTGTCTTGCTCAGGCATCGTGGCGATTATCTACAATCTGGTTGCCTGGGGCTCTCCTCTGGAGTATCTGCCCTTTCATATGTGTTCTATTCTTGCCATCATGCTCCCTATCACGGTGCTGACCAAGAATCGTTATATGGGAAATCTGCTGTTGGTTTGGTGCCTCGGGTCGTTGCTGGCGCTGATCATCAACCATGCTTCGGGACATTTTATCATCCCGTCTGCGGCTTTCTTCATTTATTATATCCCCCACGTCTTTGAGTTTGGCGTGGTGATCTATCTCTTTAAGTTTGGCTACATCAAGAAGGATTATAAGTGTATCCCCGTCACTGTAGGCGCTACAGTGGTGATCTATACCGTTGTCCACTTCATCAACGTGGCCCTGACTCACTACGTGGAGGCCAATCAGATCGTGGACTACGCCGGAAATTTGCTGACCTTCAACTATATGTTCTCCATGACCCCCGACAACCCCGTGCTGGCGCTGTTCTGGAAGGTCATCCCTCACTCCTATTGGTATATGTATATGGCGGTGATCGTGCTGGTTTTGTACCTGGTGGTGTTGTATCTGCCGCAGATCGTGAGGGCCGTGAAGGAGAAAAAAACGGCTAAAACGGATGCCAATGCCTGATGCTTTCTATGCGTAAAGCCTCACCGACGTTATAAAATGACAAATACGGTATATCCCAAAAGATATACCGTATTTTTTAATGATATGCGCTTCACGCGTCTCCCGTTATTTTTTTGCGGAAAGTTTATCCCCTGGAGAGTGGTAACCATCTCTACGGACGGTCGTGTTTTGGACTGAACAGCACGATCCGGCGAGAATAACGATGCTACATTGATTAAAACAAACGAACCGCAAGGTTAACACCTTGCGGTTCGTTCAATTACCAGATCTTCTTAAAGATCGCTATGACTTCTTCCTTGGTGGGTACTCTCGGATTGGTAGCTGTGCAGCCGTCGGCCAGGGCGGCATCGGCCATTCTGTCAATGGCGGCCATGTATTCCTCCTCGGTCAGCTTAGGGCAGGCCTCGGAAACTCGAGAAGGAATCTGCATATCGCTGTTGAGGAAGTGCATATAGGAGATGAGGGATCGAACGGTGGTCACCTCGTTCATATTGCTGACACCCAAAATACGGGCCAGGTTGCAGTATTTGCGAACGCAGGGGTCGTATTCCTTCTGAGAGCGATTTGTGGGTTTGACCCCGCTGTTGTATTCGATGATGTGAGGAAGCAGGATGGCGTTGGCGCGTCCATGGGGAATGTGGAAGTTAGCTCCCAACTGGTGGGCCATGCCATGATTGAGACCCAAGGACGCGGAATTAAAGGCCAGACCGGCCAGACAAGAGGCGATGTGCATCTTTCTGCGAGCGTGGGTGTCCTCGTTACTGCTGTAGGAGCGGATGAGGAATTGGCCCGAGATCTCTACGGCCTTTTCGGCCAAAGCGCCCGAGAACTCGTTGTTGGCGGTGGATACGTAAGCCTCGATGGCATGAGTCAATACGTCCATGCCCGTATCGGCGGTAACCGACGCAGGAACGCTCTTGACAAGTTCTTCGTCAAGGATGGCTTCGTCGGGAATGAGGTCCTCGGATGCCAGGGGATATTTGCGACCCTTTTCGGGATCCGACAGGACGGCGAAGCAGGTCACCTCGCTACCCGTGCCGCTGGTGGTGGGGATGGCGATCAGATGGGGAAAATAATCCTTTTCAAGCTGGTTGGCAAATTTTCGGATGGCCTTGGCTGTATCAATAGCAGAACCGCCGCCCACGGCCACCAGACAGGGCGCGTGGAGTTTCAAAGCCACCGAGACGCCTGCGATCACCTTTTCAATGGGGGGATCGGGAACGATATCGGTAAAAAGCTCGTATTGGATCATTGCGGAGTCCAGGCGGGAGGTGAGAAGCTTGATCATGCCGCTCTTGACTACAAAAGGATCTGAGATGAGCATAACATTTTTGTAGGGGAGCTGAGTCAATCTGTCAAGGGCGCGCTCACCGAAGAAAATTTCTGTATTGATGTGAAATTCTTTCATTATTATAATAGCCTTTCTCGTATAGAGGAGTGTATAGCGAAATTATTCGTGAACCTTGAGGATCTTCTCGGCCATATGTAAAAGCTTGTCCCGCAGCCAATCGGGTTCTACGATACGGATGGGGGAACGAGCGGTGAATATGGCGCAGAGAAAGCGGTCGATGTTGTGGAATTCGCAGAGGAAGGTACGCTTGCCTTCGTCTGAGATGATATAACTGCGCATTTCCAGCACCGTCAGCTTGTCCTTGATCTCCAGGGTAGCGGTGTAAGGGATCTGACTTTGGATGATGACGTGGTCGGCTTCGGGCATATGGAAGGCGGCACGCCCCGAGACCAAAGTGTCGTCTACGGGACGATACAGGTCATCGTTTTCGCCTGCCACAATGAGGGGGAGGGAGAAGGGGGCTGTATAGATATATCCGCGGTTATGCTGGTCGAAAACAAGAGGGGCTTCCAACTGCTTGCGGAGATAGTCGATGTCTCTGTGTGCCTGACGCAGGGAAATGTGGAAACGCTCGGCCATGCGGGGGGCATTGGGATAGGTGCCCCGCCAAACCTCGTCATGGAACCACTGAATGCGCAGGTTGGCTGATGTTTTATGATTCACGTTGTACCTCACTCGCCTATGATGTGATGGGGGTCGGAGTCAGTTTCGTGGGTCTCGGTGTCGGTCGCTTCGAGTTGGGTAATCTCTGGAGATGGGATGGTAAAGTAGTAGACCAATCTGAAGGCGGCGTATACGCCTGCGCCCAGCAGAGCCAGCGCATAAGCACCGTGAATGGGTCTGTTGAGTATGCCTGCGGCCAGAGCGATCAAGGTGGGAATGCTGCCTGTCAGGCAGAAGTAAAGCGCGATGGCGTGGAAACAGAGGGCTGCGCGGGGCGTAGATTTGCCCAGACGGAAGCGGAGCTCAGCCACCATCGTCAAAGCTACGCTGAGAAAACCGAACTGCAGGCCAAGCTTGATGGGGGAGTTCATGGTGGTGAACTGGTCGGTGTAGGTTTCTGCCACGGACAGGAGGCTCCAGAAAATAGGTGCGTAGCCTATGGCGGCCAGCGCGTTCACATTGATACCTTTGCCGGCAGACCGGGAAATGAGCAAAAGATCATACAAAGCGGCAACCAAGGAGAGGCCACCTGCCAGAAGCAGCAGTATGTTATCTTGACTGTCCGATACATACTGCCACAAGATCCAAACACCGCTTGAGGTGAACAGGGCGAAGGGAAGAACGGGGGCAAGATCCCGTTTGGGCTCGGGCCAGACGGTGGGAAGTGTGCCCTTGGGGGTAGCGATGGACAGTATCATGGGCAGAAGCGCGGCGGCGAAGGAGAGAATGGTCACTAAGGTAGTGAGCAGGGAATCGTTGAAATAACCGGTTTCGGTATCAAAGCAGGTAAACATAGCGACTGTGCGCAGGATGACTCCAACGAAGGTCAGGACGGCGGAACTCCACAGGCAAAGCCTTGCGGTGATGGGTTTGATCTTCACGGACACAGCCTCCTTTCAATTTTTATCTGTAAATTTGCATATCCTTCAATATTATAATGCAAATATGTGAACACCTTGTAACGAATTAGGCCAATCTTTTGATAATTTTATAATATTTTTTTGATCGCCTCGTGGAATTGTGCAAAATAAACAAAAACGGAAAGAAAAAATCTTGCAAATTCATGATTTATTTTGCTCGAAAATTTTCTCAAAGCACTTGCAATTTTGGAAAAAATCGTGTATAATTGAAGGGCTTGATATGCGCTGATGCGAGAGGTTGCTTACGGGCTTCACCGAGCCTTGTAAGGTAATTTTCGCGGAGTATGTCCGAAAATCGGGCGAACCATCACTCCCCCGTGTCCCCTGGGTCTATAAAGCCGCCGGTCGGCGATTTTTATTGGGCCAAAAAGGAACGCACGGAGCGGTGTTGAGTCGGTGGCCCCGTCACGAATCGTCGAATAGAGCCTGCCACTTCGGGTTGCGGCGGATCGATTTGACGAAATCTAAAAGGAGGCAAGAAACAATGGCAGTGAAAGAGAAGATCAGAGTTCGTCTCAAGAGCTACGATCACACCCTGATCGACACCGCGGCTGAGAAGATCGTCGCTGTGGCTAAGGCAAACGGTTCTGAGGTTTCGGGTCCTATCCCGCTTCCTACCGATCGTGAGATCGTGACCATCCTGCGTGCTGTTCACAAGTACAAGGACAGCCGTGAGCAGTTCGAGACCAGAACTCACAAGAGACTCATCGACATCATGAAGCCTTCCCAGAAGACTGTGGAAGCTCTCATGAACATCGAGCTCCCCGCAGGCGTTGAGATCGAGGTTAAACTGTAATATCAAGCCCTCGAAGCAAACAAATGCAAAAAACGCGCCCCGGCCGCGTAAGCGGAAGTAACCCTACATATTATATAGGGTTGCGACAAAGACAACAGCCGACACCTGCAAACATGCGTGCGGATGGCTCGGTAACTTTGTAAGTCATGTTGACCGAAGGATGTCGGATCTCGACTGAAAACCTCGGCCAACCAATAATTTACAGGAGGAAAACTCAAATGCAAAAGGGAATTATCGGCAAGAAGATCGGTATGACTCAGATCTTCGATGAGAATGGCAATGTCATTCCCGTAACCCTCATCGAAGCCGGCCCCTGTGTTGTCGCACAGAAGAAGACCGGTGAGAACGACGGCTACGACGCCGTCCAGCTTGGCTTCATGGAGATGAAGGCCAAGCACGTCAACAAGCCTCGCGCAGGCCACTTCGCAAAGAATGGCATCAGCGTGAAGAAGCACCTCAAGGAGTTCCGCCTTGATGACTGCGCCAAGTACAATGTCGGCGACGTCATTACCGTCGATACCTTCGCCGCTGGCGAAAAGGTCGATGTAACCGGTATGACCAAGGGACATGGTTACAGCGGTGTCGTTAAGCGCTGGAATCACCACAAGCTTCGTATGACCCACGGTGTGGGCCCTGTGCACCGCCAGCCCGGTTCCATGGGTTCCATCGACCCCGCCAGAATCTTCAAGAATCACAAGATGCCTGGCCAGTACGGTAACGAAAAGGTCACCGTGCAGAACCTCAAGGTTGTTAAGATCGACAGCGAGAGAAACATCCTCGCCGTGAAGGGTGCCATTCCCGGCGCCAAGGGCGGCATCGTGTTCGTTCGCAACTCGGTCAAAGCATAAGCGGAAGGAGGAAATAAAACATGCCTAACGTAAAAGTGTTTAACATGGCCGGCGAGGCTGTGGGCACCATGGTCCTGTCCGATATGATCTTCGGCGCAGAGATCAATGCTGCTGTCCTCCATGCCGCAGTCAGAGCATATCTGCTCAACCAGAGACAGGGCACTCAGTCCACTCTGACCCGCACCGAGGTTTCCGGTGGCGGCAGAAAGCCCTGGAGACAGAAGGGCACCGGTCGTGCTCGTCAGGGTTCTACCCGTTCTCCTCAGTGGACTCACGGTGGTATCGCACTGGGCCCCAAGCCCCGTTCCTACCGCACCGATATGAACAAGAAGACCAAGAGAGTCGCTCTGTTCTCCGCTCTCTCTGCTAAGGTTGCAGAGGGCAAGCTCATCATCGTTGATGAGATCAAGTGCAACGAGTACAAGACCAAGACCATGGTTGGTATGCTCAAGGCACTGGGTGCTGAGAATCGCACTCTGGTGGTTCTCCCCGAAGTGAACCACTACACCATTAAGAGCTGCGCTAACATCGAGCGCGTCGAGACCTGCCTCGCTTCCACGATCAACGTGTACGAGATCATGAAGGCCGACAAGCTGGTGATCGCTGCTGCAGCCGTGAAGATGCTCGAGGAGGTGTACGCATAATGAAAATGCTTGAAGATATCATCATTAAGCCCGTGATCACCGAGGCGAGCATGGATATGCTGAATGACGAGAACCATAAGAAGTACGTCTTCAAGGTTCTGCCTTCTGCAACCAAGCCCGAGATCGCTAAAGCCGTTGAGGCTATCTTCCCCGGCACTAAGGTGGAGAGCGTCAACGTCATCAACATGAAGAGAAAGCCCAAGAGAATGGGTGTGCACTTCGGCTACACTTCCGCTTGGAAGAAGGCCATCGTCACCCTGACTGCTGACTCTAAGCCCATCGAGTTCTTCGAAGGCCTGAACTAATGAAGGAGGTTGAAGTAAATGCCTACGATTAAGTATAAGCCTACGACCCCTTCCAGAAGAAATATGTCCGTGCCCGCTTACAAGCAGGTCATCACCAAGGACACTCCCGAGAAGAGCCTGGTCGTTATTAAGAAAAAGCACGCAGGTCGTAATAGCTACGGCCGCATCACCGTTCGTCATCGCGGCGGCGGTAACAAAGTTAAGTACAGAATTATCGACTTCAAGCGTCTTGACAATGCTCCTGCAACTGTCATCGCTATCGAGTACGACCCCAACCGTTCCGCTTTCATCGCTCTCCTTGAGAACGAGGCCGGCGTCAGAAGCTACATCGTAGCTCCCGAAGGCCTGCAGGTCGGCGACGTGGTTCGCTCCGGTGCGGACGCTGATATCAAGGTTGGTAACACTCTGCCCATCGCTAACATCCCCACCGGTACCTTCATCCACAACGTGGAGCTGTATCCCGGTAAGGGCGCTCAGCTGGCTCGCTCCGCAGGCGTTATGGCTCAGCTGATCTCCAAGGACGGCGGCATCGCTCAGGTGCGTCTGCCTTCCGGTGAAGTTCGTATCATCCGTCTGGACTGCGTGGCTACCATCGGTCAGGTCGGTAACTTCGAGCACAACACCATCAAGGTCGGTAAGGCCGGTAAGACCCGCCACAAGGGCATTCGTCCTACTGTTCGCGGTTCCGTTATGAACCCCTGCGATCACCCCCACGGTGGTGGTGAGGGCCGTTCTCCCATCGGTCATCCTTCGCCTGTTACCCCTTGGGGTAAGCCCGCTCTGGGTTATAAGACGAGAAACAAGAAGGCTCGCACCGACAAGTTTATCGTCAAGCGTAGAAACGCTAAGTAAGGAGGGAATATAACATGAGTAGAAGTTTGAAAAAGCCTCCTTTTGTGGAAGCAAAACTGTACGCAAGAATTTGCGCCATGAACGAAAATCATGAAAAGAAGGTGCTCAAGACCTGGTCCAGAGCATCCACGATATTCCCGGAATTTGTCGGTCACACGATCGCCGTTCACGACGGTAGAAAGCACGTTCCGGTGTATATCACCGAAGAAATGGTCGGCCACAAGCTGGGCGAGTTTGCCCTGACCCGCACTTTCAAGGGTCACGCCGGCTCCAAGACTTCTAACAAGTAATTAAGAGGAGGATATAAGAATGCAAGCAGTAGCACATCTGAAGCATGCTCGGATCTCTCCTCGCAAGGTGCAGATCGTCCTCGACCTCATCAGAGGTAAGGATGCGGACATGGCCATGGCTATTCTGAAGAACACCCGCCGCGGTGCTTCCGAGTATCTCATCAAGCTCCTGAAGAGCGCCATCGCCAACGCCGAGAACAACAATCACATGGACGCCTCGAAGCTTTACGTTTCCGAGTGCTTCGTAACCCCCGGCCCTACCATGAAGAGAATCATGCCCCGTGCAAAGGGAAGCGCAGACCGCATCCTGAAGAGAACGAGCCATGTGACCATCGTGGTTAAGGAAAGAGACTAAGAAAGGAGACCAGAACAATGGGACAAAAGGTAAATCCCCACGGTTTGCGCGTGGGTGTCATTAAGAACTGGGATTCCAGATGGTTCGTGAAGGACGAAGTCTTCGGCGATACCCTGGTTTCCGACTACAACATCAGAAAGTATCTGAAGAAGGCTCTGCAGGACGCAGGCGGTCCTAAGATCGAGATCGAGCGTGACAGCCGTCGCGTTCGCGTATTCGTCCACTGCGCTAAGCCCGGTATGGTAATTGGCCGCGGCGGTGAGCAGATTGACAAGTACAAGAAGGAACTGGAAGCTATGGTTGGTATGCCTGTGGCCCTCAACGTGGTTGAGGTTCGCCAGCCCGACCTGAATGCTCAGCTCGTCGCCGAGAACATCGCCGGCCAGCTGGAGCGCCGCGCTTCCTTCCGTCGTGCCATGAAGATGGCCATTCGTAACACCATGAAGAGTGGTGCCAAGGGTATCAAGATCTCCTGCGGCGGCCGTCTGGGCGGCGCTGAGATCGCTCGTTCCGAGCACTACCACGAGGGTACCATTCCGCTGCAGACTCTGCGCGCTGACATCGACTACGGTTTCTGGGAGGCTAACACCACCTACGGTAAGATCGGCGTGAAGGTCTGGATCTTCAAGGGCGAAATCCTCAACGAAGTGAACCGCCCCGAAGCCCGTGAGGCTGCTCGCCCCGACCGCCGTCAGGGTGACCGCCGTCAGGGTGATCGCCGTCAGGGTGACCGCCGTCAGGGTGGCGACCGCCGTCAGGGTGGTGACCGCCGTCAGGGTGGCGACCGCCGTTTCGGTGACCGCAAGCCCGGTGCACCTGCAGCCGCTCCTCGTCCTGTCGAGAGACTGCCCAGAACACCTAAGGCTCCCAAAGAAGGAGGCGAGAACTAATTATGTTGATGCCTAAGAGAGTTAAGTTCCGTCGCGTACAGCGCGGTAGAATGAAGGGTAAGGCCTCCAGAGGTACTACCCTCGCCTACGGTTCCTACGGTCTGGTGGCTACTGAGCCCGCATGGATCTCCAGCGTACAGATCGAGGCAGCCCGTATTGCAATGACCCGTTACATCAAGCGTGGCGGTAAAGTTTGGATCAAGATCTTCCCCGACAAGCCTATCACTGAGAAGCCTGCCGAGACTCGAATGGGTTCCGGTAAGGGTGCAGTTGAGTACTGGGTTGCCGTTGTGAAGCCCGGCCGCATCATGTTTGAGATGGAAGGTGTTGCAGAGGACGTGGCAAGAGAGGCTATGCGTCTCGCAAGCCACAAGCTCCCCGTCAAGACTAAGTTCATCACCAAAGAGGAGGCGTAAGAGCAATGAAGGCAGCAGAACTGAGAAATATGACTTCTGAAGAGCTGATGGCTAAGCTCCAGGAGCTGAAGAGCGAGCTTCGCAACCTTCGCTTCCAGCATGCGATCAACCAGCTTGACAACCCTCATCAGATGACTGAGGTCAAGCACGACATCGCAAGAGTAATGACCGTTCTCAATGAGAAGAACGCGTAAGGAGGAACAGTCATGACAGAAGCAAGAGCACTGAGAAAGACCCGTGTCGGTATGGTTGTCAGCGACAAGATGGATAAGACCATCGTCGTTGCTATCGAGGACAACGTAAAGCATCCCGTCTACGGCAAGATCATTAAGCGCACCCTGAAGGTCCACGCTCATGACGAAAACAATGAGTGCGGCGTGGGTGACCGCGTTGAGATCATGGAAACCAGACCTCTGTCCAAGACCAAGAGATGGAGACTGGTCCAGATCATCGAAAAGGCTAAGTAAGTCCGCTATCGGCAACCCGAAGGCCACACGGGCATTTGTGGCCGGAATTCGAATAGTAGGTACGCCGTTGCGTATTGAAACAGTAGGAGGAAAAACAACATGATTCAACAGGAATCTATGATGAAGGTTGCCGACAACACCGGTGCTAAGGAGCTCCTTTGCATCCGCGTGCTGGGCGGCACCGGTCGCCGCTATGCTAACATCGGCGACGTAGTCGTGTGCGCAGTCAAGAAGGCTGCTCCCGGCGGCATGGTCAAGAAGGGCGATGTCGTAAAGGCAGTTATCGTTAGAAGCGTACACGGTGTTCACCGTGCTGACGGCTCTTATATCAAGTTCGACGAGAACGCAGCCGTCATCATCAAGGAAGATAAGACCCCCAGAGGCACCCGTATCTTTGGGCCTGTGGCAAGAGAGCTTCGTGAGAAGGATTATCTGAAGATCCTGTCTCTGGCTCCCGAAGTACTGTAATAGGAGGTATCGCGAAATGGCTATGCATATTAAGAAGGGCGATATCGTCCAGGTTATCTCCGGCAGTTCCAAGTACAAGAAGTTGCCCGACGGTACTGAGAGAGGCGTTAAGAAGGGCGAAGTTATCGCCGTGTCT
Source organism: Clostridia bacterium (assembly GCA_017456905.1). Taxonomy (GTDB): domain Bacteria; phylum Bacillota; class Clostridia; order Oscillospirales; family CAG-272; genus CAMEON01. Next base: position 28,686 of record JAFTIL010000017.1, read on the forward strand.
CCCGAAGAGAAGAAGGTCATCGTGAAGGACGCTAACGTCATTCACAAGCACGTTAAGCCTCGCCGTCAGGGCGAGACCGGTGGCATCGTAGACGCCGAGGGCGCTATGTATGCTTCCAAGGTTGCTCTTTATTGCCCCAAGTGCGATAAGGGCGTCCGCACCCACATCGAGGTTGTCGATGGCAAGAAGGTCCGTGTCTGCGCCAAGTGCGGCCACAAGTTTGATTGAGGAGGTAGATTGCAATGGCAAGAATGAAAGAACTCTATACCAGCGAGATCGCTCCCTCTCTCATGACTAAGTTCGCTTACAAGAGCGTGATGCAGATCCCCAAGCTGGACAAAATCGTTATCAACGTCGGTTGCGGCGACGCTAAGGAAAATTCCAAGGTTATCGACTCCGTAATCGCTGATCTGACCCTCATCACCGGTCAGAAGGCTGTCCCCACTTACGCTCGTAAGTCCGTGGCAAACTTCAAGCTCCGTGAGGGTATGAAGATCGGTGCCAAGGTCACCCTCCGCGGCGAGATCATGTATGAGTTTGTTGACAGACTCTTCAACTTCGCTCTGCCCCGCGTTCGTGACTTCAAGGGCATCAACCCCAACGCCTTCGACGGCCGTGGTAACTACTCCCTCGGCCTGAAGGAGCAGCTGATCTTCCCCGAAATCGAGTACGATAAGGTCGAGAAGATCCGCGGTATGGATATCTGCTTTGTGACGACCGCCAACACCGACGAGGAAGCTCGCGAGCTTCTGAAGCTGATGGGCGCTCCCTTTGCAAAGGATTGAGGAGGTATTGAAAGATGGCAAAGAAGGCTATGATCAACAAGCAGCAGGCAGAACCTAAGTTCTCTACCCGCCGCTACAACCGCTGCAAGATTTGCGGCCGTCCTCACGCATACCTCCGCAAGTACGGTATCTGCCGTATCTGCTTCCGCGAGCTCGCATACAAGGGCGAGATCCCCGGCGTGAAGAAGTCCTCTTGGTAATTCAGACTTAAATAGAATTACCCCCACACCTGTCCGATGGCGAAATGCGTCGGACGGGACCCCCACCTATCGGTAGGAAGTCGAGCCGGATATGGCAGGCTCGAGGACAAAAGGATGTCCAAGATGATCTGTCGGTGTCTGCGCTGTGCGCGGATCGCCCGGTCACACTTAACCCCCGATATGCCGCCGCCCGAAGTTAAGGGTGGCAGCAAGATAATGATAAACTTGCATCAGGAGGAAAATAAAATGCAAATGTCAGACGTTATTGCCGATATGCTCACAAGAATCAGAAATGCTAACACTGCAAAGCATGCTACTGTAGACATTCCGGCATCCAACATGAAGAAGTCCATCGCTGAGATCCTCGTTGAGGAAGGCTACATCAAGAGCTACACCGTGGTTGACGACGGTAAGCAGGGTATCATCCGTGTTACTCTGAAGTACCTGCCCGGTAAGCAGAAGGTCATCCGTGGGATCAAGCGTATTTCCAAGCCCGGTCTGCGTATCTACGCAAGCTGCGAGGATATGCCCAAGGTTATGAACGGTCTCGGTATCGCGATCGTTTCCACCTCTAAGGGCGTCATGACCGATAAGAAGGCTCGCTCCCTCAACGTTGGCGGCGAAGTCCTTGCTTTCGTCTGGTAATGAAACGGGAGGTACAAAGATATGTCAAGAATTGGTAGAATGCCCGTGGTCATCCCCGCAGGCGTAAGCATCACTATCGCTGACGGTAACGTGGTTACCGTTAAGGGCCCTCTCGGCACCCTCGTTAAGCAGTTCTCCGAAAGAATGACCATCACCGTCGAGGGCAACCAGGCTCTGGTTACCCGTCCCACTGATGAAAAGGAAGACCGTAGCGTTCACGGCCTGACCCGTGCCCTTCTGCAGGACATGGTTACCGGTGTTTCCGAAGGCTACAAGAAGGTCCTCATGATCGTGGGTGTCGGTTACAAGGCTGCAAAGCAGGGCAAGAACCTGCTCCTGTACCTCGGTCACTCTCTCATGCCTAAGACCGGCATGCCCCAGGATAAGTTCATCATCCCCGAGACTGACACCGTTAAGCTGGAGGTTCCCTCTGAGGATGAGATCAAGAAGCAGGGTATCGACAAGATGACCACCGAGAAGGTGAGCTCCACCATGATCATCGTGGTCAAGGGTATCGACAAGCAGGAAGTCGGCCAGATGGCAGCTGTGATCCGCAGCAAGAGACCTCCCGAGCCCTACCATGCTAAGGGCGTTCGTTATATCGACGAAACTGTCCGCCGCAAGGCCGGTAAGACCGGTAAATAATTGAAAGGAGTGGATCAACATGGTAACGAAAAAGGATAAGAACCAAGCCCGTCTGAAGAGACATGTTCGCATCAGAAGCAAGATCTCCGGTACTGCCGAGCGTCCCCGCCTGGCCGTCTACCGTTCCAACGCTAACATCAGCGCTCAGATCATTGACGATGTGAAGGGTGTTACTCTGGTTGCCGCTTCTACTTACGGCGCCGGTTTTGAGGGTGTTGGCAGCAACAAGGCTGCCGCAAGAGCGGTCGGTAAAATGATCGCTGAAAAGGCTATCGCACAGGGAATCACCGAAGTCGTTTTCGACAGAGGCGGCTACCTTTACCACGGACGTGTATCGGAATTGGCTGAAGGCGCTCGCGAGGGCGGCCTGAAGTTCTAATCCCTCAGGGATTAGTCCGGTTTGTACACTGTTCAAACAATGTTTGAGCATTCAATTAGGAGGAAACAAAAATGGCTAACAAGTTTAATCCGGGAGAGCTGAAGCTGAAAGAAACGCTCGTCTCCCTGAACCGTGTTTCCAAGACCGTTAAGGGTGGTCGTATCGCTCGCTTCGCCGCACTCATGGTAGTCGGTGATGAGCAGGGTCACGTTGGCGTTGGTCTTGGCAAGGCAGCAGAGGTTCCCGAGGCTATCCGCAAGGGTATCGAAGATGCCAAGAAGAATATGATCGAGGTTTCCCTGAAGGGAACCACCATCCCCCACGAGGTCACCGGTGTGTTTGGCGCAGGTAAGGTCCTGCTCAAGCCCGCAGCTCTTGGTACCGGTATTATCGCCGGTGGCAAGGTCCGTGCCGTTCTGGAGTGCGCCGGTATCTCCAACATTCGTGCAAAGTGCCTGCGTTCTGACAATCCCACCAACGTAGTTAAGGCTACCATGGCAGGTTTGGCAGAGCTGCGCACCGCAGAGGAAGTCGCTAAGATCCGCGACATCCCTGTGGAGCAGGTCAAGGCTTAAGGAGGCGACGGAAATGAAAAAGGTAACACTTAAGAAGAGTCTGATCGCTGCAAAGCCCAATCAGAAGGCAACTGCTCAGTCCCTGGGTCTCCGTAAGATCGGCGACAGCATCGTTCACGCTGACGACGCAGTGCTCGCCGGTAAGGTTAAGGTTCTCGCTCACCTGGTTACGGTCGAGACCGTCAACGACTAAAAGGAGGGTACGAGAATGAAACTGAATGAATTGAGACCCGCTGAGGGTTCCAGAAAAGACTCCTACCGTAAGGGTAGAGGCCCCGGCTCCGGTAACGGTAAGACCGCCGGTAAGGGCCACAAGGGTCAGAATGCCCGTTCCGGCGGCGGTGTCCGTCCCGGCTTCGAGGGCGGCCAGCTCCCCTTGTACAGAAAGCTTCCCAAGAGAGGCTTCCACAACAAATTCGCTACTATCTATGCAATCGTCAATGTTGGTCAGCTTGAGCACAAGTATAACGACGGTGACGTTGTCACCATCGAAAATCTGTGCGAGAAGAAGCTCGTTCGCAAGCTCTGCGACGGCGTTAAGATTCTCGGCAATGGCGAGCTCACCAAGAAGTTGACTGTTCAGGCTACCGTTTTCTCGGCAGCTGCTAAGGAGAAGATTACAGCAGTAGGTGGACAGGCAGAGGAGGTATAAGAATGTTTCAGACGTTAAAGAACGCGTGGAAAATTCCCGAGCTTAAGAGCAAGCTCCTCTTTACCCTGTTTATCATCGTGCTGTACCGTATCGGTGCCAACATTCCCATGCCTTGGGTCACTCCCGAGGTGCTTGAACAGCAGTTCAATATGAACGGCGGCAACGCTTTCACCTGGCTGAACCTTCTGTCCGGTGGTGCTCTGTCCCGTGGTACTCTGTTCGCTCTGTCCGTCTCGCCTTACATCACTGCATCCATCGTTGTTCAGCTCTTGACCATCGCGTTCAAGACCCTGGCCGAGTGGCAGAAAGATGGCGAGCGCGGCCGCAAGAAGCTCTCCACTCTGACCCGCAGTATCACCGTGGCTCTGGCACTGGTCACCAGTATTGGTTACTCCATGTTCCTCAGCACCTACGGTATGCTGACTTACACCAGCGCCGACGGTTTCTCCTTCTGGCTCCAGATGATCACCCTGGTGGTCTGCTTCTGCGCAGGCGCATCCCTGATCATGTGGCTGGCTGAGAGAATCAATGAGTATGGTATCGGTAACGGTATCTCCATCATCCTGTTCGCTAACATCATCACTCGTCTGCCCGCTATGTGCGGCAGCCTCTACAGCCGTTGCTTCGTCAGCCGTTGGGACGTGTTCGCCAAGGTTGAGAACTGGCAGGTTCCCCAGTACATCATTGGTGCTGTACTGTGCCTCCTGTTCGTTGCAGTTCTGCTGCTCTTCACCGTCCTGGTGGTCTGGTTCTCCAACTCCGAGCGCCGCATTCCCGTGCAGTACGCTAAGCGCGTTGTCGGCCGTAAGATGTATGGCGGTCAGTCCTCTAACCTGCCCCTGAAGCTGGATATGACCGGCGTTATGCCCATCATCTTCTCCAGCTCCATCGTCAGCATTCTGCCCACCGTTGCGGGCTTCATTCCCAATACGGCCTTCGGTAAGTTTGTTAACAACTATCTGGGCATGAACAGCTTCCCCTATCTTGCAATCTATCTGATCCTTGTGGTTGCATTCGCTTACTTCTACGTCATGATTTCCTTCAACCCTGTAGAAGTGGCTAACAACCTGCAGAGCAACGGCGGTGCCGTTCCCGGCATCCGTCCCGGCAGACCTACCGTTGAGTATATCACTAAGATCCTCAATAGAATCACCCTGCTGGGCGCGCTCTTCCTCTGCGTGCTGTCCGGTGTACCCATGATCATCAATGCGGTCTGGTATGCCATCGACGGTGTCGGCCTTGCCGACCTGGCCTTCTCCGGCTCCTCCCTCCTCATCGTGGTTGGTGTCGCTCTGGAGACCTACCGTCAGCTTGAGGCTCAGATGACCCTGCGTAACTACAAGGGCTTCCTTGATTGATGCGCGGACGCAAGATTTCTATGAAAAAACCTTATATGAAGCAACTCAATCCCCTTTTCCATTGATCAGAGGAGGAATAACGACATGAAACTCATTTTATTGGGCGCTCCCGGCGCAGGTAAAGGTACTCAGGCGGCTAACATCACCGCTAAGTACAACATCCCCGTTGTGGCTACCGGAGATATCCTCCGCGCAGCCAAGAGCGAAGGCACCGAGCTTGGCCTTTTGGCCAAGAGCTATATGGATGCCGGTAAGCTGGTTCCCGATGAGGTCATCATTGGTCTCATCAAGGAGAAGCTGGCAAGCGACTCCTGCAAGAACGGCTATATTCTCGATGGTTTCCCCAGAACCATTCCTCAGGCCGAGGCGCTTGACGCCATGGGCGCTGAGGTGGACGCAGTCCTGTCTCTGGAGGTCGCCGACGAGAAGATCATCGAACGTATGAGCGGACGCAGAGTTTGCAAGTGCGGCGCATCCTATCATGTGGTTTACCTTCCTTCCAAGGTGGACGGCGTGTGCGATAAGTGCGGCGATGCTCTCTATATCAGAGACGACGACGCAGAAGCCACCGTTCGCAAGAGACTGGAAACCTTCCACGCACAGACCGAACCCCTGAAGGACTACTACGGTGCCAAGGGTCTCCTTGTCACGGTTCAAGGTCGTGAAGAGGTCGAAGACACCACCGCTGCTGTTCTGGCAGCCCTGGAAGGCGTCGAGTGCGGGAAATAACTTCCTCTGAGGTATCCTGCTTATGATACAACTTAAAAACGGTGATCAGATCAGGATCATGAAAGAAGCCGGACGAATCACGGGCGAGGCTTTGCTCGTCGCCCGTGACCACGTTCGCCCCGGTATCAGTACCTATGAGCTGGATCGCTTGGTGCGTGAACACATTGAGAAGTCAGGCGCAATACCTTCCTTCCTTGGCTATGGCGGATTTCCCGCCAGCGCGTGTATCAGCATCAACGATGAGGTCATCCACGGCATCCCTTCCAAGAAAAGATTTCTTGAAGAAGGGGATATCGTGAAGATCGACGTGGGTGCCTTCTACAGAGGCTTCCACGGTGACAGCGCACGGACGATCCCTGTGGGAAGGGTCAGCGATGAAGCACAGAAGCTCATCCAAGTGACCCGTGACAGCTTCTACGCAGGCCTTGCCATGCTACAGATCGGCAATCGGCTGGGTGATCTTGGCCATGCCATCGATCAGTTGGTGGTCAGCAACGGCTATTCCACCGTTAAGCGCTATATCGGACACGGTGTGGGGCAGATGCTCCACGAGTCTCCCGACGTGCCGAACTACGGCACCCCCGGCAGAGGCACACGCCTTTGCATGGGTATGACCCTGGCCATTGAGCCCATGGTCAACGTGGGCGGCGAGGCAGTCCGAGAGCTTTCCGACGGCTGGACGGTCAAGACCGCAGACGGCTCGCTGTCTGCACACTACGAAAATTCTGTAGCGCTGACACAGGACGGCGTGATCAATCTGACCTGCATCGACCCCGATTTTTGATGGGCGATGCACCGAAACAATGAAAAAATCAATCAAAGGGAGGGATTCTTCTGTCTAAGGACGATGTTATTGAGTTTGAAGGTGTGGTAGAAGAGGCACTGCCCAACGCCACCTTCAAGGTGAGACTTCCCAACGGCCACGTGGTGACCGCTCACATCTCTGGGAAGCTCCGTATGAATTATATCCGTATTTTGCCGGGCGACCACGTAACCATCGAGGTGTCTGTTTACGACCTCGATAAGGGCCGCATCACCTGGCGTTCCAAGTGATACGATAAAAACCTAATTCTCAAGAAAGGTATGGTAATCACAAATGAAAGTGAAGCCGTCCGTTAAGAAGATCTGCGAAAAGTGCAAGATCATCAAGAGAAAAGGCAAGGTCATGGTCATCTGCGAGAACCCCAAGCACAAGCAGAGACAGGGCTAATTGCTGATTCTGATTAAATAAGACCGCTGAAAACCACGGCTCGGACGTCGCAGGTTTCAGCCATCCGCTCCAAAAGGAGCCGCTCCTAAGAGAGCAACAAAATCACACAGAGAGGTGTAAAGAAATGGCTCGTATAGCTGGTGTTGATATTCCCAACAACAAGCGCGTTGAGATCGCTTTGACCTACATCTACGGAATCGGCCGCAAGAGCGCTAACGACATCCTCGCTGCTACCGGTATCAATCCCGATACCCGTGCAAAGGATCTGTCCGAGGACGAGATTGCTAAGCTCCGTGATGAGATCGAAAACTCTTATAACGTGGAAGGTGACCTTCGCCGTGAGGTTTCTCTGAACATCAAGAACCTGGTTGAGATCAACTGCTACCGCGGTATCCGTCACAGAAAGGGTCTGCCTGTGAGAGGTCAGCGCACCAAGACCAACGCAAGAACCCGCAAGGGTCCTGCAAAGACCATCGCAAACAAGAAGAAGTAAAGGAGTGGCATGAACAATGGCAAAGAATGATAAAGCCTCCAGAGGCATCAAGAAGCGCCGCGAGAGAAAAAATATCGAAAAGGGCGCAGTTCATATCCAGTCTACCTTCAATAACACGATCGTTACCATCACCGATGTGAACGGCAACGCTATTTCCTGGGCTTCTGCCGGTGAGCTCGGCTTCAAGGGCTCCCGTAAGTCCACCCCCTTCGCTGCTCAGTCCGCTTCCGAGACCGCTGCTAAGATCGCAGTTGATCACGGCCTGAAGAGCGTTGAGGTGTACGTGAAGGGCCCCGGCTCGGGACGTGAGTCCGCAATCCGTGCACTGGAGACTGTTGGTCTGCAGATCACTCTGATCCGCGACGTGACCCCCATTCCCCACAACGGCTGCAGACCCCCCAAGCGCAGACGTGTTTAATTCATAGGAGGATAGAAACATGGCAAGATATACAGGACCTGCGTGCAAACTGTGCCGCAGAGAAGGTAAGAAGCTGTACCTCAAGGGCGATCGCTGCATCAGCGGCAAGTGCGCACTTGAGCGCAGAACGTCTCGTCCCGGTCAGCATGGTGCTGATGTCAAGAAGATGAGAGAATATGGTATGCAGCTCAGAGAGAAGCAGACCACCAAGAGATACTACGGTGTTCTCGAGAAGCAGTTCAGAAACCTCTATGAGGAGGCTGCCCGCAAGGAGGGTATGACCGGTGAGAACCTGCTGATCCTGCTCGAGAGAAGACTTGACAACGTCGTTTACCGCATGGGTATGGCCGAGTGCCGCCGTGATGCCCGTCAGCTCGTTCTGCACGGTCACTTCACTGTTAACGGCAAGAAGGTCAACATTCCTTCCTTCGTCGTGAAGCCCGGTGACGTGATCTCCGTTAAGGAGTCCAGCCGCGCATCCGTGAAGTTCAAGGGCCTGGCAGAGTCCGAGGGCGGCGCAAGAGTGCCCAAGTGGCTGGAGTCCGACAAGGCTAACTTCACCGCTAAGGTGATCGCTATGCCCGCTCGTGAGGATATCGACTTCGAATTCAACGAGCAGCTGATCGTCGAGCTCTATTCCAAGTAATACCCAAAGGATTCATGTGGGTACTGCTTGGGATAGATCCAAGACCAGCACCCCCGAGCGCCTTCGGGCACCGCTGTGGATCCCAAGATGGATACACGGCATCGGAAACTTGTTTTCCCCAAATAGCAGAAGGAGGTTTTATTTGGAATGATCGAGATTGAAAAGCCTAATATCACGACTGCGAACCTCAGCAATGACGGTACCTGCGGTACCTTTATCGTAGAGCCCTTGGAAAGAGGCTACGGTATTACCCTCGGTAACTCTCTGCGCCGCGTTTTGATGAGCTCTCTGCCCGGTGTGGCTGTGACCTCCATCAAGATCGACAACGTGCAGCACGAGTTCTCTACTGTTCCCGGTATCCTTGAGGATGTTACCGAGATCGTACTGAACGTGAAGGGTATCACCGCTAAGCTGATGACCCCCGGCCCTAAGACGGTCACCATTGACGTTACCGGTGATCATGAGATCACTGCCGGCGACATCAAGCAGGACGCTGACATCGTTATTCTCAACCCTGACCACCACATCGCCACCCTGTCTGGCAACGATCGCTTCTACATGGAGCTGACCTTTGACAACGGCCGCGGCTACGTGTCTCAGGAGAGAAACAAGCAGATCCATAACGAACAGCCCGGGATGACCACATCCGCTCCCATCGGCACCATCTTCACCGACTCTATCTATACCCCCGTGTATAAGGTAAGCTACGATGTGGAGAACACCCGTGTGGGCAACATCACGGACTACGATAAGCTGACCTTGGATGTGGTGACCAACGGTACCATTTCCGCAAAGGAAGCGATTTCTCTTGCAGCCAAGATTCTCAACGAGCATCTCAACTTGTTTGTGGATTTGTCTGATGAAGCAAAGAAGGCTGAAATCATGATTGAGAGAGAAGAGACCAAGAAAGAAAAGGTTCTTGAGATGACCATTGAGGAGCTTGACATGTCTGTCCGCAGCTTCAACTGTTTGAAGCGCGCAGGCATTGATACTGTCGAGGATCTGACCAACAAGACCGAGGAAGAGATGATCAAGGTTCGCAACCTCGGTAAGAAATCGCTGGAAGAAGTTATCCAGAAGCTGCACTCCCTCGGCCTTGATCTGAAGAAGGTCGAAGAGTAAGCACATCGTTGCGAGACGCAACTTAGCATTAACGTTTTCGGTCTGCGGGGACGGGAAAGTCCCCGAGGCCATGCATAAAACAGCTACACAAACAACAGCAGAAGGAGGCAATGAAAATGCCCGGAACCAGAAAACTCGGCAGACCTACCGACCAGAGAAAAGCAATGCTCCGCGGTATGGTTACTCTGCTTCTTGAGAACGGCCAGGTCATCACTACTGTGACCAGAGCTAAGGAAGTCCGTTCCATCGCAGAGAAGATGATCACCCTTGGTAAGGAGAACACCCTGGCAAGCTATCGTCAGGCTCTCGCTTACATCACCAAGGAGAGCGTTGCTAAGAAGGTGTTCACCGATTACGCTTCCCTTTACGCAGATCGTAAGGGCGGCTACACCCAGATGTATAGACTGGGCGCTCGCAGAGGCGACGGTGCAGAGACCGCTGTCATTAAGATGGTGGACTATGTAAAGGCCGCTCCTGTAGAGGAGAACAGCAAGAAGGCAGCCAAGAAGGCTGACAAGGCAGACGCTGAGTAATTGATCAGATCCAGCCCTCCTCCGAGGATTTCGGGGGAGGGCTTTGGACTTTGATAAAGCAGGCGTGGTTTTAGATGAATAAAGCGTCATTTGAGAACAAAATATTTCGTTCAAGTGGCGGTTTATGGATTTAAAACACGGGAGGCAATATGATGTATATCACACAACAATTTGACGTAAAGCCTGTTACCGACTTTTATAATCGCATGAGAAACACCTCGAAAGACGGACTTTGCCTGCGCCCCATCACCGAGGAGACCGCCGCTTGGTGGTTTTTTGGCAGGGATCGCGTCAGCTTTGCCGCCGTGGACGAGAATGAAATGGTTGGCTTTGTTTCGGGTGTTTATCTACCCGAACGAAAGACGGGCTACCTGTCCTATCTTTGTATTGCACCCGAGCATCGTGGTCAGGGAATTGCCCGAAATTTGATGGATAGAGCGGAGGAAGGTTTGCTTGCCTTTGACGGATGCGAAAAGCTGGATGTGGTGTTCCACAATCCCGTCAATCTCCCGTGGTACGTAGCAGAGGACGGCGGACATTACCATCCCTGTGTGCCGGGAGTGGACGCATCTTCAGGATTGTTTGATTTCCTTGCCCACCGTGGTTGGAATGAATTCGTCAGACAAAATGCCTATTACCGCCCGCTGGAAGGCTATACGGATCCGCCTCAGATGGCGGAGGTTCGGGCAGGGCTTGGGGCAGCGGGGATCGAGGTGACTCTGTATAATCCCGACAAACATCATGGTCTGGCTGAGCTGTTTGACAATATTGGCAACCCCGGTTGGAAGGCACAGGTTATGGCCAACACAGACAAGCCCATCGTGGTAGCGGTGGATCACAACGCCAACGATCTGGTGGTAGCCTATACGGGTCCGCTGTCGGTTAGCGAAGGCCGAGGCAATTTCTGCGGTATCGGCACACGCAAAGAATATCGCGGGCGAGGCATCGGTAAAGTGGTGTTTTGTGAAATGTGCACCCGCCACGCGCAAAACGGTGGAGAATTCATGTCTCTGTATACCGGTGCGAACAACCCCGCACGGAATATTTACGAGGCCGCCGGGTTCTACGTGGTCAGGAGCTTTGCGAATATGAGAAAAATGAAATAAATTATTGCTTGAAGGAGTACGGGCGAAGGAAACTTTTTGAAAAAAGTTTCCCTTGGAGTCTCGTTTCGGTTCGGTCACGCCACGGCTCTGACTGCCACTGGCAGTCATTCACTACCGCGTCGTTTCTTCGCTACCCTTCAAAAACCTTTAAAACAAATAAAATTTGCAAACAATGCTAGGAAAGGGTCAACAGAAAAAATGAAACGGATTTTGATCAGCGGCGGTTCACGCGGGATTGGTCGGGGCTTAGTAGAAGCCTTTGGCCGAAACGGTGACAAGGTCGCGTTTATCTATAAAAATAACCATGAGGCCGCCGAGGAAGTAGCCAAGACCACAGGGGCTGTAGCCATCTGTGCGGACGTATCAGATCCCAACCAGGTCCGCCGCGCCGTGAAGGAAGCAGAGCAGGCCTTGGGTGGCTCTGTTGAAATGCTTATCAACAATGCGGGTATCTCTCTCATTTCGGTCATGCAGGACGTGACCGACGCACAATGGCGCGAGATATTGGACACCAATCTGTCGGGGGCGTTTTATCTTTCCCGCGAGGTGCTGTCGGGGATGATCTCGGCGAAAAAGGGACGAATCATCCACATCGGTTCCATGTGGGGGAAGGTAGGCGCTTCGTGCGAGGTAGCATATTCTGCGGCAAAGGCGGGCTTGCGGGGCTTGACTTTGTCCATGGCGAAGGAACTGGCACCTTCGGGAATTACGGTCAACTGTGTGGAGCCTGGGGTCATTGATACCGCCATGAACGCCAAGCTGGGCAAAGAGACCCTCGCAGCCCTTGTGGACGAAACCCCTGTGGGTCGTCTCGGAACCCCTGAGGACGTCAGTGCGGCTGTCTTGTTCCTGGCTTCCGATGCAGCTTCCTTCATCACGGGCCAATTCCTCACCGTGGATGGCGGATTTGCATTGTAAAAGAAAAACGTATGGACACGGTCAAGTTTGACAAAGTGAACAACCCCGTGAAAATGGTGGAACGTCAAGGTCTTTATGGTCCGGAGACAGGCAACACCTGTGCGGGCTTTGTGTCGGCAGAAAACCGCTCCTGCAGGGGCGAATGTGATGTGCACGTCACGGGTGACAGTCAGCTTGCGGTCATTCACCATGACAATCCCATGAGTATCAGTGGCGAAAACTTCCAATCTTAAAAAAATAAAAATTTTTTCTGTTTGGTGTAAGATTTGCCATAAAAAAGGTGTCTATATATATGAGGGGCTTTTATCCAATGGCGTTTAGCTCTTGGTTTTTCGACATTTATCCCAAAATCGCACCAATTATCCCAATTTTTCTTCAAGGCGGCTATTTTGTGGTATGATATGATCAAATCAAGAGTCACGATTATATTTCAAGGAGGATCTTCATATGAAACAAACCATTAAGAGAATGCTTTGCGGTCTGCTGATTGCCACTCTTGTACTCCCTATTGCCATAAGTTTAACTTCCTGCTCGGATACCCTTCGTTTAAATACTTTGAAGGAACCAGAACGCGCGGTGGAGTTTGTGAACATCCTGAACAAGCGTATGGAGAGCCAGAATTCTTATGTTGCCGAAATGGAGGCGAATATTGTCATGGAACTCTATCGCACGGAGATCTCCATGACTGCTACAGGTACTGAGATCGTCTATGGACAGGGATCGAGTGACTATTTCACCCAAACCGAGACTCATCAGGTCATGACGGTGAACGGTTCCAAGACCGAAATGACCACTATAGAGGGCTTTGCTGACGGGAAAATGTTCTATTATTCCGCAGGAAACGGTGTGAGGACCGTCAAGCTTTGGTCGGCGCTGTCTTGTGACGATTACGTGGCTTTTGATAAGACTTATAACACGACTGACGGCTTGGACGATGACATCATGGCCTCTGAAGCCGCTACCCGCACGTGTATACAGAACGACGATAAGACCTGGACTGCTACCTATACGGATTACACAGCGGAGGGACTCAAGGCCTTTGAAAGTATCATGAGCGGTTTGGATTCTTACATGAAAGACGTCCGCATGGCAGACGTGATGGTGACGGTGACGGCAAGTGCGGATCTGCTTCCGTCGTCTATGGAGATGGAATTTGTCTTTGAGCCTGTGGAAGAGGGCGATGACGTGGAGCTTCCCACCATGAGCGCCAAGGCCGTTTATAAGGACATCGGTACCACCGAGGCCGTTGAAGTGGATTTGACCAACTACGACGAGGTCGTTGACCTGCGAGTGGTTACCATTGTGGAAAAGTCTCTTCAGGACTTCCTCAATGCGGACACAGCGGAATTCAAGGTCGTGACGACACAGAACGTCAAAGTTTCCGGACAAACGAGCAACAGCACTGAGACCGACGAGGGTAGCTTTGAAATGGGTGAGAGTGGCTATACCTTTGATATTGATGCCCGCGTTGGTTTTACAAAATATGACATTACTTACAAGGACGAGGTCTATCGCATTATGAAGGGTGACCAAAAGCAGTCCCAAAAGTATTGGACCGAAGCTGAGGCCAGGGCTTATATCAAGGGCCTTCTGGATCCCTCCTCGTTCTCTGATTCCATCGTGCGAAATATTGAAAAGGACGAGGAGGCTTCGACGGACGGTAAGGCGGTATACCTGATCAAGATAAAGACCCCGGATCTGACCCAGTACGAAAGTGCGCTGGGTGGAGTGAATCTGTCGGGTGTGGCGACGATGAAGGTAACCATTGAGGATGGCCGCATGACCGAACAATACTACGAGCTCAGTATGTCCGCAGGGAACCAGTATAAGATCGTGGTCACCGCCACCTGTACCTATATCAGTTACACCGAAACCGATTGAAAGGAGTATCACTCATGAAAAAACTGATGAAAAGAGCCATCAGCGGACTTCTTGTCGCCGTGCTCATTCTGCCCCTTGCGCTGGGGCTGACCTCGTGTTCTGAGGGTTTCCGTCTCAACTGCATGGATGAGCATGAGCGCGCGGCGGAGTTTATGAACGTGCTGAATATGAACATGGGCCAACAAGATAGTTATACCGCGGTAACAGAAAACGAGTTGCTTTTTGAAACCTACGGCGTAGAAATGAGTATCAAGGGAACGATGACCTCCCTCGTCGTGTACGGTGAAAATCCCGAAGACTATTTTATCCACGAGGAGACTCACAGTGTCATGACCATGGGAGACGAGTCCGAAGAAATGACGATCATCGAGGGTTTTGCCGACGGTAAAATGTTTTCTTTCTACGACACGGACAAGCAGAAGGCCATCAAGCTGTGGTCGCCCCTGACCGCAGAAGATCACGTCGCTCACGAGAGGGAGATCAGTGGCGTGGAAAGCGTGGACGATAACGATATGGTGGAAACGGCCGCTACCCGTACCTGTGTACAGAACGAGGATAAGACCTGGACGGCCACGTATACCGATTACTCCGAAAAAGGTTTGGATTATTTCAGAGGTAATTTGGGCGGTGTGGAGACCATGCTGTCCTATGCGACTTTGACCGACGTGGTTCTGACCATGCACGCGACCGAGGATCTTTATCCGACCACCATGGAAATGACCTTCGAGTTTGAACTTTCCAAGGATGCCGAGGCAGGAGCTGAGCTCCCCACCTTCGTTGCCAAAGTGACCTATCAGGATATTGGCACCACGAAAGCCATTGAAATGGACTTCACGGGATACAAGGAGGTGGCGGATCTTCGGGTCGGTGCCATCATGGAAAAATCCTTGCTGGATTTCATAGACGCAGATCAAGCTGAATTCAAGGTGAACGTGTCCCAAAGAGCAACCTACAACGGAAAGACCGAAGGATATGCTGAAAGCAACGAGGGGCGCTTTGAAGTGACTTCTCAGGGGTATACCTTTGATATTCAATCCGAAATCGGAGACGAGAAATATACCCTGCGTTACCGTGACGGTGTCCGTCGTGTTATGGACGAAAAGGGCAAGGAAATGGGGCAGGATGAGTTCACGGATGCTGAGGCCGAAGCATTTATCAGATCCCTTCTGGATCCTGCCTCCTTCAGCAGCACCATGGTGATGGATATGGAAAAGGACGAGATCCTCAGCAAAAACGGAAAATCCGTTTATCATCTGACGCTGCAGACGCCCGATCTGACTGAGTATGAGGATATGCTGGGGGGGATCCGTTTGTCGGGCGAATGTAAAGCCAAGGTCACCATCGAGAATGGAAGAATGACCCAGCAGACCGTGACCCTAACCATGACCAGTCGCGAAGGCCTGGAATTTGTGGTGACGCATAAGTGCTATTATAATAGCTTTTCAAATGCCCAAGGCAACGCCGGCGACGTGGCGTCCGATATGTAAAAAATTATCAAATGATATAGAAACGGCACTTCCTTCATTCGAAGGAAGTGCCGTTGTGATTTATTTGAGGATCTCCACACCCTTGGGGATCTCCATGTCCTCGTAAGCGGGGCATTTGTTGAAGGAGTCGTCGTACATGGATTTCAGCGTGGTCGGGAGATTTACCTCCACCAGCTTGGTGCAGTACGAAAATGCACTGTCCCCGATGGCCTCACAGCCTTCGGGAAGGGTGATGACATAAAGATTGGTGCAACCGTAAAAGGCATATTCACCTACCGCCTTAAAGGGACGGTCGAAGGCGAGGATATTTTGACCGTTACCCCAGACGAGGGTCTCGGTCATAGCGTCCACAAGAGAGCCGCTGGAGAGATAGAAGTGCGGATTGTCCTCCGATAGGGTAACGGTCTCAATGGTCTTCGGCAGAGAATTGTGGCAGACTTCTGCAAGCCCGCTGCCGATGTGAAGCTTTTGGATGCTTGAGAAGGTGACCTGACCCAGCGTGACAAGGCTGTTGGGGAAAATAACCTCGTTCAGCTTTTTGCAGTCGAAAAACGCGCCGTATTCAATGGTTTGCAGACCTTCTTTGAAGATCACATTGTGCAGGGTGTTACAGCCGTCGAAGCACGAAACGGGAATGGTCTTTATTTTACTGCTGAACTCCACAGTCTCCAGAGATGTGCAGCCCGAAAAGGCGGAGTTTCCCAGAATTGACACGGCTTCGGGCATAACGACCGTCGTGATCTTGGCGCATCCCTCAAAGGCAGATTCTGCGATGGTTTTCAGTTGCGTAGCGGTTTCATCCCATGGTACAGCTTGCAGGTTACGGCAGGAGAGGAAGGCCTTGGCGGACACCCCCTTGAGGGAGGGCATGGGTTCTACCGTCAAAAGCCCTGTGCAACCGCTGAAAGCGCTGGCTCCGATCCACTCGATGCCGGCACCGCCATAGACACGGGTCAGCTTGGTGCATTCCGAAAACGCACCTTCACCGATGCTCGTCAGGGCTGCAGGCAGAGTCAGCTCACAGAGATTCGTGTTGTTGGCAAAGGCATTTTTTTCAATGCGAACGACGGAATCGGGAATGACTAAAGTCTGCTGTGTATAACAGCCTGCAAAGGCACTCTCGCCAATCTCCAAAAGTGTGCCGTCGGTGGGAAGGACGGTGTTCTTGTTAGCCAGGATGATCTTCGTGCCTTCTTTGTTGTAAAACGTGCCGTCCTCGCGGAGAGAGAAATAGGGATTTTCTTCATCAAGAGTGATGGTCACACCCGTGGGCAGATTGGCTAAGGTTTGTGCCTTTTTGCCGAGATGAAGGGTCTTGAGCTTTTTGCAACCGTTGAAGGCAAACTTGTCAATGGAGGTGACACCTTCAAGGTTGATGGTCACCAAATTCTTGCAGTTCCAAAATGCGTAATGGAGCACCTTGCCGCCTGTGACGGTGACTTCTTTGAGGGAAGGCGGGACGGTAGTTTCATTTTGATCGTGATAATGTGCGCCGAAAATGGTACCCAAATGCCCGTCGTCGTTTTCGTTGATGGCATATCCCAAGAAGGGAATTGTCAGCTTTTCAAGGTTATCCCAGCCGGAGAAGGCGCTTCCGCCGATCTCTTTGATGCAGTCGGGAATCACCAGCTCTTTGTAAAGATCCAATCCCGAAAAGGCACCCCGTCCGATGGCGGTGATCGAGCCGTCATTTGGGATGACTGCCCCTGCGCCGGCCGCTACGATCTTTTTGTTTGCTTTATTGATCAGGCAGTTGTTTTCTACGTAGAAGAAAGGATTATTCTCATCAATGATGATGTTTTTGAGGGATATGCAACCGTTGAAGGCAAAGGCTTCCACCTCCTTCAATTCGGCGGGGAGATAAACGGTTTCCAGATAGTCGCAACTACCGAAAATGCCCTCGAACAGCTTGGTTGTACCGGAGGAAAGATAAAGGGTGGTCAGGTTTTTCTTGCTTTCCTCATCCAGTAGCCAGCCAAAGTTCCGATCCAGATAGCTGTTGGCGACAAGAGAATTGAGGGACAGGCGGAGGGTTTTCAGGTTGGGACAGCCTCCGATTGCAGAGTTCGAGACGTAGATCGAGTCGGGGATGGTCAGGTCGGTCAGGGTATCGGAATCCTTGATGGCACCGCTTCTGATCCATTTGACAGGGGCGCCGTTATAGGTATCGGGGATGGTCAGCACTGCGGGCAATGTACCTTGGGTGCCGTAAATCTCATATGATACCCCGGAGGCGAGGGACTCTTGCTTAGAAAACAGAAAGAGTGCGGTGGTGTCAGACCCGCAAAGGGTACAGAGACCGTCTTCAAAGACATGATCACAGATCGTGACCTCGGAAGTTTCCGTCTCGTCGTTGTCTTCCGTAGGTGTTTCGTCTGTGACGTCATCGGGGGCATCAGTAGGGGGGACACTCTCGTCTTGTGTGACTGTGCCCGAATCTTGGGAGTCGGTAGCGGATGGATTTTTTACTGAATCGTCTCTGTCACAGGAGACAGCAAACATCAGCAGAAGCGAACTGAGGACAACGGTTATCAAAATTTTGATTTTCATATGGCTTGTTTCCTTTCTTTGGGGGTATGGTCTGTGCTTATCTTTACAGACGATACCTCGGAGGAAATCTTACAATTTTTTTGAAAAAAGTTGAAAAATTTTTGCCCTTTCCCGAACAAACGTGGGAAAGGGCGGTGACGGGGGATCATCCCCGTAATTTTTTCGTAAAGGTCTCCATACGTTCCAAAGCTTGGTTGATGTGTTTGATGGAGTAGGCGTAGGAAATACGGGCGAAGCCCTCACCGCCGGCGCCAAAGGCGGTGCCGGGGACGATGGCGCATTTATGTTCGTAGAGCAGGCGCTCGCAAAATTCCTCGCTGGAAAGTCCGAATTTGCCGATCTCGGGATAGATATAGAAGGCACCCTCGGGCTCAAAGGAATCAATGCCAATGCTTTTGAGACCGTTGTAAATATGATGACGGCGGCGGTCGTACTCGGCGGTCATCATGGCCACGTCCTCATCGCCGTTCTTCAGTGCCTCAATGGCGGCGAGCTGGGCGGTGGTGGGGGCGCACATGATGGCGTACTGGTGGATCTTAAGCATCTGCTTTGCCAGAGGTGCGGGAGCGCAGAGATAACCCAGACGCCAGCCGGTCATAGCGTAGGCCTTGGAAAATCCGCTGGCGATGATGGTGCGCTCCCTCATCCCCGGCAGGGAGGCGATGGACACGTGGCGCTTGCCGTAGGTCAGCTCGCCGTAGATCTCGTCGGACAGGACGATGATCTGCTTTTCTCGCAGAATTTGCGCAATCTTTTTCAGATCTTCGGCGTCCATGATGGCGCCTGTGGGATTGTTGGGATAGGCCAACACCAGCATTTTTGTCTTTTCAGTGATGGCGGCTTCCAAAAGCTCGGGGGTCAGCTTGAATTTATCCTCGTTTCTTGTTTCCACAATGACAGGAACGCCGCCTGCCATGCGGGCCAGGGGCTCATAGCAAACGAAGCAGGGTGTGGGGATGATGACCTCGTCTCCGGGGGCCAAAAGGGTACGCATGGCGATGTCAATGGCCTCGGAGCCGCCCACGGTGACGATGACCTCGCGGAGAGGGTCATAGGACAACCCAAAACGGCGGGTCATGTAGGCGTCGATCTCTTTGCGAAGCTCTAAGGTGCCTGCGTTGGAGGTATAGTAGGTCTTGCCTTTTTCCAGACTTTCAATGCCTGCCTCGCGGATGTGCCAGGGCGTCACGAAGTCAGGCTGACCCACCGTGAGACCGATGACGTCGTGCATGGTCTCCAGTATATCAAAGAATTTGCGTATGCCCGAGGGTGGCATATCCACCACGTGGCGAGGCAGTACGCGGTCGTAGTCTATCTGTGCCATCAGTTACAGTTTCCTCTCTCGTCGATCTCTTCAGCACCGTAGATGACACCCTTGTCTTTATATTTACGCAGAACGAAATGGGTGGCGGTGGAAATAACGGCATCAATGGGTGCCAGCTTTTGTGCCACGAAGTAGGCAACCTCCTTCATGGTGCGGCCCTCTATGAGCAGGCACAGGTCAAAACCGCCCGACATGAGGTAAACGCTCTGCACCTCGGGGTAGTTGTAGATCTTTTCGGCGATGCGGTCAAAGCCTCGGTCGCGTTGAGGGGTCATTTTGACCTCGATCATAGCGGTGACATACTCGCGGTCGGTCTTGTCCCAGTCCACGAGGGTCTTGTAGCCTACGATCACACCTTCGGATTCGTATTTTTGAATGAGCGCACGGATGTCACCCTCTTCCTTGTTCATCATGACCGCCAGCTCGGCGGGAGTCAGGGTGGCGTTATCTTCCAAAATTTTCAACAGCTTATCCATATTTGGTTCCTCTACTTTTCTTACTTGATTTTCTTCATAATACTCTCATAGGTCAAGCCATATCTCTCGGCAATATCTCTTGCATAGGATTTGCCGTCGGGTTTGGCGCGAACGATCTTGAAGGAGCGCTTGCCCTCGCCCAGAATGCCCGCCACCAGAGTGTCGATGCGAACGCCACCCGAGGAAAGGGCTTGCTGATTGATTCGGTCAAGCTCGGCCGCTAGCTCGTGCAGGTGGGTGGAGAAGAGACAGCGGCAACCCACGTGGGCAAGACCTGTCAGCACCTCTGCGGCAATGTAGGAGGCCTCGTAGGAGCCCGTCGATGACAGAGACTCATCCAAAAGCACCAGACTTTGGGAGGTCACCACGTCGAAGATCTCGCCGAGACGAGCACATTCCTCGCCCAGACGGCCCTTGTCAATGGTGTCATCGGCACCCGTGGGGAAGTGGGTGTAAATACCGTCGGCGGGGCTGATCTCGCAGGTCTTGGCGGGGAGATACATACCCAACTGTAACATCACTTGGCAAAGTCCGATGGCGCAGGTGATGACCGATTTACCGCCGCGGTTGGGGCCTGTCAGTACGTAAATGAGCGCGTTTTCGGGGGTCGTGTCCATGACCACGTCGTTGGGAACGACCTCTTCCCCCTCGGCCAGCTTCAGGGCCACGGCGGGATTGTATAGCTCCGATGCTCTGAACACCCGCGCTTCGGCAGGGAAGAGGGTAGGGGAGCACAAAGGACAACCACGATCCAAAAGGCTCTGCTGGAGCTGAGTGCCCTTGACGATAAACTCGATCTCGGGCATGAGGGAGAGCAGAAATTCCGTATTGTCCAACACGTAGCTCTGCACGATCTTCTTCCAGGAGCGCAGCGAAGAGCGATACACATCGTTGATGGCGGAGTTGAAGGCCAAGGACAGGGCGGTTTTCTGATTGTCGGATTGCTTCTTGCCAAAGGGAACGAGCTGAGCGATGCAGGTGTACTCGTCGTCCTTGAAGTTGAGACGCAGAATCTTGTCCAGGGTCTCGCCCGAGCGGAAGGGCTTGGCGTTGACCGACAGCACACCCGCCTGCGCAGGTCGGAGCTGTGCGTCCAGATTAACGCCGATGGTCACGCTGCGGATCTCGCGTACCCGCTGGGTCAGCTCGGTGAGCTTTTTGTTCAGCTCAGCGTAGTATTCGGACTCGGCGAGCTCGATAACGCAATCGCAGAGACGGCGGAAGGCGGTTCCTTTGATACCGTCACGGGCGGCTACCATACCCTTGTGGAGGATGTCTACACAGGTGATGTAAAGCTCGATCTCTGTCATACTGGAAAGATAGGAGGCGGTATCCTCACCGCCTGCATCCTGCTCCAGACGGCGCAACTCGGTGATGTCCTGCAGGACGGGAACAAGGCGGCGGAGCGTATCTGCCAGCACAGGATTGTTCAGCATATCCGAAAAGGTCTCGTTTCGGTAAGCGATGACTGCAGGATCGGTGGTGAAAAACTCCGACAGTGGAGTGGCTTTGGGATTAAAGATCTCAAGCATCCCAAGCTCCTGCAGGGTATACATATCAATATCGGGAACGTTCTTGCCCGACAGATGTGCTCGTTGAGTCTCACCATCGGGATAAAGCAGGCTGAAATTTTCCAGTTTCATATGTTTTGACTCCCTTTCTTTGCGGAAAGTGCGCGTTTTGTTTGAAAATAAACAAAATATTTATAAATTAACGAATTGTAGAATTAAATAATACTGACCATGGCGTGTTGTCCGCCCTCCATGACCATTACCTCGGAGAAACCCGCAGTCTGTAACAGGGCATAGCCCTTGCGGATGCACTTGCCCACGTTCTCGGGGCTGTGTGCGTCGGAGCCTACGGTGATAAGACGACCGCCCTGATCCTTGTATAGCTTGAGAAGCTCCAGTGTGGGCATGGCGATACCCAGCCCCTTCCACAGAGTGGAGACGTTCAGTTCCAGCGCTATGTCTCGGCGGATCAGCTTTTGGTAGACCGCTGTGATCTTGTCGTAATGATGCTTGAAGTCAAAGGGCTTCTTGGCCAGCGTCACATAGCGGTGAATGTAGGTCAGATGTCCCAGGGTGTGAAGTCCGTCAAAGGATAGCATCTCTAATGTCTCGTCCAGCATCCGATTAAAGAGACTGTGCACGTGGGCCTCGGTCATCATATCGTAGCGAAGCATACAGAAATCGGGGACGCTTGTGAGATTGTGGAGGGAGCCGATGACGAATTCGTAGGGGTGCTTTTTCAATACGGCTGCGGCCTCAGCGGGATACTGATGGGCGTTGCCCAATTCGATGCCCAGAGACAGATGCAGCCGACCCGTATATTTTTCCTTGGCGGCGGCCATGGCCTCCCAGGCTTCGTCAGCGGCGTAGGGGGTGTAGATGCCCTCTACCTCCCCGTTGATATCGCAATGGTCGGTGATGGCCAAATGGCTGACTCCCGTTTCCAATGCGCGACGGCACAGGGCGTCGGGGGTGGCGTCGGGGGCACCATCAAAGGAGAATTTCGTATGGGTATGTAAATCGCAGATGATCATGATAAACCTCGAGAAAAAACATATATTCCATTATATTATAGCACACTTCGGTGAATTTGTATAGGGGGTTGGAGAAAATTTTGAAATTTGTTCGTTTAGATTTGACCAACAACAATTTGTCGTTCCTGCTCCACAATTTTCTTCCCCACCTATTGACAAAATCCTCCGTTGTAGGTATAATAAGAACTGGTAATTTACCCCAAAATATCAAAAGAGAGGTTACAGATATGAGCCACAACATCCCCCGTCCCGAATACCCCCGCCCTCAATTCGTGAGAGATCAATGGATCAACCTCAACGGCGCCTGGGAATACCAGACTGACCGCGGTATGAGCGGCGATCAAAGAGGCTATCAGAACGGCGCTGTATTCACCGAGACCATCACTGTCCCCTTCTGCCGTGAAAGCGAGCTTTCAGGAATCAACGATAAGGATTTCTGCGATTGCGTCTGGTACCGCAAGAAGCTGACTTTGCCCGAGGGCTGGCAGAACGGCCGCCGCACCATTCTTCATATCGGTGCCTGCGACTATATTACCCATGTCTGGGTCAACGGTAAGTTTATCGGCGACCATATCGGTGGTTACGTGGCTTTTTCCTTTGATATTACTGAGGCTTTGGTCGAAGGCGAGAACGCCATCACCATCCGTGCCATCGACCACACCCGCACGGGAGATCAGCCCGTGGGCAAGCAGTGTCAGCAATATCATTCTGCAGGCTGCTCCTACACCCGTACCACGGGTATCTGGCAGACCGTGTGGCTGGAGAACGTGGCCAATGATTATATCGCAAGCACCAAGTACTATCCCGATATTGACAACAAGAAGCTGGTCATCGAGGCTCATGTAGTGGGCGGCGAGGGCATGACTCTGTCTGCCGACGCCTCCTTCGTGGGCGTTCCTCAGGGCCACGGCGAGGCTATTGTCCACGGCGGCAAGGCGACCCTTGAAATTCCCTTGGAGGAACTGTATCTGTGGGAAACCGGGAAGGGAAGACTCTATGATCTGACCCTGACTCTCGGTGAGGATCGCGTGGCTTCTTACTTTGGTATGCGCCGTGTGGAAGCCCGTGACGGTATCCTTTACATCAACCATAAACCCGTGTTTCAACGCCTGATCCTTGACCAGGGCTTCTATCCCGACGGTATTTACACCGCCTCCTGTGAGGGCGAGCTGATTGCTGATATCGACCGCTCCATGGCTATGGGCTTTAACGGCGCACGTCTCCACCAGAAGGTCTTTGAGCCCCGCTTCCTCTACTGGTGCGACGTGAAGGGCTATATCGTTTGGGGTGAGCACGCAAACTGGGGCCTGGATATTTCCCGCCAGACCGCTTACGAGAACTTCCTCCCCGAGTGGTGTGAGATCATGGCACGCGACTTCAACCATCCCGCCATTGTCGGTTGGTGCCCTCTGAATGAGACCCAGCCCAACCAGAATCCCCGCTTTGTACGTCTGCTGGCTACCATTACCCGCCAGTACGATAACACCCGTGCCTACATTGATTCCTCGGGATGGGTGCATATCAAGGGCGTGACCGATATCATGGATATCCATGACTACGAGCAGAACCCCGAGGTCTTTGCCAAGAAGCTGGCCCCCCTGGCAGAGGGCGGCACTTATGACGTTCATTGGCACTGCCCCTCTATGTCTATGCCCGAGCATCCCACCTTCGTGTCCGAGTACGGCGGCATCCGTTGGGCATCCAAGGAAGACGCGGGCTGGGGCTACGGCGTAGCGCCTATGTCCGAGGAAGAATTCCTGAACCGCTTCAAGGGGCTCACCGAGGCCATCCTGTTCCATCCTGCCATGGGCGGTCTTTGCTACACCCAGCTCACCGACGTTGAGCAGGAGGTCAACGGCCTTTATACTTATGAAAGACAGGCCAAGTTCGACCCCGAATTTTTCCGCAACGTATTGGAGCAGCCTGCTGCTATCGAAAAAGAAAATTGATCTTCCCAAGGGCATCTTCGGATGCCCTTTTCTTTTTCAACTGGCCTATGAGCTTTCTTTATGAAATTTGGATGAAATTCGAGTGAAGTGTTCTTGCTTTGGCGATATTGTCAAATATTTTTAAAATTTGTGCAATTTGAGTGCTTTACAATTTGGAAAGATTGTGCTATAATAACAATAAGATGACCGCTCAGGGCGATCACAATTATCCTAAAAGGAGAGAAAACTATGAAAAAAGTGCTTGCACTGATCATTGCCGCTATGATGATCGTTTCCATGATCCCCGTAATGGCAATCACCTCTTCCGCCGCTGACGTAGACGGCGATTGGATCACCTATCGTTTTTCCGATGGCTACAAGGAGCCCGAACCCGGCGAGGAGCCTTCCTATACCCCTGCCCCCGGCTTCGAGTATAACGATGAGGGCTTCCACATGACCTCCGCTGACTACACGGGTATCACCCCCTCCGGTACCATCCAGTCCAAGGACAAGGTGAACATCAAGGACGGCGTTTACATGGAGCTGCGTATCGACCAGTATCCCTACGGCGGCGAAAAAGGTGTCGACCACTGGATCTGCTTCAGCATCATGGACAGCCAGAAGGTCCATCCCGGTAACACCACGGATGGCTACGGCCAGGGCTGGCAGAGCCTTTGCCGCACCCCCGGCAACGGCGGTGCAGGTCCTCTGCAGAGCTTTGTCGTCGGTGAAGGCACGGCAGGCTGGATGCAACAGACCCCCGACCTTTCCGTCGCTCCTGCGACGGACGAGAACGGCAAGGAGATCTATACCTTTGAGATCGCTTACGACGGTTCTAACTACACCATTTCTATCGGCGGTGTTGTTGTCAGCGGTTGTGAAAACATCACCAAGCACCTCAACTCGCTGAATCCCAACGGCGAGTTCTACATCGGCGTGTCCTTCCACGCAGCTGTTGCCGATGCTCCCATGGAGGCTACCATGCTGAAGTTCGGTACCTCTAAGGAAACTGCCGAGAAGCCCGTCGGCTCCGACTCCGCGCTGCCTGAGGAGAACATCAACGTAAAGGCTCCCATCGCTGATTCCAGCAAGATCGAGACCAATATGCCTTGCCTGCTGTTCGACGCCACCGGTACCTCCTATGCCGGCGAGGTTCCCGTTTCCGGTTTGGATATGTCCGCTCAGGGCGATAACTCTTTCAAGGTTGCGCCCGCAGTTACTTCCGGCTACTTTACCTGGAACATCAGAAACTCCCTCTCTTACGAAGCATCCGATTTCCCTGTCATCGGTTTCTTCATGCACGACCCCAATGAGATCCTCTCTGCCACGGAAATTTACTATTGCGCAGGCGAAAATATGTCCGCAGGCGCCAATGTTCTGATGAGCTACTCTATTTATGATGAGGCTAACAAGCACTGGGGCGAAAATGAAGAGTACACCTTCGTGGTCATCGATATGAAGGAAATGCTGGGTGAGGAAGGCTTTGCTGAGGGTTGGTCCGGCCGTATCAACAACCTGCGCTTTGACTTCAGAGAGTTGTATCTCAACGAGCCCGTTGATCCCGAGACCGACTACTTTACCTTCCACTATGCAGGTATCTTCCGCTCCGTAGAGGAAGCTTACGCTTACCAGGATGCTTACGCTGAGAAGCTCAACCTGGGCGAGGCTGCGACCGAGGAGCCCACCGAGGAGCCCACCGATGCTCCCACCGATGCTCCCACCGAGGAAGCTACCGATGCTCCTACCGGCGAGGCCGGCACCAAGACCGAGGACAAGACCGACGCTTCCAACACCGGTGACGGTGAGGGCTGCGCTTCCGTTGTCGGCTCTGTGGCCGTTCTGATGGCTGCTGCCGTTGCCGCTGTCGCTCTCAAGAAGAGAGACTGATTTTAAATCTAAGCTCCTCCGCTTTGGCGGGGGAGCTTTTCTGCTGATGCGTGTAAGTGAACATTCCTTGTTCTCTGAAAAAGGTTGTGCAACAAGACCATATTTCACCCGAATATTTGTTCATTTTGCACGATTTACATTTCAAGAAATCTGTGGTATAATTAACCCACGAATGACCATCGAAAGGTGGTCATGATTTTCCCAAAAACAAAAAAGGAGAGAAACACCATGAAAAAAGTGCTTGCACTGATCATTGCCGCTATGATGATCGTTTCTATGATCCCCGTAATGGCAATCACTACTTCGGCTGCTGACGTGGAAGGCGACTTTATGACCTACCGCTTCGCAGGCGGCTACGACGAGCCTGAAGAGGACGAGGAGCCTTCCTACATCCCCGCTTCCGGCTACGAGTACACCGCTGATGGTTTCCAGACCATCCCCCCCAGCTTTAAGAACACTAACCCCAACCTCTGCATCCAGACCAAGGATAAGGTTTCCCTTAAGGATGGCGTATACATGGATCTTCGTATCGATGAGTACGCTTACCGTGGCACCGACGGAACCGCCGATGCTTGGATCGCCTTCTCTATCTGGGATAGCCAGACCCTTTCTCCCGGTTCTCTGAACTACGGTCAGGGTTGGCTCTGCCTGCTCCGCCGTCCTCAGGGTGTTGCTGACACCCAGCCCGGTCATGCTGCTACCGTTGAGAGCTATATCTCCAGCGATAAGGCCTTTGCTCACCAGGGTGGCGTTTTCACCCCTGTAACTCCTACTGTTGACGACGCAGGCTTTGAGCACAACACCCTCCAGGTGACCTACGACGGCACCAACTACCACATCCTGGTTGACGGTGCTGAGGTTGCCGGCTCCGAGGCTATCACCGCTCACTTCAACAACCTGGATCCCAACGGCGAGTTCTACATCGGCGTTTCCATCCAGTCCGGTGTGTTTGAGAGCAACATCAAGACCACCATTACCAAGTGGGGTACTGATCCCGAGAGTGCTGAGACTCCTACCGGTTCCGACTCTGAGGTTCCTGAGGAGAACATCCTGTGGGTAGCCGATATGATGGACTCCTCTACTGTTGAAGAGGGTCAGCCCGCTCTGCTGTTTGATGCAGAGGGCAAGTACTACAGCGGTAAGCTGGGTACCATGAACCTGGATCTCGAGCCTCAGGGCGACAATTCCTTCAAGGTAAATGCTTCCAGCCACGTTGGTTATTTCACTTGGGGTATTAAGCGCGACTATTCCTATGAGGCCGCTGATTTCCCTGTTATCGCTATGCTCGTTAAGGATGAGCACGCGCTCTTTGATACCGGTGTTCTGCGTTACTCCGCAGGTAAGTATCAGAGTGCTGATGATACTCATATGCTCACCTACACCTACTGGGATGAGGATTGCCTCTACTTCGGTGAGGATGAGGAGTACACCCTGATCGTTATCGACCTGAAGACGCTTCTTGACGAGGCCGCCTTTGCTGATGGCTGGTCCGGTCGTATCAACTCCTTCCGTTTCGACTTCAACGCTCTGGACGTTGATGAAACTAACGTTGATCCCGAGACCGACTACTTCAACCTGCACTGGGCAGGCGTGTTCCGCTCCGTGGAAGACGCTCAGAACTACGGTACTACCTACATGAAGGAAAAGCTCAACCTCGAGCAGAGCACCGAGAGTCCCACCGAGGAGCCCACTGACGCTCCCACCGAGGAACCCACCGACGCTCCCACCGAGGAAGCTACCAAGGCTCCCGAGGCCGGCACTAAGACTGAGGACAAGACCGACGCTCCCGACACTCAGGAGTCCGGTTGCGCTTCCGTTGTCGGTTCCGTTGCAGTTCTGATGGCTGCCGCTGCTGCCGCTGTCGTTCTGAAGAAGAGAGACTAATTCTTCTTTTCGGCGAATAAAAGTATCTTTTACCCCCGATGCTGCGGCATCGGGGGTTTTTCTATGAAAAATACGGCAAAAATGAAAAAATCCTTCGGTTATTTACATTTAGTTTACAAAATGGTGGTATAGTAAGCCATGTGAAAATCGTACAGTAGAATACTGTGCAGGGGGGATATCATGCTTCGTTTAATCTACGTCATCATCATGCGGATCGGATCTATCATGTACTTCGTTCCCAAGATGAGAAAATATGCCCGCCACCCCGAGATCTATACCGAGGAGGACTGTCATGAGTTGGCCAAGGTCATGATCCGCAAGGTGGCTAAAACTGCCCGTATCACGACGAAAGTCTACGATGCGGAAAACCTGCCCTCCGAGGGCGGCTTCGTGCTGTTCTCCAATCACCAAAGCAAATTCGATGCCTTGGGGATCATGGAGGCCTTGCCCCGACCCTGTCGTGTCCTGATGGATTTGAAACGTTCAAAAATGCCGCTGGCCAACGAATACGTGGCTCTTGTCAGAGGAAAACGCCTGGACAAAAGCAACATTCGCCAGCAGGTCACCTGCTTCCGCGAGATCTCCGAGGAGGTGGCAGATGGCAAGGTATATCTTGTCTTCCCCGAGGGCGGTTACGTCAAGGGGCAGACCAATCGCATGGGCGTGTTTCACGGCGGCTGCTTCCGTACGGCCGTGCGTGCCAAGGCTCCCATTGTCCCCGTGGCACTGGTTGATCTCTACAAGACCTTTGGGCGCAATTCTCTCCGAAAGGTGTCCTGTCAGGTTTATTTTCTGCCCGCTATCCCTTACGAGGAGTATCAGCATATGACGAGTGCTGCGCTGGCTGGGCGGGTACAGGCTGATATCGCACAAAAGATCCGGGAGGTCACGGGGGAGGACGTCATGCCTGCTTCGAGCGACACGGGCGTCAACCTGCAGAATATTTCTATGGGAGCATGATCCCAATCATAAAGAACATCAAAGGGCGGTTCGCTTGAGAGCGGATGGTGATTTGGTGTTCTTTTTTTGCTTTTTTGCATATGATGAGATAACCAGATCGGGAGGTAGATCCATGAAGCAACCTTATATTTCTGCGCCTGTGAGAGCCTATACACTTTTCGAAAATACCCTTTGCCGCCGTTTGCGGGTGGGTGCTTGCCCTGTTTTGACCGTCAAAGTCATCTATCCTACTTTGGAGCCGAGGGAAGGAGAGACAGGAAAAAATGGCGTGGTGCAGGCTACGGAACGCGCCGCTGAACGGTTTAATTCCTGTTATATCAACGCCGCCGAGGCTTTTGCCGAAGGATGTCTCAACCGTTGGGGACCCGACATGGAGGCGGATTATCTTGCTCTTCCCGTGGACGGACGGTATCTGTATGCCCGCCGCGTGGTGACTTGTATGATGGCTCCGAAGGAATTATCGTCTTTAGGCGACGCCTTGCGGGTGGAGATCATCCAAACCGATGGTCGGGGGAAAGGGCGGGATACTGCTGTTCGCGTGGTGACAGAGCACCTGTGGCAGTTTCCTCACGGCACCTTCAAAAGACCGCCGAAATTCTTAAAAAAATTATGAAAAACTATTGAAAAATCACGGCTATTGTGGTACAATAAATAATAAAAGTTTGTCGGCTTTTTCAATGATCCGCTTTTTGCGGTCATGTGATGACACAAAATGAGATCGTGTGACAAAATACACCAAAAAGAGACAGACAAAATTACAATTGTGCTTCCGACCGAGGGGAGATCCCTTCGGCATCGAAAACGAAAGAAGGTGAGATCCTTGTCAAAAGAAGCCATGATGCGTATCCGCGAGGCTGAAGCAGAGGCAAAGGCCATGAAAGAGGCCGCCGAGCAGGAGGCCGCCGCACGGATCGAGCAAAATGAAAAGGCCTTAGCCGCCGAAGAGGAAAAGGCGGTCAGCGCCGCTGATGAAGCCCTCAAGGCTAAGCTGGCCTCTGTGAGAAAGAGAGCGGACGAGCTCATCGAGCAGAGCCGCAAGGAGGCCGCTGAGGACGTAACAGCCATGGAGACCGAGGCTCGCGCGCATATGCGTGAAGCCGTTAAGCTCATCGTATGGGAGATGTTTGATCAATGTCAATAAGTACAATGAAACGGTTGACCGTGTTGACCCCCAAGGTGGATGCGGATGCCCTCATTCGTCGCCTCATGAAGCTGAAATGCGTAGAGATCAGTACCTCTTCATTAGACGAGGGCGGCGATCTTTACCGCAACGATTGCGACACCGCCCGAGTCGAGGCGGAGAAGCGGGTGGCGAATATTGCCGAGGCAATTCCCATTTTGGATAAATACACGGTTGGAAAATCCCCCTGGAGGGACAAGCCCATCAATACCAGCACGGGGCTGTTCCGTAAAACGGGAAGCTACCACGCCGCCTGGGCGGTGGTAGACGAAGTGCTGGAGATCCGTGATACTATGACGGAATGTTATCACGAGGACAACCGTATGGCGGCGCGCATCGCCATGCTGTGTCCCTGGCTTGAATACGATCTGCCCCTGGAGATCAATGCAACGGATGCCGCATATCTGTGGCTGGGAACCTTCCCGTCTGCCGTCCGCATTGAATCTGTGCAGGCAGCGCTTTCGGATCTGAATGCGGGGATAGAAGAGGTTTACCGAGATAAGGCAGGCCTTTATGCTTCTGTTGCTCTTCATCAGGGAGACGAGGAGGCCGTGAACCGTGTTTTAGCGGGCATGGGCTTTGTGAAAGCCAATTTCAAGGACCTCACGGGTACGGCCAAGCAGGTTGCCCGCGCGGCTGAGCGTCGAATGGATGCCATTGATAACGAGCTGCAGGCTTGTATCGACCGCCTTTGCGAGCTATCGCCGCTTCTCGAGGATCTTCAGGTTCTTTACGACGTGGAAATGACCACTCTTACGGCCATCAAGCAGAAACAAAAGCTGGCCGCTACAGAGTCCTGTGTGCTTCTCACGGGCTGGATTCCCGTTGAGAAAAGCGAGAAGGTCAAGCATGCTCTGCATCATTTGAATTGCGCATATGATCTGACTGATCCCGCTGAGGATGAGGAGCCGCCCATTCTGCTCAAGAACAACGGCTATGCCTCCAACTTCGAGTGGGTGGTGGGTATGTATTCCTATCCCAAGTACGGCACGTACGACCCCACCTTTATCATGAGTATCTATTACTTCGTGATCTTCGGCCTAATGTTTGCCGACGTAGGCTACGGCTTGCTTCTGATCCTGGGTGCCTTCCTCGGTGTCAAGTTCATGAAGCTTTCCCCCGGCATGAAGCGGATGTTTACCATGTTTGGCTATTGCGGTATCGCCTGTGTGATCTTGGGCGCCGTGTTCGGCGGCTGGTTTGGCGATCTGCCCTATGCCATCATGACCACCTATATGGGCTACGAAAGCGCTGAGGCCGCTAAAGCCGCCGCTCCCATCTTCAACGGTGTGACCTTGACCTTGAACGGCGAGCCCCTGTCCCTTAATCCTCTGGAAAATCCCATTCCCTTCCTGATCATTTCCCTTGCTATGGGTCTCATCCACATCCTGGGCGGTATGGCGGTCAAGTTTTATCTGCTGTGCAGAGAAGGGAAGATCTTCTCGGCCATCTTTGATATTGGTTCTTATTGGATCCTTTTCGGCGGTATCGGATTGATCTTCGTGGATTCCACCGTGGGCCTGGCGGTGACTGTCATGGGTGTGCTCATGATCGTGCTCACCCAGGGACGGGAAAAGAAGAATATCTTCGCCAAGCTTGTCTTTGGTCTCAAGGGCCTTTACGATCTGATCAGCTACGCCTCCGATCTTCTCTCCTACAGCCGTATTCTGGCGCTGGGTCTGGCGGCGGGCGTTATGGCTCAGGTGTTCAACCTCTTGGGTACCTTGGGCGGCCCTACCATCCCCGGCTTCATCCTGTTGATCCTGGTTATGCTGATAGGACACGGTCTGAACATGGCTATCAATATCCTCGGTGCCTTCGTTCATACCTGCCGTTTGCAATATCTTGAATTTTTCAGCCGATTTTACGAGGACGGCGGTACGCCCTTTGATCCCGCCCTCCCCAGCGAAAAATATTCCACCGCAGAGTCGGAAAAAACAAAAAATAAAACAAATTCTTATCATAAAGGAGTCATCTCATGAAAATCGCATCTGTAAAGAAATTTTTGGCCGTTATTCTGTCCGTGTTCGCTATCCTGACCCTGACCGTTGTTGTAGCTTCCGCTACCGACGGCGCTGAAACGCCCGCCAAAAATCCCATCGCTGATATGTTTTTGGGTCTGTTCTCCGGCACGAACCTTGCCCTTTTGGGTGTGGCGCTGGCTGTTACTCTCCCTTGTATCGGTTCCGCCAAGGCTGTTGGTATCGTTGGTGAAGCTGCTGACGGTCTGCTCTCCGAGCAGCCCGGTATGTTCGGTAAGGCATTCCCCATGATGGCTCTGCCTATGACCCAGGGTGTATACGGCCTGGTTGCGTCCTTCCTGATGCTCATGGCCCTCGGCCTTTTCGGTAATCCCGACAACCTCATGAACCTGACCTTTGCACAGGGCGGTTACTTCGTCATGGCTGCTCTTCCCATCGCCATCGCAGGTTATCTGTCTGCCATCCGTCAGGGCCGCGTAGCTGCCGCAGGTATCAACCTCATCGGCAAGCGCCCCGGTTCTCTGGGTCAGGCTATCACCACCGCCGCACTGGTGGAGACTTATGCGATCTTCTCCCTGCTCATCACCATCATGCTGGTCTTCCTCTGCCCCTTCTCCGTACTCTGATACAAAGGAATTCCAAGGAAGGAAACTTAAAAAGCTATGACCGGAATTGAAAAAGTCACGGGCAAGATCATTGCCGATGCGCGTGAAGAGGCCGACGCCATCCTTCAAAGGGCTGACGAGACCTGTGCCGCTGTTCGAGCAGAATATTCAGCCCGTATCCAGGCCGAGCGGGACAAGCTGGAGGAGCAGGCCAACCGGGAGTGTGAGTCTATCATCACCCGTGCCAAATCCTCGGCGGCTATGGCCAAACGCAACGTAGTGCTTGAAAGCCGCGCTGCCCTCATCAGCGAGGCCTACGCTACTGCCGAAAAGGAGCTTCGCGAGCTCCCTGTGGACGAGTATCTGGATCTACTCGTCAAGATGCTGAGAGGCGCCCTCCTGCGTCAGCTTGAGAGTGAGCGGGAGAGCTTGGCGCTTTACGGCGAGAATATTACTCCCGATAAATACGAGGTGCTCCTCAACCGCAATGACCGCGATATGTTCGGCACCCGTCTCATGGAGACGATCAAGCGCACTCAAGTGGGTAAGATCAGCATGAGCGTGCTGGACCGCGTGGTGTTGTCCAACCAGATCGCTAAGATCGATGGCGGTCTCGTCCTCCGATGCGGGGACGTGGAGGCGAATTGCGCGCTCGGTATGATGATGGCGCAGGTGCGCCGCGCTACAGAGGTCAAGGTGAACCAAACGCTGTTCGGCAATACTTGATCCTCGACCTAATCCGTCCCCTGCGAGGGGACACACGGAGGCATGAATGAAAAAATTACAAGCCACAGAATATACCTATGCCTCTGCCCGTATCCGCGCCATGGAAAACAGACTGGTGGGCAGAGAGCGTGTGGACGTGCTGGTTGATCTGAAGTCAAGCGAGGACGTGATGGTAAAGCTTTCGGAGTATGGCGTTCTGTCCGCCGCTGAGGGGGAGGGAAGTGCTCCTGCCTCAGGGGAGACCTTAGGCTATAAGCGAGAGGAGATGCTCACATCTCTCCTTTGTGCCGCCTGCAATGAAGTCTACGAGGCTGTGCCCGAGCCCGAATTTTTTGCTTGGTTCCGCTATCCCTACGATTGTAACAATATCAAGACCGTGATCAAATGCCATATCAGAGGTATCGACCCTATGGATATGCTCTTTGATTTTGGTACGGTATCGGCAGAGGAAACGGTGCGGCTTCTGACAGAAGGAAAGTGCGATGCATTCCCCACGGCTATGGCCGCAGCCATTGGCGAGGCCAAGGAAGCCTACGCCAAAACCAATGATCCCCAGCAGATCGATGCTATTTTAGATAAGGCCTGTTACGCGGATATGCTGACCTCGGCCAAAGCATCGGGGAACGAGACCATCCTGGGCTGGATCACCACCAAGATAGATCTCGTCAATATCATGATGTGTTTGCGCATTCTCCGCATGAAACGCGGAGAGACGGGCAAGATCTTTATGGATACCTGCCTTCTGGAAGGCGGAGACCTGCCCCTTGCTTTTTTTGACGCGGCCTACGAGGGCGGCGAAGAAATGCTTTGGAGTGGTCTTTCTTCGAGCCAATACAGCAAGTACAACCGCTTCGTCAGTGCTGTGGAAAGAACGGATAAGTCTCTTTCTGCCATAGAGCGCTGTGCCGACAACCACTGGATGTTGATCGTCCGTGAGGGTGCCCGTGTGCCCTTTGGCGCAGAGGTGGCAGGCGGTTACCTCGTTGCCTGCGAAGTGGCGGTGAAGAATATCCGCATCATACTGGCCGCCAAGGACGCAAAGCTGTCCTCCGACGTGCTGAGGGAAAGAATCAGGGATAGCTATGTATAAGATTGGTATCATTGGCGAGCGCGATAGCGTGCTCGGATTTATGGCCATCGGCTTTTCCGTCCACGAGGCTCCTAATGCCGAAAGCGCCAGAGATATTTTGCATACACTTGCAAAAGATGACAGCTACGCCATCATCTTTATCGTGGAAAATTATGCGGAGGCGATTGCCGAAGATATTGCCCGTTATAATGACGTTCCCATCCCTGCGGTGATCACCATCCCGGGACGCGGAGGCTCAACGGGATACGGTATGGCCGCCATCAAGAGTGCCGTGGAACGAGCCGTCGGCGCAGATATTATTTTCAAGGAGTGAGGAGCAACTACAATGGTAGAAGGAAAGATTTTAAAGGTATCCGGCCCTCTGGTCATTGCCGAGGGTATGAGAAATGCCAATATGTTTGACGTGGTGCGTGTCGGTGAAAACCGTTTGATCGGTGAGATCATCGAAATGCACGGTGACCGCGCCTCTATCGAGGTCTACGAGGAAACTGCAGGCCTTGGCCGCGGCGATAAGGTGGTGTCTACGGGTGCCCCTCTATCCGTGGAGCTTGGCCCCGGTCTGATCACCTCCATTTACGACGGCATCCAGCGCCCGCTGGAAGCCATGAGAATCAAATATGGCTCCAACATCCAGAAGGGTATCGACGAGGCCGCGCTGGACAGAGACAAGCGCTGGAGATTCGAGCCCGCGCTTTCGGTGGGTGACACCGTCAGCGGCGGCGACGTGTACGGTACCGTGCAGGAGACCGAGATCATTACCCACAAGATCATGTGCCCTCCTAAGAAGAAGGGTACCATCGTGGAGCTGATCCCCGGTGAATACCGTGTCACCGATCGTATTGGCCGTATCCGTCTTGATGACGGTACTCTGGAGGATATCACCCTCATGCAGAAATGGCCCGTCCGCGTGGCCCGTCCCTATGCCGAAAAGCTGCCTCCCGTGGAGCCTATGATCACGGGTCAGCGTCCCATCGACGCCCTGTTCCCCATCGCCAAGGGCGGTACTGCTTGCGTCCCCGGCCCCTTCGGCTCGGGTAAGACCGTGGTGCAGCACCAGCTTGCTAAATGGAGTGACGTGGATCTGGTGGTCTACATCGGTTGTGGCGAGCGCGGTAACGAGATGACAGACGTTCTCCGTGAGTTTCCCGAGCTGACCGACCCTCGTACGGGCAAGTCCCTCATGGAGCGTACCGTGTTGATCGCCAACACCTCGGATATGCCCGTGGCCGCTCGTGAGGCGTCTATCTATACGGGTATCACCATTGCCGAATATTTCCGTGATATGGGTTATTCGGTGGCTGTTATCGCTGACTCTACCTCCCGTTGGGCTGAGGCGCTCCGCAAAATGTCGGGCCGTCTTGAAGAAATGCCCGGTGAGGAAGGTTATCCTGCATACCTTACCTCTCGTTTGGCTCAGTTCTACGAGCGTGCGGGTAAGGTGGTCTGCATCGGTTCCGATAAGCGCGAGGGCGCTCTGTCTGCCATTGGTGCCGTATCTCCCCAGGGCGGTGATATCTCCGAGCCTGTGACCCAGGCGACTCTGCGTATCGTTAAGGTCTTCTGGGGTCTGGACGCATCTTTGGCTTACCGCCGTCATTTCCCCGCCATCAACTGGCTCAATTCCTATTCTCTCTATCGTGACCGCCTGGACG
This sequence comes from Clostridia bacterium, assembly GCA_017456905.1. Taxonomy (GTDB): domain Bacteria; phylum Bacillota; class Clostridia; order Oscillospirales; family CAG-272; genus CAMEON01. The sequence goes on from JAFTIL010000017.1 coordinate 65,257, forward strand.
GCTGGTTCGGTGAGCACGTGTCACGCAAGTGGACCGAATATACGGGCCGTTGCCTCAAGACTCTCCAGCTTGAATCCAATCTGGACGAGATCGTCAAATTGGTTGGTATGGACGCTCTCTCCTCTGAAGATAGACTTATCATGGAGTCCGCCCGTTCTATCCGTGAGGACTTCCTCCAGCAGAACGCCTTTGAGGACGAGGACTGCTACACAGCCCTGGACAAGCAGTACGCCATGATGGATCTGGTGTTCTTCTTTGAGGACAAGGCCAAGGCCGCCGTCGCCGAGGGCGTGGATGTGGAGGATATCTCCAACCTGCCCGTTCGTGAGCGCATCGGCCGTTTCAAGGCTGTACCCTATGCTTCCTACCAGGCCGAGCTGGCATCTGTGAAAGAGCAGATCAACGCAGAACTGGGTCAGCTCATTTCTGCTGTGCGCGCCTGATCCTGCCACCATTTGAAAGGAGATTCACATGATTAGAGAATACAAAACCATCGAAGAGGTGGCCGGTCCTCTTATGCTTGTCAAGCAGGTGGAGGGCGTCAAATACGATGAGCTGGGCGAGATCCAGCTCCCGAACGGTGAAGTGCGCCGCTGCCGTGTCCTTGAGGTCAACGGCAGAAATGTGCTGGTTCAGCTTTTTGAGTCCTCTGCGGGACTGAACCTGGCTGAATCCAAGGTGAGATTTACAGGTCACGGCGTTGAACTGCCCGTGTCCGAAAATATGTTGGGGCGCGTGTTCAACGGTATGGGCGAGGCCATCGACGGCGGTGCGGATATCATCCCCGTCAAGTCTTTGGATATCAACGGCTCCCCTATCAATCCCGCCGCTCGTTACTATCCCTCTGAGTTTATCCAGACGGGTGTTTCTACGATCGACGGTCTGAACACCCTGGTCAGAGGTCAGAAGCTGCCCATCTTCTCGGGCTCGGGTCTGCCCCATGCCAATCTGGCCGCTCAGATTGCAAGACAGGCTAAGGTCAGAGGCTCTGACTCTAAGTTCGCAGTGGTTTTTGCCGCTATCGGTATTACCTTTGAGGAAGCAGATTTCTTTATCTCCGACTTTAAGAAAACAGGCGCCATTGACCGCACGGTTCTGTTCATCAACCTGGCCTCCGACGCAGCCATCGAGCGTATTTCTACGCCTCGTATGGCCCTGACCGCCGCCGAGTACCTGGCGTTCGAGTGTGATATGCACGTGCTGGTCATTCTGACCGATATTACCAACTACGCAGAGGCACTTCGCGAGGTGTCTGCCGCCCGAAAGGAAGTCCCCGGCCGTCGTGGCTATCCCGGTTACCTTTATACCGACTTGGCCACCATGTACGAGAGAGCAGGCAGAAAGATGGGCTCCGAGGGCTCCATCACCATGATCCCCATCCTCTCCATGCCCGAGGATGACAAGACCCACCCCATCCCCGACCTAACCGGCTATATTACCGAGGGTCAGATCATCCTGTCCCGTGAGATGTACCGCAAGGGCTATATGCCTCCCGTGGACGTCCTGCCTTCTCTGTCCCGTTTGAAGGACAAGGGTATCGGCGTTGGTAAGACCCGCGAGGATCACGCAGGTACCATGAACCAGCTCTTCTCCTCTTACGCAAGAGGTAAAGAGGCAAAGGAACTGATGGTGGTGCTGGGTGAAGCCGCGCTGACCCCCATCGACAGACTTTACGCTAAGTTTGCCGATGCCTTTGAGGAAAGATATATCAACCAGGGCTTCAACGAGAACAGAACCATTGAAGAGACCCTTGACCTCGGCTGGGAGCTGCTTTCCATCCTGCCCAGATCCGAAATGAAGCGTATCAAACCCGAATTCGTGGAGAAATATTGGCCTAAAAAAGATGAAAACTGAAAGGTGATCTTATGAGAAAAAATCAGCTTTTCGCTCTGCTCTGCGGGATGCTGGTCATGCTCCTGCTTCTTGTGAGCTGTGGTGGCGACGATCCCGCCGAGACCACCCCCGAGACCGATACTCCGGTTGAGACTGTGACCGATGCCCCTGAAACTCCCACCGATCCCATGGAGACGGAGCCTTCCGGCTCTGAGGAGACCACCGAAGCGGCTACGGATTATTTCGAGGCTAACCGTATTGAAATCGTAAAACCCGATGAATTGAAGTCCCCCGACGTGGCTATCGCCGGTGATGGCTACGATATCTTCCAGATGAAGGAAGATACCGATTGGGGCTATCGCTACGGTTGCACCTACCTCTATAACGACGATGGTACCATCGACGCTTATTTTGCGTCCCCCGGCGCCGACGGCGAATGGGACTGGATCGCCTACCGTCATTCCCCCGACGGCGGTGAGACCTGGACCCCCGAGAAGATGGTGCTGAACCCCACCCAGGGCTCCATGGACTTCTATTCCAACTGTGACCCCGGCGTGGTCTACTTCAACGGCTATTACTATCTGGGTTACACCTCTACCTTGAATTCTACGGGTGCTTGCAATAACCTGTTTGTGGCACGCTCCAAGAATCCCGACGGGCCCTTTGAAAAGTGGAACGGCTCGGGTTGGGGCGGTGAGCATCCCCAGCCTATCGTGTACTACACCACCGACTACAGCAAGTTCGGTATGGGTGAGCCTTCCTTCGTGGAGCTGAACGGTACCCTGTATATCTACTATACCGATATTTGTCCCTCGGGCGACTACACCATGGTCGCCACGGCTGATGCCACCAACGAAAATTGGCCTGCTACCATGCAGTTCCACGGTGTGGTCGTGGAGAAGAACACCGACTCCATTGACATTAAGTACGTGGAGGAGTGGGGCAAGTTCGTGGGCGTGGCTACGGGCGACCGTATGGGCGCCGCCAGTTGGCTGGGCTTCTATGAGTCCAACGACGGTATCCATTTTGAACTGGTGGACATTGTCCGTAAGGATACCTATTCTCACCTGCACAACGCAGGCTTGTCCTCTCGCAGAAACGGTCACATCAATCTGACCGAGGACGCTGATAAGCTCCGCGTGATCTATGCATACGGTGAGGGCTGGGGTACGTGGAACACCCGTGTCCAGCCCATTACCCTGACCCTGACCGACAAGGAAGGCTATCTGGAGCGCATGGCCGCCGAAAAGAAGGTGGCATGCTTGCCCGATCCCGTCAACCGTGCTCCTGCTGTGGCTGAGGGCGAACGTAACTATATCATGGTGCGTACACAGCGTGATGTATACGAATATGGCTTGGCCAAGAAGAGCTTCCCCATTATTGTTCGCGTTTATGACGAATATTTCCAAAGCATTCAGCTTGACCGCCGTGATGAGAACGTCAGCTTCAAGGTTTATGATGAGAGCGTCATTACCATTGAAGGTATCATGGCAACCATCCGCGGTGTTGGCTCTACTGTGGTGGAGGTGCACTACGGCGATGAACTGCTCAACGTGTTCTACGTAAACATCACCGAGGTGGCCGAGGAGGAGGTTCCCGGTAATCCTCCCGTGGCCTTTGAGCCTGTATACGACAGTTATACCATTTACATGGGTGAGCGCGGCGATTACCGTCCCCAGATTCGCACCAAGTTGTGGTTCAGCGACGGTTCCTTCGAGGAGCATTACGTGGACGAGCCCAAGATCAATCTGACCTTTACGGGCTATGACACCAATATCATAGACGTAAACGCCAAGGGTATCGTGACTGCAAAGGCTAAGGGCGAGACCACCGTGACCGTGACCTACAAGGATATGTCCTGTGATGTCAAGATCACTGTTTCGGACGACCCGGAGGACGCTTACTATAAAACGGGCGATGGTGCCGTATTGGATTATACCAATATTGATTTCACAAAGCCCGAGTCGTCGGAGGTGCTTAACGGCACGAACAACGCCAGCGCATCTGTGACCTCCGAGGGTCTGATGCTGGTGGTCAATGATGTGGGCAAGACTCCTGATATGACCGATGCGATCGTACGCTTGAATTACGGTAAGTCCCTGGACACGCTGAAGGCCGAGGATTACGATTATTTGGAGATCACTTATAAGGTTTCTGTCGATAACTCCCAGCACGCAACGCGCACTCAGGTCTTTGTGTGCGCGGGTAACGTGACCAGCGAGACAGCTGATTGCCAGGTAATGGCCAATCTGGAAACTGATGGTGAATTCCATACCCTGAAGATCAAGTTGTCGGATTACACTTGGTGGACGGGCACCATCAATTCCTTGCGCTTTGATTTCTTTGACTACTCCGTTGGTGGTGACACCATGATCGTCTCCTCCATTAAGCTTACGAAATAATTATCTCTTATAAATTTTTGTTCTGTAAACAGAAAGGACTGTTCCCATGGCTGAACTCAGAGTAAATCCCACCAGAATGGAACTGAAAAAGGTGCAGGCTCGCTACGTAACTGCCCGCCGCGGTCACAAGCTGCTGAAGGACAAGCGCGACGAGCTGATGAAGCGCTTTCTCGAAGTGGTACGCGAGGACAAGGAGCTTCGTATTCGCGTCGAGGCGGCGTTGGGTGCCGTGCACAACAGCTTCAGCATCGCCAGCGCGGTGAGCAGTCCTCAAATGCTCAAGGAGGCCATGCTTCTTTCTAAAAGGGAAGGGCGGTTGGACGTATCCTACAAGAACCTCATGAGCGTGACCGTTCCTGTATACTCCTTGGAGGTTACGGGCGAGGGCGGTTCCGATAGCTATAACTACGGCATGGCCTTTACTTCTGGCGAATTGGATGCATCTCTGAGGGAATTGAACGGGATCCTCACGGATCTCGTCCGCATGGCGGAGCTGGAAAAGACCGCGCAAATGCTGGCGGAGGAGATCGAAAAGACCCGCCGCCGTGTCAATGCTCTGGAGTATATCATGATGCCCCGCTACCTTGAGACCATCAAGACCATCAAGATGAAGCTTGAGGAAAATGAACGCGGTAACACCACGCGGCTCATGAAGGTTAAGGATATGATGCTCGCGGCACAACTGAAAACGCAGAATACTGAAGAAGATGAATAATCAAAGGGCGCACTCTTTTTTGAGTGCGTCCTGCTTTTTTACCCCCAAATCATCTTGATTTTTATCGTATTATGTGGTATACTTAACCATGGATTATTGTGTTCAGCACGATTCTCCCCGAACGTGGAGTTTGATCTAGCAACACGGGCGAATTGAAAAATATCTTTGTGCTGCCGAGAGGCAGGTTGGAGATGAATATGCAATTATTGATACATAGACGGAAAACTCGCAGCGGAGCATCCGTTTCGCTGAAAAATCATATAGCACGTTGGGTGCTTTTGACGCTTTCTCTCGCTTTGAGCATCACCTGCTTTTTGAACCCTGTCGCAGCAGAGACAAGGGATGAAACGCTGTCTTACTATTTTACAGATCCCGAGGGTACTGATACCGTCATGCCGCAAGGTGAGGTGGTGGCGGGACTGTTAGGCGGTATTCCCGCTTCAGAGATTGATTATCTGAACAACCATAGCCGATACGTTTTGTATACTGCCGCCATCCCCCGCGACAAGACCTACGCTCACGTGAGCGGTGACGGCGTGTTGGTGTTGGCGTACGACTATGTCTATACCACAACTGATGGCATTACCGTCATGTGGATGCCCTTGCTTGCCGAGAATACCGAAACGGGCGAAATCACGGATATGAGTTATGATTCTGATCTGGAACTGTACCGCGGTTATCTGGCAGGCGAGGAAGACCAGTCCATCAAGGTCTATTTTGCCGCGTCCTTCACGCTTTCCGAGGATGTTGCCTTGGAGATGGTCAACGAGGCTCACAAGGCCGCCGTATCGCTGATGGCTGCCATGGAGTTCTATGAAACTGCGTTGGGATTGTGGACGCCCCAAAAAGAAGCGTATGATGCTTATCTTTCGGCGTACGATGCGTGGGTGACGGCTACCAAAGCCTACGAAGACTATTTGAAAGAGAAGGCTGTGTATGACGCATGGTGGGAGGATCACGACGCGAAGGAAGCCGCCATGAATGCCTATCTGGAGCAGAAGGCTGCCTATGAGGCGTGGACAAAATATCAAAGTGATCTGGAAGCCTACGAGGCTTATATGGCATTGGTCAACGCCAGTCCTGAATTGAAGGCACAGTATGAAGCGGATATGGCGATCGTGCTGTCACAGCTCGCCGTCATGGATCGGATGTTTATCAAGTCGCATATTTCGGGCTATAGCTTTGAGGGCGTTCTTAACAGTGGAGCCGTTGATTATATTTTGAATAACAAGGATGAGCTTTTGAACGTACCCGATATCCAAAACAAGGAGGATGTCTATACGTCGGTGGATGCTACAAGGGCTCTCCGCAAGCTGGTCGATGCTTATAAGGCTCTTACAAGCAGAGAAGAGCAATACGAATTCTATATTGCCAATCGTGACGAGATGACCACTTGGATGAAGGCGCTGTACCGTAGCATGGTCGCACTTGGCGAGGTGGAATTCGTATACGATACCCTCCAAAGCAAAGGCGCTTTAGACACGTATTTACAATTCCTTGGCAATCTTTACGTCCAGGGATGGCTCATGGACGATGCTGCGACGTTGGATATAGATACGGCTATTTTCGGCAGAAATCTGACCGAATTAGTGGAGTCTGAACTGATCCTTGAGGATAAAAACCAAATGGCTCCGTTGGAGGCTTATCCCCATCCGCCCCAAACCTCCGATGACGTGCCGGAGGTACCCTATCCCGGCGATCCCCCTGCTGAAGCGGAACATCCGGGTGAGATGCCCGATGAAGTGCCTGACACCTATTATGCGCCCGATCTGCCCGCTGAGATCTCCCCTGCAGGTGATGCTCCCGAGGTTGTGGAGGATCCCGGAGAGGCTCCCTCCGCACCCGAGATGACGGAAGCCGAAAAGGGATTGTATGATGCTTATGTGGCGGGGGAGATCACCGCACGCGATGCTGATGCGCTTCCTGAGGGTGGTACCTTTTCCACCCTCATGAGTGGTGAGACCCGGGTAGTTTCTGGTAAGACTGTCAAGATCAACTTCTATACCCACGCAGGAGATCTGATCTCCGGCAAGCGTCTGATCTTTGGCTCGTCTTTGCTTGACAACCAAAATGTGAAACTGCCGAAGGTCTATGCTGAAAACGGTGCGCTCTTGACCTTTGTGGGCTGGTCTCTAACCCCCATGCCGCTTCCTCAATCGGTGGAGGATGTATACCCTGTCCTGGAAACTACCGAAGTTGTCAAGGAGCTTTCCCTGTATCCCGTATATCGCCTGTATCATACGTCTGCCAACAAGGCTACTTGCACAGAGGCAGAGGTCTGTAAATATTGTAATGCCGTGCTGACCCCTGCTTTAGGTCATACTGAAGAAGAGATCCCGGCCGTTGCACCCACCTGTACTGAAACGGGTCTGACCGCAGGAGTTAAGTGCTCCGTTTGCAAAGAGATCTTGATCGCCCAGGAAGAGGTTGCGGCTAAGGGCCACACCCCCGGCGACGAGGCCACCTGTACCACCGCTCAGATCTGTACCGAATGTACTGCCGTGGTGAAACCGGCTATGGGACACGAATGGGACGAAGGCAAGATTACCACGGAGCCCGGCTGTGAGACAGATGGTGAAAGGACATATACTTGTCGGCATGACGAAACCCATACGCGCACCGAACCTGTGCCTGCCTTCGGTCATACTGAAGCCGAGGCAATCGAAGAGAACAGAATAGAGGCCAAGTGTGAAGAAGACGGCTCTTATGATAGTGTTGTTTATTGTTCTGACTGTTCCAAGGAATTGCGCCGAAAAGTCCAAACCATCCCCGCGCTGGGACACGAATGGGACGAGGGCACGATGACCACGAAGCCCAGCTGTGAGACACAAGGCGAAAAGACCTACACCTGTCAGCATGATGAAACTCATACTTACACCGAGCCTGTCGATCCCGTCGGTCATACTGAAGCCGAGGCAATCGAAGAGAACAGAATAGAGGCCAAGTGTGAAGAAGACGGCTCTTATGATAGTGTTGTTTATTGTTCCGATTGTTCCAAGGAATTGCGCCGAGAAGTCCAAACCATCCCCGCGCCGGGACACGAATGGGACGAGGGCGAAGTGACCACAGCACCTACTTGTACCGAGTCCGGTATCAGAACACACGGATGTATCCGTTGCGTCGCAACTAAGACCACAGTTGAAGATGCCCTGGATCATGATATGATTTATGAAACCGAGGTGAATCCCACCTGTACGACTCCCGGACAAGCTGCAGGAAGTTCTTGCTCCCGTTGTGACTTCTATATGGGTGAAGGTGAGATTCCCGCTTTGGGGCATGATTGGGATGAAGGTGTCGTTGACGTTGCCCCTACCTGTACTGAAGAAGGATCGCTCAAGTATACTTGCGAGCGAGAGAATTGCGGAGAGATCAAAACTCAGGTTTTGTCTGCTGTAGGACACACCGAGGAGGAAATCCCCGCCGTTGCATCCACCTGTACCGAAACGGGTCTGACCGCAGGAGTTAAGTGCTCCGTCTGCGGCGAGGTCTTGGTTGCTCAAATCAAAGTGGATGCTCTCGGTCACAGCTATGAGACTGAGGAGACCGAGCCTACTTGCACCGAGGACGGTTACACCACCTACACCTGTTCGAGATGTGAAGATACTTATATTGCCGACGAGATCGAGGCTGCAGGCCACGATTACGAGTCGGTGGTGACTGAACCTACTTGCACCAAGGACGGCTATACCACCTATACCTGCTCGGTATGTCATGATGCGTACGTGGGTGACGAGACTGAAGCTACGGGGCACGATTATGAGTCGGTGGTGACTGAGCCCACCTGTACCGAGAATGGCTACACCACTTACACCTGTGCTGTCTGTCAAGACAACTATATCTCTGACGAGGTCGCAGCTGAGGGACACGATTACGAGTCGGTGGTGATCCCGCCTACCTGTACCGAGGATGGGTATACTACCTACACCTGTCCGAAATGTGAAGATACTTATATCGCCGACGAGATCGAGGCCGCAGGGCACGATTATGAGTCGGTGGTGACTGAGCCTACCTGTACCGAGAACGGTTATACGACCCATACCTGTTCTGTTTGCTATGATACCTATACCGATCACAAGGTAGAGGCTGAGGGGCACACGCCCAATGGCGATGCTACCTGCACGCAGGATTCCGTCTGTACCGTTTGTGATAGATTGCTGGCGGAAAAGACAGGGCATCATTATAAGCACACGGTCACCCGTCCGACTTGTGTGGAGGAAGGCTATACTACTCATACCTGTACCCGTTGCGGCGACAGCTACCGAGACAGCGAGACACAGGCCGTGGGACATATCTATGGCTCATGGATCGTAGACGTTCAGCCCGCACCTGAGGTAGAGGGTCATCGCTACGCTGAATGTAAGACCTGCGGGTATCGAAGCGAGGAGACCTTGCCTGCTCTTCCCCCCGTGGAAACAACACCCGACACCGAGCCCGATACCGAGGAGCCGACGGATACGGAAGAGCCTTCAGAAACTGAAGAGCCCACAGATACCGTCGAACCTGACACCGAGGAAAGTACCGAGCCTGTGACTGATCCCGAAACCGATACACAACCCATCCCAGAGACAGAGAGAGACACCATGCCCGAAAGTGAGCGTCCTACCGAGCCTGAGACACGGAGCGAAGAAACAGTGACACTCCCCGGTATTGATATCCCTGAAGTCAAGTGGTATGCCCGATTGTTGGGTGCTGTGGGATTGCCCGGGTTAGCTATAATCTCCGGCGGTTTCCTTGGCGGTGCTGCGTCTGGTATTGCCATACTGATCATGAAAACCCTGCGAAAAAAACGTCTTAAGAAATGAACCCGGCGGGAGAAAGGTTATCTTTCTCCCGCTTTTTACTACGGACAAATGTGCATATCCCCTTGACAGAATCCAGGATCAAGGGTATAATGAAACCATTACGTAAGAAAAGGAGATACCATGATGCGGGAACAGATCCCTTTGTGGACACTTATGAAAACAGAAGGACTCACGGGTTATGCCGAGAGCAGGACGTTTCTTGACGAAAGCCCGCTGTCAAATCTGTCCGAGCTTTTGGGCCTGGGTACCCACGCGGGCTTGAACCGCATGATGCGAATGTCCGGAGTGGAGGAACCCTTGATCACGGGCGGGGCATCGGATTACGATAAGGCGGAGGCCTTGTGCCGTGTGATGCCCCTATGGGGCGGTCATCCTTATGTGGGAGCTGTCAAGTGTTTGCTGTCCCGAGCCTTCGGCGCTGAAATGCCGCTGTGCTCTGATACTTTGCCAACGCTTTGGGAGAGAACAGGGAAAGCTTTGCGGGAAAGCCCGCTCACGGTAGCAGATCTGCCGAGTTTTTTCGGAATTCAGCGTATCATCCTGCCACTGACGGTGACCGAATTGATGGCTTTGCCCGTAGGGGAGAGCCCCTATGGAGGAAAGGCCATGACCCTGTATATTGACGATCCCTCGGGAAAAACTCTTTGGGCCTCTCCCCTGTGTCAGCCCTTGAATCTTCAGGAGGGCGGAAAGCTTATGAGTGAAGCCGTGGAACGGTTGGCTGACGCTTGCGTGGCACGGGGAATTTTAGAGATGACTGTCAATTTGCAGTCCTTGGCCTCCTTTGTTCGCCCCAATGCCTATATGTCCGCGCTGTCGGTGGCCGCTTTGCAAAAAGGGGAACACCTGGACGCTGATGCTCATGCTCTGCTCATCTGCCAGCTTTTGCGTTTGCTGGGGGAGGCTTGTGTCAAGCACGGCATGGCGTTGACACTTGCAGATATGCCGTCTCATGCCATTTGCCCTCTTCGAGATTATCTTGATTCCTGCGGCCGTCTGCCTCGTTTGACTGTTGTGGGAGATGACCCCGCTGCCTACCTGGAGGCAGGTGTGTCATCGCTCCTGCACGTAGACCTCCCCGTGTCTCGCGGGGCTTACCTTGCACGATTAGAGGCGGCGGCTTCTCGCGCACCTTTGGGATGCATTCGCGGGCTTTACGCTCCCTTGCAGGGACCGCTGGATCTGCCTCTGTACGCCGAGCTATGCCACATCTTTTGTCAACAAGCCGAGGCGTGGTCGGCAGAATGAGGTGGATATGACCCAAAAAGAATTAAATCCCTACCCCTTGAGTGACAGCCATAAACGGTATCAAACGTATGATTATTGGTTGAAAAAGACCTTCGGCGGGAAGTGCGCCAAGATCCCTTTGGACGGCGGCTTTACCTGCCCCAATATGGATGGCACCTGCGGAGTGGGCGGCTGCATTTATTGCTCAATTCGGGGAAGCGGAGACTTTGCCTTGCCTGCCGACCTTCCCTTACGAGTGCAATACGAAACCCAGCGGGCGCGGTTGTCGGGGAAGTGGGCCACGGATCGCTGTATCGCCTATTTCCAAGCGCGCACCAATACCTATGCTCCTGCGCGTATTCTGCGGGAAAAATTTGAAGAGGCTCTTTCGTTTGAAGGTGTGGTGGGGTTGAATATTGCCACGCGCGCCGATTGTCTGCCGCCTGAGACTGTAGACTATCTGGCAGAGCTGGCCGAGCGCACCGTGCTTACCGTGGAGCTTGGTCTCCAAACAGCCCACGACATTACGGCCGCATATATCAACCGAGGCCACAGCTTTGCGGATTTCAAAGATGGCTATACACGTTTGATTCGGGCTTCCTCTAAGATCAATACCTGTGTCCATATGATCCTGGGACTGCCGGGAGAGGATCTTTCCATGATGCTGGACAGCATGAGAGAGGTGGCTCGCCTCCGCCCCACCATGGTCAAGCTCCATCTGCTTCACGTTCTGCGTGGGACGGTGTTGGGGGAGCTGTACGAGCAGGGGGCATACACGCCCATGACCCGCGAAGAATACGTTGCAGCCGTGGTCGGGTGTCTGGAGGTGCTTCCGCCGGAGACCGTGATTGCCAGACTCACGGGGGATGGTAACGGCAAAGAGCTGTTGGCCCCCCTATGGAGTATCAAAAAGATGGCGGTTATCAACGACATCGATAAGCTGATGTTCCGCGAAAATACGTGGCAGGGTCGATGGTATGAATGTAAATAAAAAAGTGTAGCTGTGAGGGATACCTCATCGCTACACTTATCTTTTTTGCTTTGGGTTTTATTTCGTGATCTTGATCGCACCTTCAAAGGCGTTCTCGGCCGCCTCGGTGCGGGCCTCGGAGAGAATAGAGTAGTAGATATAGTTGCCGCAGACCTCTACCTCGGCCTCGTCCAGTTTGGGAAGCTCGTCGGGATTATAGCTGATCAGCAGGTCGCGGAAGCGGAGCGTCTGCCCCTCCACGTATGCTTCTACAATGGCTTTGAGCTCTGCTACCTTTGCGCTGTCCTTAACGTGGAACACGCCCACTTCGTCGATATTCACGTCGGATTTTTCAGATACGATGATGCAGTGGTCGGTGATGTTCTCAAGAAGAACGGTGTAATTCTCTCCCCACATGGAGGCGGAGATATAACTTTCGCTGACCTGACGGTAGCCTTCCTCGGAGGGGATGGCGGTTTTGATCTTTTCCATCACCTGGGCGGAGGTCAAATCGTCGCGGTATTCGTCACCGCCGCAGGCGGTGAGCAGGGAGAGGATCATGATAACGGCGAGGGAGAGAAGAAGAATTCTTTTCAACGTGTGTTCCTCCAAATCATTTTTACTTATTTTGTGTAGGCATGGGTGCGGATATACTGCAAAATAACGACGTAAGCCTCTTTATGGAGGTGGATGCCGTCGGAGCTGTTACAATATTCAGGCTTGAGTGCATTATCTTCACCTTTGAGCACGGTTTGTGTGTCCAGATAAGGGCAACCGCACTCGGCGGCGATCTCTCGTACCCAACCGTTGCAGACGTCGATCTTTTCGTTGGTCAGTTTTGTGCTTTGGCAATAGGTGGTCACGGGGAAGATGGATTGCAGGATCACGGTCGTTTCGGGAGAAGCGGCCTGAATATCACGGATGAGGGCGGTATAACAAGATTTGAAATCGGCCTCGGTGAGGAAGGACACGCCCCAGTCGGTACCAAGGGTGACGATCATGATCTCGGGCTTGGCCTTGCCTGCGGCCTCCGCAATGGTCATGCTCTCTCCCGTCTCGGGGTAGATGATCTTGGCGGCAGTGACCTCACTGTTGAGGTTGAGCATATTATTTTCGGTGCGCCAGACTTGCTTGGTCATCTTTCCTGCCGTCAGGACCTCGCGGGCTACCAAATGAGCGGTGAGGGAATCGCCAACGAAGATCAGCTTGTCCTGGTACTCGATACCCGCGTCGGGGGTCTCGGGCAGGGGTGTTTGACCCACGTTGGGGTTGACCACAGGGGCACTTGTATCAGCGGGATCGGAGACAGAGGCGCCTTCTTTCACGGTATCTTTGGGATTGGCGGGATCCTTGGGGGACGATGCCACCAGGAAGCTGATAAGGCAAATGACTGTTACCAATAGCAAAACACCTGTGGCCATGAGCAGACCCATCAAAATTTTATAATAATTTTTGGGAGAAGTGATATTCATGAAACAGTGATCCTTCCGTTATTTTTTGTCGAGATTGAATTGAGATTTATAGGGTATAGGCTCTTTCTTTTCCTTCTTTTTGCCCATAGCCATGGTGATCAGGCAAACGGTAGCGGTAACCACGCCATACACAGCCGCGAAGAATACCATGTGGACAAGCACCGTGCTTGCCGAGAAATCATTGGCGATCATATAGGGCAGGTAGGCCAGAAAAATACCGCCGAGGCAGAGCAGGGGGTGAAGGATGATCTTGCTGCCCGTGGGGAGTTTGTCGGTTTTGCGGATCATATCCGCACCGGCAATGCAGAGAGACAGGGGCAGTAGCATAAGAAAGACCTTGGCGTTTATGGATTTATCCAGATTTTGCTCAATCAGCCATTGAATAAGAAGCAGAAGCATGGTCAGCGCGGTAAAGACACAGCAGGCGGTGACCGTCAGCTTGCGTAGCAGAGTCAGCGCTGGGTGAGCACTTTTAGGGGATTGATTCATGGAGGATTCCTTTCCTTCCGTCCAAACGGACAGAGTTATACATCATATAATTATTATAATATATAAAGCGGCGAAATGCAAGGGGTAATTGTAAATTTTTCCACGAGGGAATATTCACTGGTTTTGGGGAGGCTTTGTCACAGATGCACTTGTCGCCAAAATTTCCCTCCGCCTCTTGACATCCTGCACCCTTCGTGGTATCATATATATTGATAAACTTTCCACAAAAGAAAGGAACTTGACCATGAACGAATTCATCAAAACAGCCAATTATCATCAGGACCCCGCCACCCTCCACGTGGGTTGCGAGGCTCCGAGAGCTTATTTTATACCCTATCATACAGAGACCGTTGCCTTGGAGGGTAACCGTGCCGAGAGCCTCTTTGTAAAAAACCTGTGTGGCACCTGGGATTTTACCTTTTACCCCTCGGTAGATGCCGTTCCCGACTTTTGTGCCAAAGGATTTATGCCTCACCGCGTGGACAAAATGCCCGTCCCCCGTTCCTGGCAGACCTTTATGGGCCGTGGCTACGATACCCCTAACTACGTCAATGTGGTCTATCCTATCCCCGTAGATCCGCCCTTCGTCCCCGATGATAACCCCTGCGGTCTTTATCACCGCACCTTCCGTATCCATCCCGAAATGCTCAAAAAGAAGGTCTACCTCAACTTTGAGGGGGTGGACTCCTGTTTCTATCTCTATGTCAACAACCAATTTGTGGGCTACAGCCAGGTCAGCCACATGACCAGCGAATTCGACGTGACAAAGTACCTCGTCGCGGGTGATAACGACATCAAGGTGCTTGTGCTGAAATGGTGCGACGGAACTTACCTGGAGGATCAGGATAAGTACCGCTGGTCGGGCATCTTCCGAGAGGTCTATCTTCTGCTCCGTGACCCCGTGCACATCACGGACATCCATGCCCGTCCCGTGCTGAACGCCAAATACGACGCGGGCACCTGCCTCGTGGACATCAAGACCACGGGGAAGGCCGAGCTGTCCTATAAATTTCTGGATCCCTATGATATTCAGGATTTTTCGGGTCACGTCACTATCGACGGCGAGGGAACCCTGGAGATCCTTGTGGCCAATCCCCTCCTGTGGAGCGACGAGACGCCCGAGCTTTATACGTTGCTTATTGAGTGTGGAGAAGAGATCATCCCTCTGCGACTCGGCTTCCGCGATTACCGCGTTGAAAAGGGCGTACTGTACGTTAACGGCCAAAAGGTCAAGCTGAAGGGTGTCAACCGCCACGACAGCCATCCTTATCTCGGCTCCGCTACACCCCTTGATCACATGATCGAGGATCTCATGATTATGAAGCGCCATAACGTCAACACCATCCGCACCAGCCATTACCCCAATGACCCCAGATTTACTGCCCTGTGCGATGAATACGGCTTCTATGTTATAGATGAAGCAGATTTAGAGACCCACGGTATGGCCGTGGTGGGCAACTGGGATCAGTTTACCGACAGCGACGCATGGACCGCCGCCTATCTCGACCGCATGGAGAGAATGTATGAGAGAGACAAGAACCATCCCTGCGTTCTTATGTGGTCTGTGGGTAACGAGTCGGGCGTGGGCAAGAACCACCGCCTCATGAGCGAGTATATCCACGCCCGTGATCCCAAGAATCTTGTCCACAGTGAGGATGCATCCCGCCGCTGGAGTAACAAGCTCCATGGAGAATTCAAGGACAAGACCGATGCCGAGATCGGCACCGCTTTGGAGTGTGATTACATCGATGTGGAGAGCCGGATGTATCCTTCTTCCGAGGAAATCAAGAGAGACTATTTCGACAGAAATCTGTTTTCCAAGCCCCTTTTCCTTTGCGAATACTCCCACGCTATGGGCAACGGCCCCGGATGTCTCAAGGAATACTGGGATCTCATCTATTCTGAGGATCGCTTCATGGGCGGCTGTGTCTGGGAGTTTATCGACCACTCCTTTGTCATTGGCGACGATATCTACGCTAATCCCCACTTTACCTATGGCGGTGATTTCGGTGATTTCCCCCACGATGGCAACTTCTGCGTGGATGGTCTTGTGTATCCCGACCGCCGTCCCCACACCGGCCTCATGGAATACAAGCAGGTCATCAAGCCCTTCCGTGTAGAAAGCTTTGATCGATCTACGGGAGAGGCTGTTATCCGCAACCTGCGTTACTTTACCGAACTTGGTGATCTGAATTTCACCTGGGATCTGGAGCAGGACGGAACATCCTTGGTCAGCGGCCGGGCACAGCTTTTCATAGAGCCCCAGGAGACTGCCATGCTCCACATTCCCTCTGAGATCATCCCCGCCGAAGGAGACGTATACCTGACCGTTACCGCTACCCAAAATATCCCTATGCCCTGGGCCCCCGCAGGATATGAGGTGGGCTTTGAGCAGATCAAGATCGAGACGGCCGAGGCAGTTGCGACTCTCACCGAGACCTTCTCCCCCTACGCGGAGATCTCCTATACCGATACTCCCGAGGCGGTTACCGTGACTACCGCGGCTACCGTCTACGTGATCGACAAGCACACGGGCTTGCTGACATCCATCTGTGACGACGGACAGGAGTTGCTGTCAACCCCTGTAAAGCCTACCATCTGGCGTGCGCCCACCGATAATGACAGAAATATCCGCCACGCATGGCAGAACGCGGGCTATCATCGCATGAACGTCAAGTGCTATGACGTTGCCGTTTCTGCCGCTGATGACAAAACGGTGACCATTACGTCTCACCTGTCCATGGGTGGGGCCATCCAACGTCCTCTCATGAAGATGACGGCTACCTATACCGTATACGCCGAGGGTGGTATCAAGCTGGACTACGACGTGGAGGTTCTTGATAAGAACGCTCCCTTCCTGCCCAGATTCGGCGTGGAATTCCTCATGCCCGAGGGAACCGAGAATCTGACCTATTACGGCCGCGGCCCCGTGGAGTCTTACCGTGATAAGCGTCACGCCTCCAAGCAGGGTGTTTACAAGACCAAAGTCAACGATCATTTTGAGCCCTATGTCAGACCCCAGGAAAATATGGCTCACGCTGACACCCGTTGGGTGGCTGTATCGGGTCTGGAGGGCCATGGACTCATGGCTGTCACTGCAGGAGATGATTTCAGCTTCAACTGTGCCCATTATACCCCCATGCAGCTCACCGACACGGCCCACGATTACGAACTGGTCCCCATAAAGGAGACCTGTGTGAATCTGGATATGATCCAATCGGGTATCGGTTCTAACTCTTGCGGCCCCGGCCTGCATGCCCGCTGGCAGCTTTCGGAGAAGCAGTTCGGCTTCTCGATCCGCCTCTTGCCTGCCCGTGTCAACGATGTGGACGGCTTTGCTGAGATGAGAAAGAGGTAAGCCATGGCTACCTTGTCTCTTTCCGCGCCCGCCAAGATCAATTTGTTTCTGGATATTACGGGTCGCCGACCTGACGGTTATCACACCATCAGCGGTGTGATGCAATCTGTAAGCCTCTGTGATACCGTCACCCTGACACTGTCTCCTGCGGCTGAGGGGGAAGAACCCCGCCGCACCCTGACCTGTACCAATCCCGATCTGCCTACCGATGGAAAAAATTTGGGACTCCGTGCGGCAGAGGCTTTTTTCGCCGCTACCGGAAAGGGAAATGCCCATCTGCATATCCACATTGAAAAACGCATACCTGCCGCCGCAGGTATGGCGGGGGGGAGCACCGACGCCGCCGCCGTACTGAAAGGACTGAATGAGCTTACGGGTAGGCCTTTAACGTCCGAAGAACTTTGCCGCATTGGTCTTTCCTTGGGCGCTGACGTACCATTCTGTGTCACAGGCGGCGCACAGATCACCGAGGGGGTCGGGGAGATCCTTACCCCTTGCGGCCCTCTGCCTCCTTGCTATCTGGTCATCGCTTGCGCGGGAGAAGGTGTGTCAACCCCTGCCGCCTACAAGAAGCTGGACGAGATGTACGAAAATTTTGACGGTACGGCCTACATTTCCAAGACCGATGCGCTGGTCGCCCAATTGGGTGCCTTGAAAAATTGTGACCTCTGTGGAGCAGGGAAGTACGCTTACAATATTTTCGAGGCCGCCGTCCTGCCTACTCACAGCAAAGCGGGAAATATCAAAAGGACCCTCGTGGAGGTAGGTGCTGTCTTTGCCATGATGAGCGGCAGCGGCCCCTCGGTGTTTGGGGCGTTTGACGATGAAAAGGCGGCCCGTACCGCCGCGGAATTGTTGCAAAATCAGGACATCCCCGCATGGGTTTGTGAGCCGATAGTAAAGTAATAAAATTAAAGATAAGGAAGGTGTTCCTATGTCCACTCCCTTTACCTGCGCCGCCTGGATCTGGCGCAAAGATATCCCCGGCATCGATGAATTCTGCGACTTCGTTTCGTCTTTTGATGCGCCCAAGACCGAGGACAAGAGGTACTATTTGTCCATCGCCTCGGACTCTAACTATACCGTTTGGCTGAACGGTGAGCTGGCCGCCTTCGGCCAGTACGCCGACTACCCTGACTATAAGGTCTATGACCGTGTGGAGATTACCGATTATGTGAAGGATGGTCGCAACCATGTGGCCGTCACCGTCTGGTATTACGGTATAGACTCCCAGACCTATCAAAAGGGCGAGGCGGGTTTGATCTACGAGATCGCTGACGATGTAGGGAATATCCTTGACTATACGAGCGAAAACACGCTCTCCCGTAAGTCTCTCGACTACATTTCAGGTAAGGGTTCCCTCATCTCAGGTCAGCTTGGTCCTACTTATCACTATGATATCAAGGGCTACGACGGCTTCCGTGAGCCGGACTATATGCCCACAGGCTTTGAAATGAGCCGTACTGTACCCACCATTTCTACCGACTTTCACATCCGCCCCAACAAGAAGCTGACCCTTGAGCCTCGTATGCAGGGACAGTTTTTCGGTACGGGTGCGTTCACTTATACCGATCCCACGCCTCATCCCCATGTCAATATGCAGTACGCCCCCCTTTCCTACCGCTTCTTCGGGGAGCTTCGCAAGGAGGGAGACATCAAGATGACCCAGCCTACCCGTCTCGCTTTGGGCGACAGCGACAAGGACAAGACGGGCATCTACTTCATCATCGACCTCTATGAGGAGACGGCAGGCTTCCTTGACATTGATCTGGAGGTTCCCCACGACTGTCAGGTGGACATCGGGTTTGGTGAGCATCTGTATGACGGTCGTTGTCGTACCTCCATCCGCGGCTTTTTCTGTGATCTGTACTTAAAGAAGGGGAGGAATCAATATCTACACACCTTCCGCCGCTTCGGTTGCCGTTATCTCCAGTTCTTTGTCCACGCTCACGAGGTCACGGTGCATTATGCGGGCGTCCGTCCCACCATCTATCCCTTCAACGTCAAGAATTACCAATCGGGCAACCTGCTCCGTGATACCATCTACAAGGTCTGCGAGAACACTCTCATTCATTGTCATCACGAGCATTACGAGGATTGCCCTTGGCGTGAGCAGGCGCTCTATACCATGGACTCCCGCAACCAGATGCTCTGTGGCTATTACGCGTTCAATGAATTTGAGGCGCCCCGCGCCTCGCTGGAGTTGATCGCCCACGGTGTCCGCTCTGATGGTCTGCTCATGCTCTGCTATCCCGCAGGACTGGACTTCCCCATCCCCGCCTTTTCCTGTATGTACTTTGTGCAGATGGAGGAATACCTCCGTTATTCGGGGGATACCACCCTGGCCGCCACTTATTTTGACCAACTGGATATTATCATCAACACCTTCCATAAGAAGGTACAACCCGAGGGTGTCATCGAGAATTTCTACGGCAAAGGTCCCACCGGAAAGAATGACTACTGGAACTTCTATGAATGGTCGGCGACCATGAACGGCCACTTTGGAACGGTAGATAGACGGTTGGAGTGCCCCATCAACTGCTTCTATTCGCTGGCTATGCAGTCCTTCGCCAAGATTTGTGACGCACTGGGCAAGGACGAGTACGCCGCTGATTTGCGGGCACGGGTGAAGGCGCTCAACGCCGCCATTGCCAAGATGTTTTACAACTCCGAGAGTAAACTGTTTGAGTCTTTTGAAAACGTTCACCACGGCTGGTATACTGTGCTGACCCAATCCCTGGCCATGCTCTGCGGTGCTGCCGAGGGGGTGGATACCACGGTGATGCTTCAGGCCATGGCCACCAACGGAAAGACCGAGGTGGGTATCGACCTGGTGCCCAACACCCTGTCCATGAATGCATTCCGTTTCGACGCCCTTTTGGCGGTGGACAAGGAGAAGTATGCCTCCGTCATCCTGGATGAGTTGGATCGTGACTACCTCTATATGCTCTGCGGCGGCGCCACCACCTTCTGGGAGACCATCATCGGTGCTTCTGATTTCGCTGATGCAGGCAGCCTTTGCCACGGCTGGAGTGCTTTGCCTGTGTATTATTACGAGTTGCTGCACGATGATGGAATCAAGAAGTGATTCTCAATTATGTGGCTTTAGGCAAATTGCATATTTGATCGGCCTGAATTTTGTGACTTCGGACATTTTCATTGGACGTGAATTGTGATATAATATTACCATGGGTTGGATCGGTCAAGCGTGATCCGACGCGAAAGGAGAAATACATAATATGAAAATGAGAAAAATATTGGCGGCTCTCATCGCCGCCGTCATGGTGCTGTCTATGGTCCCCGTTATGGCTGTGACCGTCTCTGCCGTTGACATTGAAGGCGACTGGATCACCTGCCGCTCCGCCAACGACTACGACGAGGAACAAGAGAACGGCTCCTATAAGCCCGCTCCCGGCTACCACTATACTTCCGATGGCTTTGAGACCATCGGTGCCGACTACACCAACACCATGCCCTATTTCCACGTTATGTCTCGCGAGGCTCAGTCTTTGAAGGAAGGCATCTATCTGGAGGTTCGCGTGGACGAATTCGACTACAACGGCTGGCTCTCCTTTACTCTTTGGGATAGTGAGAACTTTTCTATTCTGGATACGAACGGTTACGGCTCCGGCTGGAGCAGTCTTGTCAATGGCAATGTCTCAGGTGGCGCGGCTTCCGTGGACAGTAGCATCGTTCTTGAGGACGGCAACGACATCGGTGAACAGAGCTTTATGACCGGACTTGGCAAGACCTCTGCCACTCCCACTAAGGATGACGAGGGCAGACAGATCTATACCCTGGAAGTCAACTACGACGGTTCTCAGTATAACATCTTGGTTTGCGGCGAACTGGTTGCGGGTGGAAAAGAGATCACCGAGCTGTTTAATAAGATCAGTCCGGATGGTGACTTCTATATCGGTCTCGCTATGTTCAGCGCTACCACGGGCGGCAAGGCAAATCTGTCCATTCTCAAGTACGGCACTTCCAAGGACGATGCCTCTACTCCCGTCGGCTCTGATAGAGCAGAGCCTGAGACCAATGCCAACGTGTTTCCCGATATGATGCCTGCTGACGGTGTTGAGGCAAATCAGCCTGCCTTCCGCTACGATGCTTCCCTGTATTCTGCTCCCCAGGTGGCAAACGCAGACGTTACCGCATTGGGTGACAATGCCTTCCGCTTTACTTCCAGAACCGAGGATATGTATTTCCGTTGGCTCGTCAGCAACACCGTATCCTATGATGCTGTTGATTTTCCCGTTGTCGCCTTCATGGTCCGTAGCTATGATGCTTCCGGCGGCGCTGTGTACTACTGCTCCGGAGATCGTATGGCTGCCGATGCCGAGCATATGACTTCCTGGGGGCTGTGGGATGAAGGCTGTCTTGAATACAAGGACGAAGACGGCGTGTACTATAACATGGTCGTGGTTGACCTTTCTGAGCAGTGGGAGGGTCGTATCAACCTGATCCGTTTTGATTTCTTTGATCTCGATGTCAGCGACGAAGACGATGCTTCCTTTGATTTTTGTTGGGCAGGTACCTTCCGTTCTGTCGAAGAGGCTCAGGCTTATACCGTAGCATGGGCTGGAGAAAACGGCTTGAGTGATGTGGAGGACGAAGAGCCTACAGAAGAGCCCACCGAAACTCCTACCGAGGCCCCCACCGAGGAAGCGACCAATGCTCCTGAGGCGAGCACCAACGCCGAAGCTAAGACCGAGGCTCCCAAGACCGAGGATAAGAAGGGATGTGGCGCCGTGATGGGCTCTGCCGCCGTTCTTCTGACGGCCGTTGCCGCTGCCTTCTGCCTCAAGCGCAGGGAAGATTGACTCTTAGGGTGACATTCGCCCTGAAATACGAACAGGCTGTTTCGCGTTCGGCGAAACAGCCTGTTTTTGTAAAAAGCGTTTTAAAAATGAAAAACCCCTTGCATAAGCAAGGGGTTTTCTATGGGGTGAGTAGTGGGAGTCGAACCCATGACCTCCAGGGCCACAACCTGGCGCTCTAACCAACTGAGCTATACCCACCATGGGAAGAAAAACGTCTTAAAAAGACACTGGCGTGCCTTGAGGGGCTCGAACCCCCGACCTACTGCTTAGAAGGCAGTTGCTCTATCCAACTGAGCTAAAGGCACATACATTGGAGCGAGTGATGGGAATCGAACCCACGCGACCAGCTTGGAAGGCTGGGATTCTACCATTGAACTACACTCGCAGAAGCCCTGTTTTCAAACCGCTTGGATATTATATCACAAAGGAAAGGGTTTGTCAAGGCCTTTTCGGAAAAAATTTGACTGTAATTTCAGAAAAAACACCTGTTTGTGATAGAACTTTTTGTCGTTCGAAAAATAATATATATTTTTTAACGAAATACCTTGACAGGCGAGGTATCTTGTGATATAATGTATTTGACAGGAACGAAGGATTGGGCGAAAGCCGGCGATCCAAAAGCACGTTCATGTTTAACGAGAAGTTTATTTATGCCGCCATTTGGCGACGGAAGGGAGGTTGCCTTGTCTATTACGGCAGATTTGATCCGAGGACATACCGATACCATCATCCTTGCTGCCCTCATGTCAGAGGACAGCTACGGCTACCGTATCAGCCGCATGATCTCCAAACAGACCGACGGTCGGTTCGAAATGAAAGAAGCCACCTTGTATACCGCTTTTAAGCGGTTGGAGGAGTCGGGATATATCTCTTCTTATTGGGGAGAGGAGGGCACGGGGGCCCGCCGCCGCTATTACGCCATTACCGCCAAGGGCAGGGAAGCCTATACAAGGCTTCTGCACGAGTGGGCGGAAGCAGGCGAGCTCATCGAAAGGTTGATCAAAGCCCCTTCGGTCGGGGTGGATAACATATGACGGGAAGGAGTATAAACTCATGAAAGCAAAGCTGAAAGATTACATTGACATCATTTTTACGGATGCTCCCAATACGTACCGCGCTTATGAATTAAAGGAAGAAATGTATACCGACCTCTGTGAGAAATACGATGATCTTGTCGCAGAGGGGAAAACTCCCGCCTCGGCCTATCACGCAGTCATTTCGGGCGTGGGAGATATCAGCGAACTCATCGAGGAACTGAAGAAAGAGGTAGGCGGAGGTTCTTCTGAAGAAACAAACGAAGCCAAGGAGCAGCCTAAAGGGGAGCGCACCTACACCGTCGAGGAGCAGGAGAGTATCAGAAAATACCGTAATCGCGGTGCCGTCATGACGGCGCTGTCGGTGGCCATGTATACCATTTGCTGGCTTCCCTTAGTGGTTTTGGGCGCCCTTTGGGATGAAGTGGGCGGCATCGTTGGCCTCGTAGTCATGTTTTTGATGATCGCCGCCGCCACTGCGCTGAATATTATCCACGGTATGACCAAGCCTGAATGCCTGCGCGACGGCAGAAACGATCGTGATGAGGATGACGACAACGATGAAGACGGGGTTCGCAATGAAAAGACGGGGCGCCACGCCGTGTTCAAGGCCGTCAGCGGAGCGTTCTGGCTTGTCGTGCTGGCGGTGTATCTTGGCGTTAGCTTCTGGAGCGGCGCGTGGCATATCACCTGGCTCATCTGGCTGATTGCCGCCGCTGTGGAAAACATTGTCAAGGCCTGTTTTGACCTGCGTTCCTGACCCGTGAAGGGAGGCTATTATGAATTATAATTATTATAATGTAAAGAAACCCGATAACAAACCCATAAATAAGGGCGCCGTGGCGCGCATTATCGTCTGGTCTGTGGTGCTTTTGTTGCTCGTAGGGGTGTTTGCATGCGCTATGATGCTGGACGGCGAATGGTCGGTTTATGGCTTCAGCCTCGGAGGATATGATTATAATGATGCTAACTATCATAGAGGGAACGGCGCGACCCGGGAGACCGTCAAGAGCTTGTCGGTGGATTGGCCCGCGGGAGAAGTGATCATCATGCCCTCCGACACCGACGAAGTGGTGATCACCGAAGAATTTGACGGAGACGATGCCCTCCGCCTGCGCTGGTGTGTTGAGGACGGAGAGTTGAAGATCAAATACAGAAGCCCTGTCGGCTTTGGCAATATCTCTGCGCCGTCTAAAAAATTAACGGTTGCCATCCCCGCGAGTATGCTGGCGTCCATGGAAAAAGTGGAGCTTGAGCTTGTTTCATCTAACCTGACGATCATTGGCATGAGTGCCGATGATGCAGATATCGTCGTGGTATCGGGGACGGTGGACATGAACTGCGGATTCATTGATTCCCTTGATGTAGAGACGGTCAGTGGTAATGTTAAGTTTACGGGCACTTTCAAGGAGGCTGATTTTGATGGCGTTTCGGCCAAGATCGAGTTGTTCTTGGGAGATGGCGTATCTAGAGTCAATGTGGATACCGTCAGCGGGGATGTGTCGGTGATCCTGCCTGAGACGGTTCCCGGTTTTGAAGCGACGATGGATGGCGTCAGCGGTTCGGTCGGTGTTCACGGCTTTGATGATCTGACAAAAACCAGAGACTATTGCCGATATGGCGACGGTAGCATCAAGATTAGCGTGGAGGCGGTGTCGGGAAGTCTGAAGATTGGAAAAATCGTTGCCGATTGATCGAAGGTGTGACGATATGAATTTTGAAATCAAAACCGTCTGCTTCACGGGCCATCGCGACATCCCCCATGATCATGCCTTTTCCTTGCCCCGAGTACTGGAAAGGGAACTGGTCACCCTCGTTGAGCGAGGGGCTACCGTCTTTCGTGCGGGAGGAGCTGTAGGGTTTGATACTGTAGCGGCGCTGAAGGTGCTGGAGCTTCGTGAAATCTATCCGCAGATTGAATTGGAGCTCATCCTTCCTTGCCGGAACCAGACTGAGCGTTGGCCCGAGGCGGAGATCCGCACTTATGAATATATTCTGGACAAAGCTGACAGACACGAGTTTTTGTTCGAACGCTATGTCAGCGGATGTATGCTGGAAAGAAATCGGCGCTTGGTAAAGGGCAGTGACGTGTGCGTAGCTTATTGCTATCAGAATCGCGGCGGCACCCTATATACCATGACTCACGCCCTGAAGGAAGGGCTGGAGGTCATCAATCTGTTTGATGCTTTGGCGGAATAACCCCTTCCTAATTATAATGATGGATTGAGGCGAGCCCTTGTGGCTCGCCTCTTTTGGACTATTGCAAAGGAGTGTCCCAAGAGAAGGCGGATTTTGTCGTTAAAATATGTTAAATATGCACAATGAAAAAATGCCTTTTTCCGCTTGACAAATTTAAAATCCTGTGATATAATATTCAAGATTTCGACGAACCGCTTCGGCAGGATGACGAAAGACACCTCAATGAATGCTGAGAGAAAAAACTTGAAAAAGTTTTCCAAAACCTCTTGACAAACGGATTGGGATGTGGTATAATGAGCAACACTTCCGCCCTTTGAAAGCGGCTTGAAAAAAGTTTTTAAAAAACTTTTGAAAAACCCCTTGACAAAGCGAGAAGGTTGTGGTATAATACCAAGGCTGTGCGCGCGAGAGCGAGCGCGGCTGAAAAAATTGATCATTGAAAATTGAACAACAGGAGATAGAAGTACAAGCAAAAGCGAGTGCGAAAATCTCGAAATTCC
>JAFTIL010000044.1 GCA_017456905.1 Clostridia bacterium
GAAAGCGGCGTGCGTCACGATGGGAGTTGGGTTCTGAGGGAGAACCGTAGGTTCTATCCCTCAGCGGCGCTTCTTTTGTGCCGCTTGCGGCGCTTTTCCTTCCGCTGTAGGAAGAAAAGTTAGTAAGATAAACAACAATTTACCGTTGCACATCCCCTCGCGGGATATGGTTGACACGGATTAAACAACGAAAGGACTCATATGGACCACAAAAAACACATTCTCAGCTACACCCGTCGGGCGGTGGACGATTATCAAATGATCCGTCCCGGGGACAAGATCGCCGTGGGCGTTTCAGCGGGCAAGGACTCTTTGGCTCTCCTTTGCGCCATGGCGGGATTGCGCCGATTTTATCCCATTCCCTTTGAGCTCATCGCCATCACGGTGGACATGGGCTTTGGAGACATTGAAGCCAACCACGGCAAGGTCATGCCCGAAGATCCTTATGGTGGCATTCGGCGGCTATGTGAGTCTCTTGACGTTCCGTACAAAGTGGTGCCTTCCGAGATCGCCAAGATCATTTTCGACGTACGCAAGGAACAAAATCCCTGTTCCCTTTGTGCGAAACTGCGCCGCGGCGCACTTCACAACGCCGCCAAGGCCGAGGGCTGTACCTCGGTGGCCTTGGGACACCATTTTGACGACGCGGTGGAGACCTTCATGCTCAATCTGTTCTTTGAGGGGCGTATCGGTTGCTTCCAGCCCGTTACTTATCTTTCACGCGTGGGACTTCACGTCATCCGTCCCCTGCTCTACGCCCCCGAAAAGGAGATCGCCGCTTTCGCAAAGGAAGCTGATCTACCCGTGGTCCCTTCCTCTTGCCCTGCCGACGAAAACACCCAACGGGAGGAGATGAAGCAGCTTCTCCGCGACCTGGAACGAACAAACAAGGGGCTCCGACACCGCATTTTCGGTGCTATACAGCGGGGGGAGATCGACGGCTTTCATCTGCCCGAAAGAAGACCGCTGATCTTTCCCGAGCCTCCGGATAACGAAAATGATGAAAACTAATATGACAAACAAAAAGGATGCTGGGTATAGGGTGATGTCCTTAGCGGAGAATTCACATTTTGACAAAAGTGCAAGCATCGCATTTGCCTAGTCAAACGAATTATGGGCTAAGCCCAAACCCTTATAACAAGCAGAAAGAGAGAACAAATCGGTTCGTAGCCGAAACGTTCTCTCTTTTTCTGTTAGTGAAGTTTTCGCTATTGCGAAAGTGAAGTTGCTATGCAGTGAAGTTTGTGCTACGCACAAGTGAAGTTAAGTTTGCCCATCACTTCGCCGTCAGGCGAAACTTCACTCACGAAGTGAACTTCACTATCGAAGATAACTTCACTTGCCCGAAGGGCAAACTTAGTTAGCGTGATACTCCGTTAAGAGTATCACGCTATAAACAGCATCCTTTTTGCTATCACATTCTGTAAAGTTCACAGCAGGGCTCGTGATCGTCAATCACGCCTACGGCTTGCAGATACGAATAAATAACGGTACTGCCCACGAAGGTCATACCTCGCTTTTTCAGGTCTGCCGAGACCGTGTCGGACAAAGGGGAGGTGGCGCGGATCACGCCGTCGCCGTAACGGATGGTTTTTCCGTCCGTAAAGCCCCAGAGATAGTCCGAGAAACTGCCGAATTCGGCTTGGATATTCAAATATACTGCGGCGTTTTGAATGGCGGCCTTGATCTTTCGGCGGTTACGGACGATGCCTTGGTTCTCCATCAAAGCCTCCACTCGATCCTCGTTGTATTGGCTGACAGCTTGGGGATCAAATTCATCGAATGCCTCTCGAAAAGCTTCTCTTTTGTGAAGAATACACGCCCATGACAAGCCTGCTTGAAAGGATTCCAAAATCAACATTTCAAAAAGGTGGCGGTCCTCGTGGGAAGGGACGCCCCACTCTGTGTCGTGATAGGCGAGATAGAGGGGATCCTTGGGATCAGCCCATGAGCAACGGTTCATACGTCACCTCATTTCATACGGAATAATTTGCGGATCAAAAACACCGCAAGGCCCAAGACCAGCCACAAAGCGGCACAGATAAACACGGGCATAAAAAGAGCAAAGGCGGCGGCGGAAAAGAGAGTTAAAGCGTTCACGGTGGCTGTCATGGCGGTATCTCCCAGGAGGGAGATCACCACGGCAGCGATAAGGGTCAATGCTAAGTATACGGGCAGACCGCCGAGGGCTCCCTTGATGTCGGCGGGACTCAGACTGATATGCAGAGAAACGCAAAGCATGACCGTAAGGGCGATGATTCGCCCCCAAAGGGGTATAGCACCATCCTGCCATTCTGTGAAAATACCCGGGATCATACCAAAGCCCTCCCAAAGAAGCGCGCCCGCCCCTTCCCCGTTTTGCACCATAACGGCGGCAGTATCGAGATAACCGCGGAGAGTTTCGGGAAATGCCAGCACCATACACAAGAGAATGACACAGAGTCCGCTGAATACGGGGCCTATACCAATCAAGATATTTCCCAATTGATGATAGAGGTTTTTAGGGTTATAGCGATGGGTGACAAATCCCAGATTTCCGTCGTTATTAAAAGGGCGCCAGAGAGAGACATCGTCGATCTTATGGGCAAAAATCAGGCACATAACGGCATGGCCCAGCTCATGGACGGGCGTGCCGATCAAGGACGTGGTCACGATGATCCCGCGCCCCAGACCGCGCCCCATGAGCAGGTTAAAGAGCTGATCGCAGATTCCCACCACAAGACCGCAGATCACGGGTACGCCCAAGGTCAACGCGAAGATCTGAAAGAACAAAAGGACGTATGTCATGACGTTCATAAGAGAGTCAGCTCCATGCGGCAACGCTCGGCCTGCGCTCCCCTGATCTCAATGATATAATCGAGGGTAAGGGCACCTTCCTCCAGCAGCTTATTCTCCACCACAAGACAGTGGATACCAACCTGGAAGGGCATATAAGGCGTTTCATAAGCGCAGATCGTTCTGTGATGGGGCTTGAAGGTGAGCGCCGTGCTGACGCTTCCGCTTCTGATCAGGTGGACGAGCTCAGGCTCGTCTGTGCGATAAGTCAGCACCGAATGAGCGCCCTCCATACCCGTCAGCTCAGATTCGTCGTAAGCCAGGGATATCTGGGCACCTGCTTCATCGGGGGCATAGTGTAAAAAGCCCTCGGTATAGAGCTCCAATTTTTCAAATCCGTCATCCTCGTGAGTGGGCGCATGGCGGACAGCCTCGGTCATCCGAGGGTCGGCAGGCTTGACAAAATAGCCTGAATCGCTGTCTTCGTCGCTGAAGATCCCCATCAGGATCTCCTCTTCGGGAGACACGGGTGTGGGCTGCTCTTCTCCGTGAAAGCCTGCGGCGGCGGCCATGATGGCGTCAAAAATGGATTGAGATACCTCGTAGCGATAAGAAAGAAGTCGCACACGAACGGGAGTTTGAGAAGAATTTTGATATGACATGGTATTGGCCTTTCGATTGATTTTTATGTCTGATATGGCAATTTTTCTGCCTTTACGACCCATCTGCCATGGGTACGGTCGCCGAAGAAGATGTTATGCACGCCATCGGCATACTCCGCTTCCCCGCTCTGGTTGTCGTAGGGATCCATGCGGCAGAGCTTTTTGTCAGGGGTCAAGGGCTGCTGGAATTCATTGGAGGCTACCAGGCGGAAGGGGTCAAGATTGCCGAAATAATGCTCTCGGCGGACGGTATTGTTGTTTCTTGCGGCTCCCTCTCCATAGGAAGGGTCACAATACAGCCAGCCGTAAGGAGCGATATGGAACATACACCAATCGTGGCTTCCAATGCCGTCAGGACGGCAAGAGCTACCCGACTGCCACTTGGCAGGGATACCCAAGGCTCGGCAGAGGGTTATAAAGGTCAAGGCCATGGTACCGCAGTCACCGTAGCGATTGACCATGACAAATTCGGGGATATTTTCGATAAGCAGATAATCACGAACGTAGGAATAGCGCACGTTGTCGCAGATCCAATCATAGACACGCTTGGCGAGGCGCAAAGGGTCCGTCTCATCTCCCTTGATCTCGTTGGCCAGCGCCAACACGGTAGGGGTGAAACGAATGTGGGGGTACTGCTCCGACGTATACGCCTCCAGATCCTCTGCGGAAAGGCCCATACCTGCAGGAATACCCGTGGGATTATGCTTGGAGAGGTCAATATATTTAGCCTTCTGAACAAAAGAAAAGCGTACGGAATAGGTGGCATCAGCCTCGCAAGGCATCTCCATGAAGGCCGTGCGGTGAACGTCACCTGTGATCTGCACGGGATGAGAAGACGAAATCAATGTGATCTCTTCCGCAGGCTGTGTGTCACAAGCCACGGGATAGGGGAACCACAACCGCAAAAGCTCCCCCGGGCGCTCGGCATGGGGCTTCAGCTTGATCCATTCCTCCACCTCATAGCGGTAAGAAAGACCTCCCTCTGCTTTCATGGCCTCGATGGTCTCGTGACCGGATTGCGAGTTGTCAGCGGGGGTATGGTTGGGATCGCCCAAGGCGGTCATGTAGTCACCGTGACGGTTACAGGCATTTGTAACGGCTTGATACTGAAAATGTCGGACACCTTTTTTCAGGATAAAATCCAGATTTCCCTTGACAATAAGCTCGTCTACGATCGACGCGGTAGCGGCGGGATAGCGCTCACGCAGAGCAGACACGAACTGTTCCTCACTCAAGGAATAATCGTCGAGAAGCTGCTCGGCAAAGATCCGCTGGATCTCCAAGCGCTTGCACTGAGACATGGGCAAGTCCTTTTTCAGCCAGCGGTCAATGACAGCGATCTCGTTTTCAAAGTCTCCCGAGTAGTGATACATTTTGATTTCCTCGGGGAGAGAGACCGTAAGAAATGGTAGATCTTTCATGGGCAGATACATAGGACACCTCCATTTTATCGTTATTTATTGTTAAAATATACTTCACTAAATTATATCATAACACAAATGCCCCAAAAATGCAAGAGGTTCTTTTTAATACTTTGGTATATATAGAGCACGAAAAATCCCCGTCCCTATTTGTTGTAAGAATACCGAAAAATCCCTTGACACGCAAAGAACTCTACCCTCGGTAGAGACGTTCTCCCGCACATTCTACCGCCACATATTTCCAAGTCGAGGCTCGGGATGTGACGGGAGGTTGTTTTTTTGCCCTCGTCAATGGTATAATAAGGATATTCCCAGAGAAAGGAAACGCCATGGATAAGAAATCCCCACGGATCATATATTATGAAAATGAACTGACCGACGAGTTTTCCACGGCGGTCATCACGCCAAAAGTCATTGATGAGACCTACGTATACTGCCATCACAACTCCTTTAAGAAATTTACCCATTTCTTTTGGTATCGCATGATAGCCACGCCCATTGGCTTCTGCTATGCCAAGCTGGCACACGGGCACAGCGTTGTGAACAAGGCAGCCCTCAAGGTGGGTAAAACACAGGGTTATTTTCTTTACGGCAATCACACCCAGGATATCGGGGATGCTGTCATTCCTTCCCTGCTCACCATCCCCAAGGACGCCTACGTTATCGTTCATCCCAACAACGTGTCCATGCCCTTCCTCGGCCGCGTGACACCTTCCATGGGTGCCTTGCCGCTCCCCGACAATATGAAGGCTTACCGCAATTTTATCAAGGCCGTGGAACAGCGCGCTCTTGACGGTAACGCCGTGGTCATTTATCCCGAAGCACACATCTGGCCTTACTATACGGGCATCCGTCCCTTCTCTGACGATGCCTTTGCCTATCCTGTCAAGCTGAATTTACCCGTTTTCTGCTTCACCAACACCTATCAAAAAAGAAAAGCTTCCAAAAAGCCCCGTATCGTCACCTATATCGACGGCCCCTTTTACCCCAACGAAAGCCTTCCCTTGCGGGAACGCCGCCGTGTGCTGCGCGATGAGGTGTATGAAGCCATGTGCCAACGGGCAAAACTAAATCAAACAGAATTCATCAAGTATATCAAAAAGGAGAAGGACGCGGATGGTTAATATTCTTTTCTGCGGCAACGACAAGGTCTTTGATGGGATGCTCACCTGTGCCTTGTCCATCTTAAAGCGTACCGCATCCAAGGAGCCCTTTACCTTCTTTGTCTTCACCATGGATGTGTCACATCTGAAGGACACCTATACCCCTGTCAACGGGAAGCAAATGGGCTTCTTTGAAAACGTCATCAAGAGCTACAATCCCGAAAATCGTGCCATCCTCGTGGACGTGACGGAGCTTTACCGTGAGGAATTCGACGGTTGTCCCAACGAGGGTGCTTACTGTTCGCCTTACACGCTCATCCGTCTCTTTGCCGACCGCGTGGCGGAGATGCCCGACAAGCTGCTGTATCTGGACGTAGACATCCTGTTCAACCGAGACATTCACCTGCTTTACGATACAGACGTGTCGGATTTTGAATACGCCGCCGCCAGAGACCACTATGGAAAGTATCTTATCAATCCCAATTACGTCAATGCGGGCGTTCTTCTCTTCAATCTCCGCCGCATGAAGGAAACGGGGCTTCTCACCAAAGCCAGAAGTCTTATCAAAACCAAAAAGCTGGTCTTTGCCGACCAATCCGCCATCATCCGTTCCACCACCAAGAAAAAAATGCTCCCCCAAAAATTTAACGACCAGAAATTTCTTCACAAGCACACGGTGGTACGGCATTTTTCCAAGCGGCTGTTCTGGTTGCCTTATCCTCACACGGATAACATCAAACAATGGCACGTCAGCCGTGTTCACAAGATCTTTCGCTATTTCGTCTTTGACGACATATTGTTTGAATACTTATATCTCATCGAAAAATTCAAAAGAGAGGAGTAAACGCCCATGGCTTTACCTATCATTCCCATTTTCTACGCCTGTGACGACAGTTTTGTCAAATACACCGTGGTTTCTCTGCATTCCATGATCCAAAACGCCGATCCCACAAGACGGTATCACGTACACGTTTTACACACGGATATCAAGCCCGAGACCATGAAGCTTTTGACCGATCTCGCCACTGAGGCGTTTACCATCACCTTTGACGACGTGACAGAGTATCTGGAATCTATTTCCGACAAGCTCCCTCTCAGAGACTATTATTCCAAGACCACCTATTACCGCTTGTTCATCGCGGAGATGTTCCCCGAATACGACAAGGCCGTCTATATTGACAGCGACACCGTGGTACAGGGGGATGTCAGCCATCTCTACGACGTGGATATCAAGGATGCTTACGTAGGGGCCTGCCATGAACAAGCCATGGTCCAGGTTGACGAATACGGCACTTACGTTGAAAAGGTCATCGGTATCTCGCGCTACAATTTCTTCAACGCCGGTATTCTTCTGATCAACTGCCGCCGCTTCCGTCTTCACTTCGTGCTGGATAAATTCATCCGTTATCTTCACACCTATGATTTTGTGGTCACCCAGGACGAGGACTATCTTAACCTTATCTGCAAGGATCACGTATATTGGCTGGATCAGCGTTGGAACACCGAGATCTTTGGGGATATCCCCTATCCCATTGAGGAAGCCTATATCCTGCATTATATCATGACGAGCAAGCCCTGGCATTACGGTGATTGCCGTCACGGGGACGTCTTCTGGAAATATGCCGCCGAAACTTCAGTTTACAAAGAACTGCTGGCCATCCTTTCTGCCTATACCGATGCAGAGCGTGAGCGTGACCGTATTTCTTGCGAAAATCTGCTGGCCTTGGCTGTGAAAGAGACTAACCGCGAGGACAATTATCTGAACCGTCTCAACCGCCAGAACCGTAACCGCGACCGTGTGGATATCATGAAAAAGATCTCCGAGTACGAGCGGGCCGGGCGCTTTGATGAGGACGTGGAGCCCGATCCTCCCACTAAGCCCTTGCTTCCCGAGGACATTGACTATCTTAAAAAGAGTATGTACGGCCGTATGAAGACCAGGATCGCCTTCGCTATGGCCAGACGGTTTGTGCACGGGCTGATCGACGACAAGAAGATGATCGTCAAAGAGATCCGCGGCATCGAGCATTTTAAAAATCTCTACAGCGGTGCCATCATCACCTGTAATCACTTCAACGCCTTTGACAGCTTTGCCATTCAGCTTGCCTATGAAGCGGCGGAGCAGCCCGGGCGAAAGTTTTACCGAGTCATTCGTGAAGGTAACTATACCTCTTTCCCCGGATTTTACGGATTCCTCATGCGGCATTGTAATACCCTTCCGCTGTCCTCCAACAGGCGGACGCTTCAAAAATTCACAGAAGCGGTCAACCAGGTATTGAATGACGGACATTTCGTGCTTGTCTATCCCGAACAGAGTATGTGGTGGAACTACCGCAAGCCCAAGCCTCTTAAATCGGGAGCTTTCATGTTCGCCGCCAAAAATCAGGTGCCTGTGCTTCCCTGCTTCATCACCATGCAGGACTCGGATATGATCGGAGACGACGGTTTCCCCGTGCAGGAGTATACGATCCACATTTCTAAGCCCATTTATCCCGACGACAGCAAGACCTATCGTGAAAATATGCAAATCATGATGGCTAAGAACGCAGAAGTGTGGAAGGATATCTACGAAACCGAATATCAGATCCCCTTGGCTTACACCACAGGAGAAGAAAAAAAGAACGCTTGAACGTTCATGCGAGGCGGCCCATCCTGTTGGGTCGCCTCTTTTACATAACCTTTCTCACGCCTTGCCGCCGATCAGCAAAGCTTTTTTACAAAATTTTATTTAAAATTTCAAAAACCTATTGCAAGAAAAAAGGAAATGCGGTATAATAAGGAGAATATGCTTATTATACACATCAAGGAGATAAAATCATGAAGCTTGGTATCGTCGGACTTCCCAACGTGGGAAAGTCCACTCTGTTTAACGCTCTGACCAATGCAGGCGCCGAGTCTGCCAACTATCCTTTCTGCACCATTGAGCCCAACGTGGGCGTGGTAGTCGTTCCCGACAAGCGTATGGACAAGCTGGCCGAGATGTACAATCCCGAAAAGTACACCCCTGCCATCATTGAATTCGTGGACATTGCGGGTCTCGTAAAGGGTGCCGCACAGGGCGAGGGTCTAGGCAACAAGTTCCTTTCCCATATCCGTGAGGTGGACGCCATCATTCACGTGGTTCGTTGCTTTGAGGATGCCAATATCGTTCACGTAGACGGTAAGGTGGATCCTCTGCGTGATGTGGACACCATCACCATGGAGCTGATCTTCTCCGACATGGAGATGCTGGAGCGCCGTCTCAACAACAGCCGCAAGGCACTCAAGGGCGACAAGGCTTACGCCGCCGAGATCGCCGTTTTTGAGCGCGTCATGGCCGCTTTGGAGGAGGGCAAGTCTGCCCGTACCGTAGAGCTGTCTGAAGAAGAGCTGGCTTACTTCAAGGAAACGCCTCTGCTGACCATGAAGCCCATCATTTACGTTGCCAACGTCAGCGAGGACGAGGCCTCGGGTGACGTCAGCGGTAACGAGGGCTTTGCGGCTCTGAAGGCGCGCGCTGATGAGGAAAAGGCCGAGGTCATTCCCGTATGCGCTCAGATCGAGGCAGAGATTGCTCAGCTTGACGGCGAGGACAAGGAGATGTTCCTGACTGATATGGGTATTGCCGAGTCTGGTCTTGACAGGCTCATCCACGCCAGCTATTCCCTGCTTGGTCTCATCAGCTATCTGACCGCAGGCCCCAAGGAGGTACGCGCCTGGACCATCACTCGCGGTACTAAGGCACCTCAAGCCGCAGGTAAGATCCACTCTGACTTTGAGCGTGGCTTCATTCGCGCCGAGGTGGTGGCATACGATGACCTCATGCGTCTCGGATCCATGAACGCCGCCAAGGAAGCCGGTCTCGTCCGCTCCGAGGGCAAGGAGTACGTCATGCAGGACGGCGATATCGTTCTGTTCAGATTTAACGTATAAGTATTTACGCAAGGGGAACTTTTAAAAAAGTTCCCCTTGACCCCTCAAAACTTTTGACAAAAAAGTGATTGACGGAATCAGTCGCTTGCCTAAATAATTATTTTTAAAAGTTTTTGGGGAGTCCAGAGGGGCAAGTTATGCCTTTGGCATACTTGCGCCGAACTTGTGAGGCGGCTTTTATTCAAAAAGCCCCTTTGGCGTCTCCCTTTTTTGAAAGGTCTACGATATGAGAATGAGAAAAAAGAAGCACGGTGCTGAGCGGATCGAGGCCTGCGCCGAGCTGTTGATCAAGGATACTTCCCTGCTGGCCACTCTGGGCGAGGAGGGCAACTCTATCTTTACCGAGAACCGTCCCGTTCATATGGAGATCGGGTGCGGCAAGGGCAATTTTGCCGTGGGGATGGCGGCGGTTCATCCCGAATGGAATTTCATCGCCATGGAGCGCGTGGCCGACGTGGCTTGCTGTGCTTTGGAAAAGGCTAAGGCTTGTGCCGAGGATCGCCCCAGTGATAATCTTCGGGTGCTGATCGGCAACGCCGAGCATCTGGGCGAGTGGGTCAAGCCTCACAGCGTCAGCCGTATCTATTTGAATTTCTCCGACCCCTGGCCCAAAAAGGGTTATGCCAAGCGGAGACTCACCCACCGTAATTTCCTTGCGCTCTACAAGAACGTGTTGGTCGAGGGCGGTGAGCTATATCTCAAGACTGACAATGAAGGGCTGTTCGATTTCAGCCTGGAGGAGTTTGAGGCCATGGGGCTGACGCTCCTGTTCTCGTCGAGGGATTTCCACAAAACCCCCGAGGCAGAGGGCAACATCATGACCGAGTACGAGGCCAATTTCTCGTCTCAGGGAATGCCCATCTACTGCGCGAGGGTGAAGTTCTGAATCCAAAAGTAAAACTGCTGTGACCGTTGGATCACAGCAGTTTTTGTTTTTAAATGATATTCATTTTCGCCTTGAGCTCAAGTATCTTTTTCACCGATTCGTCAATGCGCGCCTCGGAAATGATGCCGTTTCTCACGGCCTCCAACACGGCAGGCATTTGTTGATCGTAGGTGGTACAGCAAAGCAGGTCGTTACCCGACAGCACGGCGGCCACGGCGGAGGCCTGATCGCCTGTATAAAGCGTAATGGCGTTCATGTCCAGGGAGTCGGTCATGATGAGGCCCTCAAAGCCCATGTTCTCACGGAGGAACTTGTGGACGGCGGGAGAGAGGGACGCAGGGCAGTCGGGGTCCATGCAGGAGACGATGTTGTGAGCCACCATGACGATGGGCGCGCCTGCCTTGATGCCCGTCTCAAAGGGCTTCAGGTCCTTCTCAAGGAATTGAGACAGGGGGCGGTCGTCGTGGGCGATGGAGGTATGGGTGTCTACGTTGTCGCCATAGCCTGGGAAATGCTTGATGCTGCCCACGATATGCTCACGGTTCATCACCGAGACCACGGTCTCGGCATAGGCGGCGGTGGCTTCGGGATCGTTGCTGTAGGTGCGGTCGAAGATAAAGCACTCGGGGTTGCCCGACATATCGCACACGGGGGCGTAGTTGAAGTTAACGCCGAGATCAAGCAGGAACCTGGCCTTTTCCTCGGTGTCAGCGGCCACGCGGTCAAGTCCTCCCTCGGCATCAAGCTGTCTGGGCGAGGGGAAGCCGCTCTCACGGAAGGCGGGATATTTACTGGCGCGGATGACCCGTCCGCCCTCACAATCGGCGGCGATGAACATGGGGATCTTGGCGGTCTCTTGATAGCTGTCCAAGAGGGATCTGATCGTTTCGGGATCTCTGTGCTCAAAATCGCAGGCATAGAGGGTAAAGCCGCCTAAATGATAGTCGGTAACGGCCTTCATGGCCACCTCGGGATCCTGGGGGCGGCGGGCAACGAACATCTGACCCACCTTTTCTTCGAGGGTCATTTGGTTGAGAAGTTTTTTCATGTCTGTCATGGTTTTCTCCTTGGTATGTGTTTGATTCATGGATGATCGTCTTTACTCTTCTTCAGGGAAAGTCCCCGTTACGGTCACGTTCTCACGTGCGCTGTCAATATAAGTCCACACCAGCGTGCCGTCCTTCTCCACGATGGGAATGAAGGTAGGGGTTGCCTTGCGGGTGTTGGTATCGGTGTTGGGGGAATGCATGGACAGATACATCTGTCCGTTCAGATCGGTAAAGATCATGCCGTGACCACCGTCGTGCTCGCTTGTGTAGTTGTAGGAGTAGAGCAGGCTTTCCTCGTGGATCCATTCGCCGTCCAGGCGTCCGTTGGAGCTTCTGGCAATGGCGACGGTATAGCCCGCGGGCTCAAAGTTGGACCAGATCATGAGCAGGTCGCCCTCTTTTGTGGTATACATCCAACAACCGTCGGTGACCTGAGCAGTAGCCCAAGCAGGCTCATTGGCGGCGAACAGCTCAAAGGGCTCGGAAATAAAATGGGTGAACTCCTCAGACAGCTTGGCGGCGGCGAAGGTACCTATGCCGTTTTGGGTAGACGTCCACTCGTGGACGAAGACCATCCAAGGTTGACCGTCGGGATCAATATACAACGTGCCGTCGATAGCGTCCCATTCCTTGGGGGTGATGTGTCCGTCGGTGATCTCCACGAAGGGGCCTTCGGGGGAGTCGGCCTTCATGATGGTGCAACCGCGGTGTCCCGTGGTCTTGGACTTATAGGTGGTGAACATATAGTAAGCACCGTTATATTCGTGTACCTCGGGTGCCCATTTGTTGGTGTCCACGTCCTCGGGGACGGTGACCACCTTTTTAACCTGCACCCAAGGGCCGCTCAGGTCACCGGAGGTGTTCTTATAGCACTTCCAGTTGGTGCCGTAGGCGTAGTAGGTGTCGCCTACCACCAAAATACAAGGGTCGCGGAGCTTTTCAATATCCGAGACGATGATGCCTTGCTCTTCCGTGGGCGCGCCGCCTCTCATTTCAAAATCCATGGGGAGACAACCGCCGTACTGACCGATCACTGTGGAGATAAAGAATTCCACGGCCAAAGTACGGGAGAGTCGGTCGGTGTAAGCAATGACAATGCGTCCCTTGCCTGCGGCCTCAGCGGGATAGACCTTGATGGCGTATTCACCCTCGGATAAGGTGGCGGTCAGCTCCACGCACTCCTCGCGGTTGACTGAGCCTATAACGATCTCTGTGTCACGCTTACGGCTTTCCACAGCGGCCTCGGTCTGGCGTACTCTAACGCCCAAGGTGTTCTGAATCCCCTTGCAGATGCGGTCAGCCTCGGCCTGAGGCGCGTTTGCGGCAGAGATATCAAAGGTCACCGTATAGGAAGAAGAGGTCTTGTCAGGCGGAAGAATATACAATGGCTCGGGTACAGGAGGCTCAGTCTCAGCCTCCGTTGCCGGCTCTGTGGGCTCTTCCGTGGGCGCTTCGGTTACGGGGTCCGTGGGCACATTCGTCATGGTATCTGTAACGGGATCGGTGGGGGTATCGGAGGGGGTAGTCTCGTCGGGTGTGCCCGCAGGGGTGCAGGCAGCCAGAGCCGAAAGAGTCAGCAACACGGCGCAACCGAGGGCAAGCAGACGTTTGATAAGACTTTGCATTATATCATTCCTTTCATGCAAATATGGGGATGGAAATTATGACATGGTATTGAAGTCGCAGGCCTTGAGTTTGGCGGCAGTGCCGCCGGCCATCGTTCGGGAATGTATATCCCATGTGTACGACATCCCGCGATGGGGAATACATCGATAAATTGTTGTTTAGGCGGCAGTGCCGGCGGCCAATGCCGGGGATGTTTAACTCGTGTCAACTCCATCCCGCGATGGATTGTTTGGTCAGGTAAATTGTTGTTTACGGGTTGAGTGTCATGGCGGGCGAAGCCCGTAGCAAAGC
This sequence comes from Clostridia bacterium, assembly GCA_017456905.1. GTDB lineage: Bacteria > Bacillota > Clostridia > Oscillospirales > CAG-272 > CAMEON01. The sequence goes on from JAFTIL010000044.1 coordinate 13,726, forward strand.
CTCCCCCTCTGGGGGAGGTGTCACGCTTCATGCGTGACGGAGAGGGTTCATTAGGTGGTAATTCGCGTTTTTACCCTCTCACCCGCCCGTCGCATTCGCTGGGCGGGAGCTCTCCCAA
>JAFTIL010000018.1 GCA_017456905.1 Clostridia bacterium
AATTATTTTGCCAAGAGATCAAACAGTAGGTAGAAATTGTAAAGTTCTTGACCCGCCGGGGAAAGTTCGCATCACGGCAAACACCTCGTTTACCGCCCATGTGGTGCCCCTACCCCACAAATATATCCCAATGCCCCCTCGTGGGATGTCGTTCGCACGGGTTAAACATCCCCGGCATTGGCCGGCGGCACTGCCGCCTAAACAACAATTTATCGCATTAGTCTTTGCAAAACGTCTATTAGCTCCTCGGCTGTTTCTTCCTTACCGTTTTTCAAATCATCCGTTACACAGGTGCGGATATGATTGCCCAAAAGCTCCTTGTTAAAGGCATTAAGAGCCGCCGTAATGGCCGCTACCTGGGTAAGGACGTCGATACAATATGCATCCTTCTCAATCATTCCCTTCACCCCGCGCACCTGCCCTTCAATGCGGCTCAGGCGGTTCATGAGAGATCTGTATTCGGTCTCCCCTCTCTCCTTGGTACGACAGCAGGGGCATTTTTCTTTCGTAGCATTGATCTTATCTTCCATGTGCACACCTCACTTTTTCTCGCCCTCATTATATACCCCCCCGAGGTATTTGTCAAGAGAAAAAATATACCTTTTCGAATATTAAAGCCTTAAATTTCGCCGTTTCGCCCAAAAAGCATTTCGGGTTGTTGTCAAATCTGCCAAAAATATCAAACGAGAGAACTTTCAATTGACACCCCTGCAGATTTTTGGTATAATATGTATAAGTATTTCTCCTCCGCTCGCGAGGAGACTTGCGATTGCATCAATATTCATTAGAGAGGAGAAAAACATGAAAAAATTGATTGCACTTGTAGCGATCCTCGCTATGGTCGCTTCCCTGTTCGTGTTCCCCACTTCCGCTGCTGTGGAGGGCATGATCAATGACGGCGGTCACTGGGTTGTCAACTCGCCCAAGCACGACGAGATCATCGCCGGCAAGGCAGGTGAGGAAACCACCGCTTGGGAGGTTCCGTGGCTGAAGATCTCCCCCACTTTGGACGGTAAGATCGGTAAGGGTGAGTATCTGCCCTTTGAACTGTACGAGGACTATATGGCTTACATGGCTGTCGCTACCGGCAACACCGAGGCTGACTTCGAAGAATTCTATGAGCTTACAAAATACGGCTTCTTTGATGCTTACTGGGGCTGGGACGGCGTGTATCTGTACATCGCTTTCGAGGTAGACACCGTTAACGGTCACACCTGTACTCCCGAGGTATTGGGCAGTACCTCTTACCTTTACGCATACAATATGCTCCAGGTCGGTATTGCCCCCACTGACAGCACCGGCCGCGGCACAGGCAACAAGTACGTTGAGCTGGGCTATGGCGTCCACAGTGAGACCGGCGAGTCCATCGCTCACTCCTGGATGGGTCCCTACAAACCCGTGAGCAACGAGGACTTCGTAGGCTCCTATGACAAGGAGAACCAGAAGGTGGTCTACGAGGTTCGTATCCACCTCCAGACCGCTCTTGGCCTAAAGGACAGCGTCGTTGAGAACGGCCAGCAGATCAACTATGCATGGCTTCTGTCCGTCAACGGTCAGGAAACCTCTGTTGACAACTACTGGCAGGTAGGCTTCTGCCACGGTATCGGCGGTCAGTATTCTCACAAGATGACCCAGTATTTCGCTATGGTTACCTTTACCGGCAAGCCCGATGACGTAGAGATCAAGCCCGAAGAGATCCCCGGCGTCAGCGAGGAGGATCTGGAATACGGCTTGGCTGAATTCGTGGATCTTTCCGATGATAAGGTCGTTGACGGCTTCATCACCGAAAACTGCTACATCGAAAAGGTGACCGAGGGTGAGGAAAAGTTCATCCGTGTCATCGGTTCCGGTGATACCCCCTATCTGTGGAGCAAGGAATATCCTCGCGCTCTTCGCGCTGACCTTGGCCCCTACGCCGTGATCAAGTACCGCACTACCTCCGAGAAGGGTGGCGAGTTGGGTCACATCTACCGCTGCGCCCGCGTTCCCGAGTATGACATTGAGAACGTTTACTGCGAGTCTCTGACCACCGACGGCGAGTGGCGTTACGCTGTGTACGACATGAGCTGGGAGGAAAACTGGATGGATTGGATCGCGAACATCGGTTTCGTTCCCTTCGCAGGCGAGACTGACGTTGCAGGCGAATCCATCGACATCGCTTGGGTCAAGTACTACCAGGAAGATCCTTACGATCTGTATAAGGCTATGGAGCCCACCGACGAGGTAACCGAGGCTCCCACCGAGGAACCTACGGAGGAACCCACCGATGCTCCTACCGAGGCTCCCACCGAAGCTCCTACCGAGGCTCCCAAGACCGAGGCTCCCACCGAGGCTCCCAAGACCGAGGATAAGGGCGGTTGCGGTGCCATTATGGGCTCCGTCGCCGTGCTTCTCACTGCCGCTGCTGCCGCTGTGGTACTGAAGAAGAAGGACTGATCTTTATCATCTTCATCCCCTGATGCAAAAGCATCAGGGGATTTTTTATGCAAGATCGGAGGCTGTAGCATCCGGAAAATCCGCAAACAGGATTGACAGAAGTGTCGTGGACATGGTATAATAAACCCATCGGCAATGAAAGGAAATTGCGTGAAACTTCTGTGATCTAAAACCGAAGCTCACTGTTTCACGCGAAGTATATTTGTGCCGCCGCGTGGCGGCGAATTAGAGATTGATATGAAAAAAAACATTTGTTTATGCCTTGCGACGCTTCTTTTGTTTGCGCCACTCTTGAGTGCTTGCCACAACACCCAAGAACGCCCGAACGGAACCGCCGTACCCGAAACCACCGCGTCCGAAACAACGGATGCACCGGCTGTTACTCCCCCCGTCGAGTCCTCGCCCCTGACCGCCGAACCCACAGAAACCGAAACTGACGCGGAGATCTACGAGCCTATAGCGCCCGCACCCGAAAGTGCGATCCATACCATGGAAGTCTCCGCCAAGGCCGCAGGAGAGCAGGTCTTGCAGATCACGGATCTCACCGCCAATCTTGAAAAAGGCAAGACCCACGTGAGGGTCATCCCTTCCTTGGGATACGTATGCCATGGCTTTACGTATGGCGACACCTTATACGCAGGAGATCTCATTCCGCTGTCCCTCATAAAAAACGAAGTCGACCTGATCCTCCACATAGATTACGCAACCTATGAATTACCTATCGTCAATATTTCGGTGGATGGACAAGCCATTGAGTCCAAAACCGAATACGTGGACATGACCTTTTCCATGGAAAACACCGAGGATATCCTTTTGGGGATTCACGGAGGCATCCGTCTGAGAGGCAACTCCACCGCCGGGATGCCCAAAAAGCCTTACCGCATCAAATTCGCGCAAAAGCAATCCCTCTTTGGTCTGGAAAAAGCCAAAAGCTGGGTGCTTCTGGCAGAATATCTGGACCCCTCCTGTCTGCACAATTACGCCGCCATGTATTTGGGCGCGGCATCGGATGAGCTCGCCTTTACCCCCACCATTCATCACGTCAACCTCTATCTCGACGGCGAATATATGGGTCTCTTCTCCCTCTGCGAGCAGGTGGAGGAGGAACGGCTGGGCATTGAGCAGGAGATCACGGCAGATATGACGGATCTTATGGATTTCAGCTTTCTTGTCTGCATGGACGAGCGCGCCCCCGAGGAGGACGAGCCCTACTTTTTCGTGGCTTCGGCAGGAAAGTATTTCCAGCTCAAATACCCCCAGCAGGATGATTTCGTCAGCCAGAAGCAGTACAAGCGCTTCATGAATCAGCTGGAGACCTATTACCATGATATGGCCAACGCCTTTAACAGCCGCAACCAAGCGTGGTTTAAGAAAAACATATATACCGACGCCCTCGCGGATCACCTGATCATCGATCAGATTATGGGAGAGAAGGACCACGTTTGGAAATCCTTCTACAGCTACCACGACGCCACCGACGAAAGCCTCAAGGGTAAGCTCAGCTTCGGCCCTATTTGGGACTACGATTACAGCCTTTATACGCCTTGGACGGGGGAACCCAACGAGTCCTATACCGTGGACACAGGTGTGTATTATTCCAATTTCTTTTTTCAAGGACTCATGGGCAGCCGCTATAAAAGCAAGGTAGAAGCGAGATATAATCAGCATTATGCCGACGTATTGAAAGAACTGATCCAACATCTGGAAGCATATCACGACACCATTGAAGCGTCCCTTGCCCTCAATCAACAGCGGTGGTACGGTTACGACCCCGGCATGACCGAGGATAATTATGAATTTATGATCAAATTTTTCAAGAGTCGGCAGAAGATATTGAAGAATACGTGGGGATGATCCCTCTGCCGCCCTTACACAAGGAGGATATATGAACAAAGATCGAAACATCATCAATTCATCCACCCTTCACCTTTTCTGCAACACCAACGAGTCCGTCCTCACGCTGCCCGTCCGTGGATTCATTCTGGAATTTCCGGGCTTGGGCGGCGGCTCCTGTATGGGCGGCATCATGGATTTTGCCGAATACCGCGGAGGCTATGCCGAGACGCTGGGCAAGGAGGGTATCTTGGTTGCCTATACCTTCCCGGGCCCCTGGAGCTGGATGAACCGAGGTGCCGTACGCTGCTGCGAGCTGATTGCTCACGCCATCAGAGAGAAATATCACCTGCCCCAAGACACCCCCTGGGTGGTTACGGGCGGCAGTATGGGCGGTCTCGGTGCGCTGATCTTTTCTGCAGATGCCAACATCAAGCCCTCCGCCTGTGTATCCGTTTGCCCCTGCGTAGACGTTCCCTATTGCTTTGAGGCCCACGGAGATTTTCGCCGCACGCTATTCCGTGCCGTGGCCGACTATGATGGTGGGATTAAAGAAAGCCTGTTGACCATCTCGCCCAAGCATCGGATCCACGATATGCCCTACATCCCCTATTTTCTCATCAACGATTGTGCCGACGAGCTCTTACCCGAAGCACAGATGGACGAATACGTAGCACAGATGCGCAAGCTGGGTCACAGCGTAGATTACGACCGTTTGGAAGGCTGTCATCACGGCGAGATCACCCCCGAAGCCTGGACGCATATCATCGTATTTTTCAAGAAGCATTTGGGGCTCTCAGAAAGGACCTGACCATGTACCACGCTGTCATATTTGATCTGGACGGTACGCTGCTGGACACCTTGGACGACCTGGCAGATGCCGTCAATAACGCACTTTCGGCTTTCAGTCTTCCCTGCCGCACCCGTGACGAGGTTCGCACCTTCGTGGGCGACGGCGTGGCCAAGCTGATCGAACGGGCAACGCCCGGGGATTGCCCCCACGATAAGGTCGCCGCCGTGCTTGCGCGTTTCAAGTCCTATTACGCCGCTCATTGCCAGGACAAAACCTCCCCATACGAAGGGATCTTGTCTCTGCTGACGGAGCTGAAGCATCAAGGCATCCGCACCGCCATCGTTTCCAATAAATTTGATGATGCAGTCAAGGCCTTAGCCAATCATTATTTCGGAACACTGATTCAAGTGGCTGTGGGTGAGCGGGAGTCTGAGGGCATCCGCAAAAATCCCGCTCCCGATACCCTGTTGATGGCTATGGACAAGCTGGGTGTCAGTCCCGACGAGACCCTGTACGTGGGAGACTCCGATACAGATATTCTCACCGCCCACGCGGCAGGGGTGGCCTGCGTCTCGGTAACGTGGGGCTTTCGTGACTCTGCTTTTCTTCTATCTCACGGGGCAACACTATTGGCAGATACCCCCGAAGAGCTTAAAACAATGATACGATCGAAAGGATAAGCAATGAAAGGACCCAAAACCATTTTCGTATGCACCGAATGCGGCGCACAAAGTCCCAAATGGATGGGCAAATGCCCCCATTGCGGCAAATGGAACACCATGGCAGAAGAAATCGTGCAGGCCGAGCCAGAAAAGTCTCCTGCCCGCCGTCCCTCCATGGGAAGTTCCCTGTCCGAAAGCAAGGCCACAGCTTATCAAAAGCTGACGACACCCTCCTATATGCGCTCTGAGAGCGGGCTTGGCGAGCTCGACCGCGTACTGGGCGGCGGCCTGGTGTTGGGATCGGTGGTGCTTTTGTCCGGTGAGCCCGGCATTGGTAAGTCCACCCTGCTCATGCAGATCTCCGACGCCTTGGGACAAGACAGAAAGGTTCTGTACGTTTCAGGCGAGGAATCTGGCGGACAACTCAAGCTCCGCGCCGAACGGTTAGGCGTAACGGGCGAGCATCTTTACATCCTCACAGAGACAAACCTCGAAAAGATCCTGTCCGAAGCCGACGAGATCAAGCCCGACGTCATGATCCTGGACTCCATCCAGACCATCTACTCCGACAGGATCAATTCCGCTCCGGGCAGCATCACCCAAGTGCGTGAGTGCGCCCTGACCTTTATCAACAAGGCCAAGGCCGAGGGCATTTCTATGCTACTGGTGGGCCACGTCAACAAAGAGGGTGGCATTGCGGGCCCCAAGGTACTGGAGCATATGGTAGACGCGGTCTTGTACTTTGAGGGCGAGCGCCAGCAAGCGTACCGCATTATCCGCGCCGTGAAGAACCGTTACGGCTCCACCAACGAGATCGGCGTGTTTGAGATGACTGACCGAGGCCTCGATGAGGTAGCCAATCCCTCCGAGATGCTGCTTTCGGGACGGCCAAAAAACGTATCGGGCAACTGCGCCCTGTGCTCTATGGAGGGTACGCGGCCGCTGATCGCCGAGGTACAAGCCTTGGTAACACCTACGGTGTTCCCTTCCCCCAGGCGCACATCCAACGGCGTGGACTATAACCGAGTGTATCTGATCCTCGCGGTACTTGAGAAGCGACTGGGACTGAAATTTTATCAGAACGACGTATATCTCAACGTGGTCGGCGGTCTGTCCATCGGAGAGCCTGCCGCAGATCTGGCCATCGCTGCCGCCATGATCTCCTCCCTCACCGACCGCATCGTTCCAGACGACCTGTTGGTCATCGGTGAACTTGGCCTGGCAGGTGAGATCCGTGCCGTGTCCAATCTGGAGCAACGGGTACGTGAAGCGGCGCGACTGGGCTTTACCCGCGCCATCGTCCCCTTCAGAAACACCGAAAAACGTCCCCTTAAGGTGGAGGGAATGAAGATCATTCCCGTGCGGGGCGTGTACGAGGTGTTGAAGGAACTGAAGGATCCCACGTGAGAAGGGCACTCAAAGAAAACCTTTTCAAAAACTTTCAATAAGAAAAGCAACGCCCTCGGATTTCATCTCCGAGGGCGTTGCTTTCATAAACGAAAAACGGTGGATAAAGCTTGAAGCTTTTCGGCCTCTTATTTCCTGTCCCAAAGAGGGTCGCGCAAGGCCAAAGCATCCAAAGGAGTCAGCCCCAAGAACGAAAGATAGGCTCTTGCCTCCGCCTCACGCTCGGGCTGCTTCATCCAGTTGGGCGAATGAGCATCCCAGCCGAGGATCACCTCGTTGCCTACAGCGGAAACCTCCTCCCAAAACACACGGCGGGGATAGGGACGGCGGTCAATGAAGCCCAGCAGGTTAAACTCCAAGGGCATTCCAAAGTCCTTAGCCGCACGGCATAGATCACGGGCCACCTCGCGGTAGGCTGTCTCATCTCCCGTAAAATTGAGGAGATCGGGGTGAGCGAAATACGAAAAACGTCCCGTGGCCATGGCACGCTTACACTGATCGCCGTAGAGACGCAGACGCTCGACCGAATCCGTCGCTCCGCCATTGTAAGGTTCGCCCATCTCATTGTTCAGAAAATGCTGGCCGAGGATCAGATATTCGCAGGGCCAAGGCGCCAGCATATCCAAAAGCTTGTCAAAATAGTCGGGATAATACTCGGCCTCAAAACCAATATGGATATCAACGCGCCCTTTGTATTCCTCCTTCAGAGCGGTCAGACTCGCCATATAATCAGGCAGCTCGGCACATCTCATGCGGCAACCTGAAAAATGCACGTCCTCAAAGGGGTAGGGTACGTGGTCGGCAAAGCCCAGCTCGCGGATCCCCGTCTCCAGGGCGGCTTCCACATAGGCGGCATCCGGCGCATGAGACGCATGGCCGCAACGAACGGTATGGGTATGGTAATTGATGATCATGGGAAAATATCGCCTCTTTTCACAAGAGTAAATTACTTACGGGCCATCTCCAGAAGGATCTTTCCGTTCTGCTCGCCCAGGGTATAGCCATCGGCCTCGGGATTGACCGTCGCTTTCACAGCAACGGCATAGGGGAAGTCGCGGTAAGTTAAGGAGAAGATCTGATCGGCATAAGCAATATCCGCATCGGGCACGCCCGTGCTATAGAAGAGATTACCACAGGCTTCTGTCAAGATACGCTCGGGAGTCAGGATGATGAGGCCGTGACAGCCGTCGGCAAAGAGCAGATCCACCTCAAGAGACTGCCCCTTCTCGATGCAGGTCATGGTCTTGACGGGACGGGTGATCACCAGCTCACTGTTTTTGCCGTCCTTGCTCCACAGGCGGCCGTCCACCATGGGGAGATTATCGTAGCGGGCATCCCAAGCAGTGCAGGCCTCGGTGAGATACCGTTCCTCGTAGCACTCATCAAATTTGGTAATATCGCGGAAGAAGAGTCTGCCCTCGTGGAGGAAGAGATTGGCTCGGTAGTTCGCACAGCTATACCAAACGGACTGGTGGCCCCCCTCGGTCCAGTCGGTGGTGGCGCAAAGAGCAGAGGCAGGCGTGACCTTATGGGCCTTTTGATAAGCCGCACCCGTGTCACCCAGCTTTTCCACCGAGACAAGGCCCTTGTCTCGATATGCTGCGATCTTCTGCGCCTGCATACGGTAGCCGTTTTGGATCATATCCCAACCGAAGCTGTTTTCCTGTCCCGTGGTCATCTGAGAGAGGGTCAGGCAGGGATTTTTGTAATAGGTGTCCAGATACCAATCCACAATCTCGGCCTTGGATCCGGGTCCCCATACGGGCTCCATGGTAGGGCAGCCCCAGACCTTGTCGGTATACTTCTGCTCGTCGTATCCGTACATGGGGTCGAGACCCAGCATACGGAACAGAGGGGTGGTGATGCCCGCCTCGGGGTTCTGGGCAGGACAGAGCATATTCTTACGGGAAGGATAGAAGGCGCCGCTATAGTAGCCACCCCACAAAGTATAGGCATCTACGGCGAACTGTTCGCGGCACACGCAAAACGCCTTCATGTCATACTTGTCGCTCATGTAAGCCAACGAGTGGGTATCAATGAGCCAGGAGCCCGCCACCTGCGGATAATAACCGAAGGTCTCCTTGAAAAGACGGAAAGCCTCGTCGATGATGGCTTCGCGCTGTGCGGGTGTATAGGCAGGAAGGAATCCGGGGTTGACGAACCAGTCCCAATCATAGCCGGGGCGGCCGCGCCACTCAATACCCACGGCCTCGGTCAAGGGGCGGCCCATTTCAAACCAAAGACCGATCTCCATATGCTCGTCGGCCTCAGCCTTCATCAGCTCCACCATATCGGGGCGAATGAGGGCATCGTACTGCAAAAGGACGGTATGATCAAAACCGTAACTCTTGTTGATGGCGATCTCTTCTTTGATAGGGGTGTAAAGATCCTGCCAGGGCTGACGGGGCTCACAGCCGCGGACGAAATTGACAAGGTTCATGACGCGCTTTTTCATAGGAGGGCTTCCTTTCAGTTTTCATTGTGATTATGATACCACAATTCCGAGGCAAATGCAAGGGGAACGAAAAAATTTATGCCAAAAAGTGCTCCGCCCATCACGGGCGGAGCAGAGAAAAATTATGAAGCAGACTCCAGGTTTTGCATGGTGTTGGGTGCATGGCAGAAGGCGATATAAGCCACGTCAAGGGACGCGCCCTCGGGCATGGTTTCACGGAGCTTGTTGTTCCCATCCATGACAACGTTGCCGTTTTCATCCAGCTTATAACCGGGATCCAGGGGGTCGAAACGCAGGTAAGACACCGTCTTTCCGTTGTACTTTCCACCATCGATTAAGGGCTTGGTGTCGATCACCAGATAGTTCCAGTTACCGTCACCAACCAGTCTGCCTTCCAGCATGGTGGAATCGTCCTGAGGACCCGTACCCGAAGAGGAAAGATATACCTGCATATTTACGCCGTCACAGTTGGCGGTTCTGTACTTGATGATGATGTAGCGGGCGCCGAGGAAGTCGTAGGCCGGATAATAGTAGGGATCCTCGCCCGTGGGAACGATGGTCACGTAATCCCCGTTGTCAACAATACCATTATCAAGATGGTAAATGCCTTGGGTGGAGATCAGCTTATCAACACCCAGCACCGTCACGGGAGTCGTGGGATCTCCGGGAGCCTCGGTGGGGGCCTCGGTAGGTGCTTCGGTGGGGATCTCAACGATCTTTTCGGTCTCCGTATAGGTCAGCCATTCGGGGGGCACGGTAGGCGCTTCGGTAGGTTCTTCCGTGGGACCCTCGGTAAGTTCGGTAGGTGTATCTGTAACGCCGGGACTGCTCGTGTCGGGGAGATCGTCTCCGCTCGGTGTTTCATCACAGGCAACGACCGCCAGAAGCACGACTAAGAGAAGCGACAGAAAAATCAACAACTTTTTCATGGGAATTCTCCTTGCTTACGAATTTGGGAAACGGCATTTCCGTTTTCGGACACCTCTATTTTACCATACTTTTCATGTTTTGACAATGGGGTTGGCAATTTTTTTCACCGTTTTCTCGTTTTTGTACGCAAATTCATTCTCTCACCGTATCCGTTCCTTGATTTTTTCCAAAAAGTCATTGACAGAAGCCATGGGTTTGTGTTATACTATATGCGGAATACTATATCTTATCAAAAACATGACAGGAGGTGAGACGGTGTTTGAAAATCTCAAAAGAGATCTGAAACGGGATATCGCTATAGATTTCGGTACGGCCACCGTGCTGGTCTACGTAGAAGGCAAAGACATCGTTCTCAAGGAGCCTTCTGTGGTTGCGGTGGATATGTCTACCGATCGTGTGGTCAAGGTTGGACGCGACGCCATGGAGATCCAAGGGCGTACACCTGAACATATCGAGACCATCCGACCCATGAAAAACGGGTCCATCAGCCAATATGAAGTGACCCTGCAAATGCTGAAATATTTCATTCGCCGTGCCAGCGGTAAGACCTGGATCCCGCCCCGCGTCATGATCACTGTCCCTTCGGGCATCAGCGAGGTGGAAATGCTGGCCGTGATGGAGGCCTCCCGAGAGGCAGGCGCACGCCGCACCTATCTTATTGAAGAAGCCAAGGCTGCTGCGCTGGGTGCCAATCTGGATATTTCCTCCGCTGAGGGCTCTATGATCGTCAACATCGGCGGCGGTGTCACCGACGTAGCGGTGCTATCCATGGGCGGCATCGTGGTATCCGATTCCATCAAGGTGGGCGGCGACCGCTTTGATGAAGCCATCGTCAGCTATATCCGCCGACGTTACGGTATTCTGATCGGCGAGCGAACAGCCGAGGATATCAAGATCCGTATCGGCGAGGTGTTCGAGCATCAAAAGCCCTTGTATATGCGCGTCAGCGGACGCTCACTCAGCGAGGGTACACCCAAAGAAGTGGTGGTGTCCTCCAAGGAGACCATTGAGGCCGTTTCCGAGCCTCTGACCGCTATTCTGGACTCCATCTGCATGATCATTGAGACCATGCCCCAGGAGCTGTTTGCCGAGATCTCCCAAAAGGGCATGATCCTCACGGGCGGCGGCAGTATGCTCCACGGACTCGACAAGCTCATCACCCACGTGACGGGCGTACCCGCACGTCTGGCTAAGCGCCCCATCACCAGCGCTGTCCTGGGCGCAGGCAAGCTTCTGCCCTACCTCGACAGAATGCCCGAGGGTCTGGTCAGCCTCCCCGCCAAAATGAGATAACCAAAGAAATCCAAGGGATCCCGGGGCATATCCCGAGATCCCTGTTTTATGTAAAATCGCAAAGGAGATCACCATGCATCATCAAAACCGCGGTATTTTGTCCGCTTACGAGCCTCACGGCGTTTTCTCTTTTTTTGAAGACCTCTGCACCATCCCCCATGGGTCGGGCAACGAAGCCGCCGTTGCAACCTATATTGAAAATTTCGCCGCCTCCCGCCGTCTCTATTGCCACCGAGACAGCGTTCATAACGTTTTCATTCGTCTCCCCGCCTCCGAGGGCTGCGAGAATAAGCCTGCTGTTCTTTTGCAGGGACACACCGACATGGTCTGTGAAAAAGACAGCGACAGCAAGCATGATTTTCTCACCGACGGTCTCGACCTGTTCGTGGAGGACGGCAAGATCGGTGCTCGCGGTACGACCTTGGGCGGTGATAACGGCATCGCCGTAGCCATGATGCTGGCGCTTCTGGACAATCCTCCCGAAAAACACCCTGTGATCGAGTGCCTCTTTACCGTCTCCGAGGAGACGGGCTTGGAGGGCGCTCACGCCTTTGACCCTGCCGCGGTCGGCGTGGTGTCCAAGACCATGATCAATCTGGACAGCGAATCCGAGAGCACCGTTACCGTGGGTTGCGCGGGCGGTATGCGTACGGATATCACCCAGCCCGTCACCCCCAAGGATGCCGAAGGCGTGCTGGTGAGAATTACGCTGTCGGGCTTCTCCGGCGGCCACTCGGGCGTGGAAATTCACGAGGGTCATACCAACGCCATCAAGGCCATGGGACGCCTTTTGAATATTACCACTACCTGTGATTGGGATCTGGTGTCCATCAACGGCGGTGGCAAGGATAACGCCATTCCCCGTGATTGCGAAGCGGAGATTTTGGTCTTTGATTTTGACGGCAACGGCGTTGCGGATGCCGAAAAATTCTGCGGCGAGATTTTGGCTGAGGCGGAAAAGCTTCGTGCCGAGCCCAATACCATTTTGGCCGATAAGCAGTTTTCTTGCACCGCCGAGATCGTGAACGAAAAGGCTTCGACCCTGATCCTTGACCTTGACGGCACCTGGGGCACGGTGACGCTTTTAACCCTCGCCCGTGATGGTGTGTTGGCCATGAACGCCCACGTGAAAGGCATGGTGGCCTATTCCCGCAATTTGGGTATCATCAAAACGCTGTGTGATGAGGACGGTACGCCTACCGCCGTGAAGTTCAGCTTTTCCACTCGTTCCGCTTGCGAATCCCATTTGGATGATGCTGAGCGTGAGCTGACTCGCTTGGCTATGATCTGCACCGGCCTTTCCGACAATGCCACCCACCGTGCCCGTTATCCCGGCTGGGATTATGCGCCCGTGTCTCCCATCCGCGACCTGTGGTGTCAGACCGCCCAGGAGCTTTTAGGAAAAACGCCCCAAGTGGAGGCCATTCACGCGGGATTGGAGTGCGGTATCCTTTGCTCCAAAATGCCCGGCATGGACATCATTTCGGTGGGCCCCGATATGTGGGACATCCACACTCCCCGCGAGCGGCTGAGCATTAACTCCACCGCACGGTTGTATACGACACTCCTTTGTGTCATTGAAAAGCTCTGCAGATAAAACACGCGGCACTCCACCAAGCACGGAGTGCCGCTTTCTTTGTGTAAGTCTTGCACAAAAGTCATGGAGCAACTCCACGAAAACATTTGATACCAAACACATTTTCACCACAGACAGTTAATACGATGTTCATGATTTTGTGCTATCATGATACATTGAAGAAATTCGTAAACTACCGAAACGGAGTACATATATGCAGGAAAAAATTCAAAGCGCCCTCAAGGCATGGGAAACCATGGATCCGTCCATCCCCGCCGCCATCGGTATCGATATCGGCTCCACCACGGCAAAGCTGGTGGTCTTTTACGATGGAAAAATGGTCTATTCTTGCTACGAGCGTCACTTTTCTCAAGTGCGCCCCAAGACCTTGGAGCTGCTTTTGCGGGTAAAAGACCTGGTGGGCGACCGCCCCGTTCGCGTGGCCATTTCGGGCTCCGCGGGTCTGGGTCTGGCCAAAGCCGCGCACATCCCCTTCGTGCAAGAGGTTTTCGCCACGGGAGAGGTCGTTTCTCATCTGGAGCCCGACACCTCGGCCGTGATCGAGCTGGGCGGCGAGGACGCCAAGGTCATCTTCTTCAAGGGCGGCATGGACGAGCGTATGAACGGTACCTGTGCCGGCGGCACCGGTGCATTCATTGACCAAATGGCCACCCTTTTGGACGTAACCGTGGAGGAAATGGATGAGCTGAGTCTCAAAGCCAACCGCATCTACCCCATCGCCTCCCGCTGCGGCGTTTTCGCCAAGACCGATATCCAGCCCCTGCTCAACCAGGGCGCGGCCAAAGAAAATATCGCCGCCAGCATCTTCGCCGCCGTGGCATCTCAGACCATCGCAGGTCTAGCCCAGGGGCGCAAGATCGACGGTAAGGTCATGTTCCTCGGCGGCCCTCTCTATTACTGTCAAGGTCTGCGCGTGGCTTTCAAGGATGCGCTCAAATTGGACGATGACCACGCTGTGTTCCCCGAATACGGCCGTCTGTCGGTGGCCTTGGGTGCGGCACTGTATGCCACCGCCTCCCAGGAAACCATCGCTATGGCAGATCTTATTGCTGGCGTGGAAGCCAGCACCCACGAAAAGCTGGAGGCAGCACACACCAATCCCCTTTTCGAAACCGAAGCAGACTACCAAGCCTTCTGTGATCGCCATGCTAAGGCATCTGTCAAGGTAGTCTATCCCGCCGACTATCCCGGGACGGCCGAGAACCCCGGCCATGTATATCTCGGTGTAGACTGCGGCTCCACCACCACGAAATTGGTGCTCATGGGAGAGCACGGCGAGCTGATCTATTCTTACTACAACTCCAACCGTGGAAACCCTGTGGGCATCGTCAAGGAACAGCTTGAGGAGATCTACAAGCTCTGCGGAGACCGTCTTGTCATCAAGGGCTCTTGCGTCACGGGCTACGGCGAGGAATTGATCCGCCACGCCTTCCACATGGACAAAGGCCTGGTGGAGACCATGGCTCACTTCACCGCCGCCAAATATTTCAACCCCAAAGTTGATTTCATTCTGGACATCGGCGGCCAAGACATCAAATGCTTTAAGATCAAGGGAGACGCCATTGATTCCATCATGCTCAACGAGGCCTGCTCCTCGGGCTGCGGCTCCTTCATCGAGACCTTCGCCCGTTCCATGGGTTACGAGGTAGAGGCGTTTGCCAAACTGGGCCTCTTTGCCAAAATGCCCGTAGAATTGGGTACACGCTGTACCGTGTTCATGAACTCCTCGGTAAAGCAGGCACAGAAAGACGGCGCTACCGTGGGAGATATCTCTGCAGGACTCTCCCGAAGCGTGGTCAAAAACGCGATTTATAAGGTTATCCGCGCCGCTTCGGCGGAAGAGTTGGGCAAGCATATCGTGGTACAGGGAGGCACCTTCTATAACGACGCAGTCCTTCGCTCCTTTGAACTGGAGATCGGCGGTGAGGTCATCCGTCCTCAGATCGCGGGTCTCATGGGCGCCTTCGGTGCGGCTCTGCACGCCCGTTCGCTGGCATTGGAATCCTCTACCCTGATGGGCGCCGAGGCCCTGTCTACTTTCACCCACACCTCCAAGGCCGCCACCTGCCACGGTTGCGGCAACAACTGCCATCTGACCATCAACACCTTCGCAGGTAAGGAAAAATATATCTCGGGCAATAAATGCGAGCGAGGTGCAGGTCAAAAGCTCCCCGAGGGCGCTGATATCATCCCCAATCTCCACCGCTTCAAGCGAGAAGGACTGGCCGCTTTGGCCGAAGCCAGTCTGCCCCACAGTGCTCGAGGTGTCATTGGCCTCCCCATGGCGCTGGGTATGTATGAGCTCGCCCCCTTCTGGCACGCGCTGTTCACCCATCTCGGCTTCCGTGTGGTCTTTTCGGGCCCCTCTACCCGCTCCCTGTATCTGCGCGGGCAATATTCCATTCCCTCGGATACCGCTTGCTATCCCGCCAAGATCATGCACGGTCACATAGAAGACCTCATTGAGCGCGGTGTGGATGCCATCTTCTATCCCTGCCTCACCTACAACGTGGACGAGGGTGTCAGCGACAACCACTACAACTGCCCCGTGGTGGCTTACTATTCCGAGCTGCTCAAGGGCAACATGGAGTCCCTCCGCAAGACTAAATTCCTCTATCCCTACCTCAACATCAACCAGCCCAAGGAGCTAACCAAGGAGCTACACGCATATCTGAACCGTCAGCTTATCGATAAATACCCCGACCAATTCTCCAAAAGAGAAATTTCCGCCGCTGTCAAAGCCGCTTACGCGGCCTATGATCAATGGATGGCAGATATCCGCGCCGAGGGCGAGGCCGCCGTCAAATGGGCAAGAGCCAGAAGTCAGCGTATCATGATCCTCAGCGGCCGCCCCTACCACGTAGATCCCGAGATCGGCCATGGTATTGATGCTTTGGCTACCTCTCTCGGCTTTGCGGTGGTCACCGAGGACAGCATTGCGGGACTGACCACTCACGCCTCGGTCAACGTCCTCAACCAATGGACCTATCACGCACGCCTCTATGCCGCCGCACGTTACGCCGTGGCCAACCCCGACGTGCAGATGGTTCAGCTCGTGTCCTTTGGATGTGGTCTGGACGCCATCACCACCGATGAGGTCCGTGCCATTCTGGAATCGGGCGGCAAGCTCTACACCCAGATCAAGATCGACGAAATCACCAACCTCGGTGCCGTCACCATCCGTATGCGCTCCCTGATCGGCGCGCTGGAATATAGCGCCGACGGCGTTTCCGCAGAGGAGGACAAAAAGGTATCCCAAGCCGAAAGAAAGGAGGAGGCGCTTTATGTCTGACAATAGAAAAACATCCGCATGCGACCGCGATTGCGAGTCCTGCAACGGTCTGCCTCCCCGCGTGATCTTTACAGAAGAGATGCGAAAGGAGTACACCATCCTTTTCCCCACCATGCTTCCCCGACACTTCAAGATCATGGAGAAGGTCTTCAACTACTACGGCTATAAGACCGAACTTTTGGAGGACGGCACCCACGGCGACAGTAAGACCGTCATTGATGCGGGCCTGAAATACGTCCACAATGACGCCTGCTACCCTGCCCTATTGGTCATCGGTCAGTTCATCTCTGCCCTGCAAAGTGGGCGTTACGACACCCACAAGGTCGCCCTGCTTTTGACCCAGACAGGCGGCGGTTGCCGCGCTTCCAATTATATTGCCCTGCTCCGCAAAGCCCTGGTCAACGCGGGCTTTGAGTACGTTCCCGTCATATCCCTCAATGTGTCAGGCCTTGAATCCATGCCCGGATTTAAGCTGACCATCCCCATGATCCACCGCCTGCTCTACGCCATTCTCTACGGCGATCTCCTGCTTCTGCTGGTCAACCAATGCCGCCCCTACGAGACGGTCAAGGGTTCTGCCGTGGCCTTGGCTGATGAATGGAGCGTACGGCTGGCCAAGGACATGACCGAAGGTGCCATCAATTATAAAAAGATCAAAAAGACCTACCGCGAGATCATCGCCTCCTTTGCCGAAATCGACGGCGTGGATTGCGAGGCACGCCGCAACCACGAAAAGGTGCGGGTGGGTATCGTGGGCGAGATCTTCGTCAAGTTCTCTCCCCTGGGCAACAACGGTCTTGAGGATTTTCTTGTTTCCGAAGATGCCGAGCCCGTCATGGGCGGTCTCATAGACTTCTGCCTCTACGTGGTGTCCAACGCCATGTTGGACTACGAGCTCTACGGCATCGGCAAGCTGAAGGCCAAGATCTACAAGATCGCTGATAACTTCTTTTTGAAAAAGCAGGACGACATGATCAAAGCGGTCACCGACGACGGCCGCTTCGTCCCCCCCACCTCCTTCCGTATCACCCGCACCCTGGCCCGCGACTATGTGGGCATGGGCGTGAAAATGGGCGAGGGATGGCTCCTCACCGCCGAGATCTTCGAGCTCATCCACGAAGGCGTGGGTAACGTAGTCATCACTCAGCCCTTTGGCTGTCTCCCCAACCACATCGTAGGCAAGGGCATGATGAAACCCATCAAGGAGTCCTACCCTGATGTCAACCTGGTGGCCATCGACTATGACGCGGGCGCCACCGCTATCAACCAAGAAAACCGCATCAAGCTCATGCTGGCCAACGCGAAGAAGGGGAAAAAGTAAGGAGTATATTGTAACCATGAATTTCAGATCTCGTATCGCAAAATTTCTCTACGGCCGTTACGGCGCCGATGAGCTGTATAATTTTCTCTTCATCGTTCAGATCGCCCTCCTGTTTGCGGGCGCGGTCTTTACCGTCTTTGGTGTTATCTCCAAAGCCTTCACCTATCTGTCCTTTGCCCTCTATATCATCGCCTTTTCCCTCTTCGGCTGGACCGTTTTTCGTTGTCTTTCCCGCAACATTGTCAAGCGGCAAGCCGAAAACAGAGCCTTTCTGCGCCTGAAGTATCGCTTGTTCGGCAAAAAGAAGGTTCCCCGTCCTGCTGACACCACTACCCATATCTTTCGCGCCTGTCCCAAGTGCAAGTCTGTCTTGCGCTTGCCCAAAAAAGTGGGCAAGCATACGGTCAAGTGCCCCAGATGCGAAAATCGCTTTAAGGTGAAGGTCAAGAAATAATTCGAAAACAAAAATACCCTCCTGTGAGAGGGTATTTTTTATTTGGCTACTCATTTTTCGCTGCCTTTGGGACTACGGTACCACTTTCAAGCAAAAGGAGCCCGCCTGACGGCGGACTCCTTAAGTTTTAGGAAAGAAAAATAAAGAAATTTGAACTATTTTTAGGAAAAGAAAATGAAAACTATTTCAGGAATTTGAAAGGATAGGGTTTACTGAATTTGTGGGATTAGTCTTCCTTTTCGAATGCATCCTTGCCCAATCCGCAAACGGGGCATTCGAAGTCCTCGGGCAGATCCTCAAAGGGAGTACCGGGGGCAATGCCGTTATCGGGATCGCCAACGGCGGGATCGTATTCATAACCACAAGGGCAAACGTATTTCATGGGTGTATACCTCCTGTTTTTCTGTATTATTGTCTTATTGAATAGTTTTATATTTTACTTTAAGATAAAATTATTCCTTGGAAATAATGAATTCGAGAGATCCCTTTTCCAAAAAATTGAATTCATCCAGATGAATATGGCTGCCGTTTGGTGCCGCATTCTGTGCCAATGTCAAGCAAATATTTGCCAACAAATTCAGACCTTCTGTATTAGCTTTAATCACAAAGGATTCTCCACTTTTACAGCAATTGATTTGTGATCCATCAACATAATTTATAGATATGCCGTCATCATAAGGATCAATGTTTATTTCAACTTTCATATTATCTTGTTTCTCTGTATCTTTCTCTTTGCCGAAGTATCATTCAAGCAGACCGGCGAAGGCCTTGCAGAGTAACGATTATATATCTTGGAAAAGGGCTTTATTCAGATTGCTATGAGAATTATGATCGCTGATTTTTTTGGCGGGAACACCACCCCAGGTGGTTCCTTTTTCGCAAATAGATTTTGTTACTACAGCATTAGCTGCAATCGCTACATCATCTGCAATCGTTACCTCACCAATAATCTTAGCGCCCGAGGCGATAAACACATTGTTGCCAATTATTGCAGCTTGATTGGAGCCATTTGTCGCACCAATCGTGACACCTTCGTGAATTCGACAATTTCGGCCAATCTTAGCAGAAGTCGCTACCACAATGGTGCCGTAATGAGCAATGGACAAGCCTTTGTCAAACGCATTGACGGGGATAGAAAAGCCCAGCTTTAAAGATTGGCGATGATATCGAAGTTTATGGAACATCCTCATGGGGAATGTGAGTTTTTTTGAAATTCCCTTTTGATTGGTATAAAACTCAAGCTTTCGAAGTGTCACTTGAAATTTCCAAATCTCATCTCCGAATAGTTTCGATTTGACAGAAGTGCGACCATTGGCCATTGCATCCGCCGCTATAAAATCTTTCAGCTCTTTTTTTGTAAAAATCATAACTCTTCAGCTTTCTTCAACAAAGTAAATCGGCAGAAACGGGGTCAATATTTTAAAAATTAGCCGAAGTATCTCTCATGCAGACCGGCGAAGGCCCGCCGCATCGGGATTTCCGACGGAGGGATCCTGTTCATAAATACGGGGAAACGTATTTCATAGAAATTCTCTTTGAATAAACGGATTTTGGGGTTCTTTGAATAAAAGAATGTTACTGCGCTTTCCGACGTTTGATCACTTTGGCGGGGTTTCCACCTACAACGGTATATGGCTCCACATCTGCAGTCACAACGGCTCCGGCAGCGAGAATACTGCCGTCTCCAATACGCGTGCATCCGGGAGTGATGATCACGCTGTCACAGATCCATATATCATTACCAATGGTCAAGGGAGATACGTCGCAAAATCCTTGTTGACACATCGGGACATCCACCCGCTCGGTTTGATGATTTTGGGTGAATATTTTCAGATCCCTTCCGATCATTACATTATCTCCAATCGTGACTTGGGCATCAATGTAGGCTCGATTTCCCACACTGGAGTAATCTCCAATACGCAGATCCGAAAAAACTCTTACGTGCTTTCCCCAGTTCACACCTTTTCCCACGTGTGAGAAGGTGCCCTTTGCAAAAAAATTCTTTAACGTATTTCCCCATTTACAATGAGTATATGAAGGAAGCAGATCGTCAAACAGCAAGAAAAACGCTTTGCATATTTTCCTTTTTATACTCATTGTGAATTATTTGAAATAACGATTCAAAAGGCCTTCAAACGCCTTACCGTGTCTTGCCTCGTCACGAGCCATCTCGTGGACAGTGTCGTGGATAGCGTCAAGGTTCAGCTCCTTGGCCATTTTTGCAAGTTCGAACTTGCCTGCAGTTGCGCCGTTCTCGGCGGCGACGCGCATCTCCAGGTTCTTCTTGGTGGAATCGGTGAGGCACTCGCCCAGAAGCTCTGCGAATTTGGCAGCGTGCTCAGCCTCTTCATAAGCGGCCTTCTCCCAGTACAGGGCGATCTCGGGATAGCCCTCTCTGGCGGCGACACGAGCCATGGCCAGGTACATACCCACCTCAGAGCACTCACCCTCGAAGTTGGCGCGCAGGCCCTCGATAATAGCCTCAGGTGCGCCCTTGGCAACACCGACAATATGCTCGGCAGCCCAGGTCATCTTGTTGTCAACGACCTCTTCGAACTTATCCTCACCCTTGACCTTGCATCTGGGGCACTGCTCGGGGTAATTCTCGCTCTCAATGATCTCTCCGCAAACTTTGCATCTCCACTTTTTCATGTTGTTTTCCTCCATAAATGTATAATTTTTGTTTTTAAAGTTGACTTATTTGATAGTCTCCAAAAGGTCGCAGATCGTCAGGTTAACATCCACCATCATGGCGATGGTCAATCGATCCAATCGCTCGACAAGCATATGATTCAGCACACCGAAGATGTTGTGAAACCGACAGCAGTCCTTGTTGGGATTGTTCAGGCATTCGCAATTTTCTGACAAGCACTTTGATATCTCAATAGGCCCGTCGATCACCTCGATGACCTCCTTCACCGTCACCCCCATAGGATCTCGCAAGAGATAGTACCCTCCCGCGATACCGCGCTGAGACTTGACCATGCCCACCAAAGATAATTTCCGCAGAATCTTATTGGCAAACCCTACAGGAACTTTCACGGCCTCGGCCATGGCGGGGGCACACAAGGTATTCTGTACGGCATCGTCCGTGATGACCGCGTCTGATTTCGCCAGCAGGCTGACCATGCGAAGCGCGTAATCTGCTTCTTGTGTGATCCTCATATTGGTGTCGCTCCTTTTTAATCTGCACCTTTTTGGTACGGTTTAATTATACACGATGTTTGTGTATTTGTCAATAGGTTTTTTAAAATTTTTTCAAAAAATTTTTCGGACGCAAAAATCCCCCATCGGACAAAGGAAAATGCCCGATGGGGGATCTTTATATCAAACGATCGTTTTCGAAAAGGCTCACGCTTCCTCTTCCTTGCGCTTCTTCAGCACCATGGCAGCAGCGGCCATAGTCGTAATAGCGCCTGCGGTAGCGGCCACGGAGGACTGACAGCCCTCACCCTCAGCCGCCGTTTCAGACTCACCATCGGTTACAGCAGGAACGTTGGTTTCGGGGTCCTCAACACCGCCCACGGTAGGTTCCTCTGTGGCACCCACTCCGGTGTCTTCAGCGGTCTCTTGCTCCTTGCCCGTGGCGTTGGCCTCGGTGGAGATGTAGCTGTACTTGAAGCGTGCGCCGGGGGCTACGTCACCCGAGATGTAGAAATCCATGATGTCGCCCGAGAACTTGGTCTCGTCGCCTTCGTCGTGGACATTGTCGGTCCAAGAGAAGTTGATGGTGTAATCGTTGCCGGAGAGGCCCAGATCGGACTTGGCAACCTTCACGGTCATGTATCTTCCGTCTACGGTGTAAGCGCAATCAGCTACCTTTTCGGAAGCGTAACCGTCGCCGGTGAACTTCTCCAGCACCACGGTGTCAGCGGAAGCGGCGGACTTATTGATAACATATTCAAAGGTCTCCCACCCCTGATTTGTCTGGTCGGAGTCGATGTAAAGGGTCATCCAAAGGTTGTCGGTGTAGGGCGTGATGTTGTCGGCGCACTCCACGTGGAAGTAAACGTACTCCTCATCACGAGCTACCTGTGCACCGATGATGTCGTTACGACCGGAAGTTTCGGTATAAACCAGCGTGCCGTAGCCGGGGGCATTTCTGTCCTCGGTGTTGCCGATGTAAGCGGCGTAGTAAGGCTCAACGGACTTCCACTGATCCTGACCCGCGGAAAGGTCGATGGTGGCGGATATGCTGGGCGTGGGAATGGCGCGAGCGCCTTTGAACTTGCGAACGTAGTTGACAAGCTGGTAATAATAGTGGTCCTTCAAGGCACCCTTGGTAGGCTCAATGTCACGAGAGAATTCGTCGTTGTACTGATCGGGGAAGGCATTCTCCACAGCCGCCACAGAACCCTCGGGCCAAGTTTCGTAACGACCCACACGGAACTCGTTCCAGCCTGTAACAAAGATCACCTCGGGATCCACTTCAAGAGCATAATCAAATTGCTCCGCGAAGTTGTAGCCCCACTTAGAGGCCTCGGCACCTTCCTTCTCGTAGCGATCGGGATAGGCAGAGGTATAGGAACGTCCTGCGATGTGGTTACCGCTCATAGCGGCCAGGACTTTGTTTTCATAGTCGTGGTTCATGGCGATACCAACCGTCATCTGCTCCACTTTGCCTTCTTTCACATTGTTACGACTGCCTGCGTAGGTAGCCTGGGGGTACATGGACAGCCAACCCCAAGAGCCGAATTCATTGGACTTGGGATGGTACAGATAATCGGGCTGCCCCGCGCGGAAAGTGAAAAATTTGGAAATTTCCTTCTCAATGGGAGACACGGAGCCATTTACGGACTCCTTGATGGCCATGAGCATGGGTTTGTCTTCCCAGTAGAACCACAGGTTGTTCCACTTGTTCGCACGGAAGATATCCAGATAGAGGGATTGGAGCTGGGTGTTGGTGTAGTCCTTATCCCAGAAAGGAAGCATAAAGGACACTTTGGGGGCCTTGAGGCCATCCTCCATGGCATCGGTCCACTCCTCCATGAGGGGGGTGTAGGAATTACGCCAGGTCATGCCCGCATTGGTGTTGTCGGTGAAGATCACGTCCACACCCGCGTTGGTGAGCAGCTCAGCCTGCTTGCGGAGCACCCACTTATCGTCGCCGCGATAGAAGCCGTATATGGACTCGTTCCACCAGTAAGAGGTGGTCTTCAGATCCTTCCAAAGCTGATTATCCCAATCGCGCATAGCGTCGGGATACTGCTCGGAGAGCTTTTGCAGGTTGGCGGGAGTATCATTGGTAAACCCGTCGATATGCCAGGTCCAGTAGAACATGGCCAGGGTTTTGTCATCCTTGAGGTCGCCCACGTCGGCATTGGTCAGAGACACACGGCCCAAGCCGTCGGTAAATACCCAGGTGTCGGGCATGACGGGGTGGGTGTAGATCAAGCTATCCTCGGGGATCACGTAAGCAGGGGGTGCTACGTGGTCGCCCGTGATAGCGTCTTGGGGCTTTGCACATTCCATAAAATACTCGTCCTTTTCTTCATTGAAAATGATCTGCATGACAGGATATTGCACGCCGGTCTCCACAGGGAAGCCGTCACGGTAGACATAGCCCTTGAAGTTCTCCACCGTGTTGTAAACGTACATGGCAGGAGCCTTGTTGTAGTTATGAGCAATGAACAAATAGTCGCCTGCAGGAACTTCGTCAAAGGTGATGCCTTGCATGGCGTTGTCCACCATCTTGACTCGGCCCGTGGCCACGGGGGTCTCGGCAATGGTTTGGTCATAGGTACCTTTCCAGGCGTAGACGGACATATCCACTTCCATGTCGGTGGCCATGTAGGTCGCCATCTTGAACTGCAGGCCCACGAAAGAGGAGGCCACGTTCAAACGCATACCGAAAGGCCCGTTCATATTGAACACAGCCTCACCCGTATTGCCGGTGTAGGGGTACTTGATATTGCGGATCTCACCGGAGGCTTCGCAATTGCCAAAGGGCTCCAGCATGGGATTGGTCATTCTGATCTTCAATTCAGGCTCTCCTCTCTGCTCGAGGCCGTTAAGATATAAAAAGCCTTTAGAGTCAGTGGGACTCATATTGGTCCACACACCCACATCGGCACCGCCACCGGAGATGTGGAACAGATACTCACCCGCGGGCTGGGGATCAAACTCCACCCAATGGTACTGACCGTCCTTCAAAGGATTGAATTCCTTTTTTGCAATGGGTTCGGAAGCAATGGTTTTCTCATAGCCGCCCAGCCATTTGTAGATGGAGAGTGTAGCGTAAGAGTCAGTCTTAGTCCACGTAGGCATACAGAAGCCAAAGCCTGTAAACTCTCCGTTGACAATGGCGCGGTAGGAGTAAGTTTTTCCCACGCGGACAGGCTCGCGGCTACCGGTGCCGTTCTGGACGGTGACGTCTTCGGCAAAGGTGGGGATCACCAACAAGCTGAAGGTGGTGCCGACCATGAGAAGGCACAAAAGCAGAGCAAGCAATCGTTTCAAATTTGATTTTTTCATAAACGTATCCTTTCACAGAGAAAATCAAAGACTGCGATGAACATCGTTCTCACATTAGTTACATTATACAATATCGCTTTGGCTTTGTCAACGCAAAATCAATATTTTGTGCAAAACGCACAGAACTTTTTGAATTGTTTTCGCAACCGAGCGAAAAACGATTGACTTATCCGAGAAACTGTGGTATACTTTTTTAGAGACGACCTATAAATTTCTAAAGGAGGTGTGCGGATGAAGCTGCTGCTATATCTTTCATATGACGGATCTGCGTTTTGCGGATATCAGGCACAAAGACACGGGAATACCGTCCAGCAAGCACTCAACACCGCCACCGAAGCCTTGTTTGGTCATCCCTGTGATATCACGGGCTGCAGCCGCACCGACAGCGGCGTTCACGCTCATATGTTTTGTGCCACCATCACGGGACAGGGCGGCGCCCCCCTTGTCACCACCATTCCCGTAGACAAGCTCCCCGCCGTTCTGAACATCCATCTGCCCGACAGCATCGCGGCGGGCTATGCACGGTGGGTCCCCGACGACTTCCATCCCCGCTATTCGGTCAGCTCCAAGGAATACGTCTACAAGATCTACAACGCACCCTATCGCTGTCCCTTCGAGCACAAACGCAGTTGGCATATTCCTCAGCCTCTTGATGACGAGGCGGTGGCCCGAATGGATCTTGCTGCGCAGCATTTTGTCGGCCGACGGGATTTCTCCGCCTGCATGGCTTCGGGCTCCGAGATCATGGACAAGACCCGACACGTCTCGTCTGCCCGCGTATGGCGGGAGGGGGATCACGTGTTCTTTGCGGTTCGTGCCGACGGCTTTCTTTACAACATGGTACGCATCATGATGGGAACGCTGGTGGACGTGGCCCTGGGCAAGATCCCCCCAGACAGCATCCCCGAACGTCTTGCCACCCTGGACCGCCGCGCCATGGGACGTACCGCCCCCGCCGACGGATTGTACCTTCACCGTGTTTTTTATGATGATCCCCACGTTCCAGGGTACCAAGGAGGTGATACCCCATGAGCACCAAACACCGTAAGCCCAAGGATCTTCTGCGTCCCATCTGGAAAAGCATACAAGGGCTGTTCCGAAAATTCACACGTCTGCCCGAAGAGGGTATCGTCAGCGACGAGCCCATTGATTTCTCAGCGCCTTCGGTTCCCTATTATACGGGATTGGCCGAGCGCTTCAACCTGGCCCGTATCGTGCTTTATATGATCCTCTTTACCTTCGTGGTGGTGACCGTTCTCAGCAGTCGTCACCTCATCACCTACGAAAATTTGTATTATCTGGTCAAGGACGTGGGTGCCGCTACGCTGACGGCTCAATCCGAAGCGGATTATCTGAGCTACCCCATTTCGGACGCGGAAGCGGATTTCGCCATCTATCGCGGCGGACTTACCGTGGTCGGTGGGCAGGAGATCACCGTCCTCAGCGGCTCGGGCAAGCAGACCCTGTCAGAGAACGTCTCCATGTCCCGCCCCTGTGTGCGTGCAGGCGAAAAGACCTTCCTCACCTTCAGCCGGGGAGAGAACGGCTTCGCCGTATATAACGCTTTTGTCCGTCTGCACAAGGAGCTGACGGAATATCCTATTTATGACGGCTGTATGTCGGCAGAAGGGGCCTTTGCCATTCTGACCCGCTCTCGGGAATACACCTCCCAAGTGGTATACTACGGAAGCAATATGAACGTCCGTGCCATCGCCAATATCAGCGGCTACGTCACCGCCCTGTCCATCAGCGCCGACGGCCGTACCTTGGCCATCCTCTCTTACGACTTGACCGACACCGGATACCAAAGCAAGCTGACCCTTTGCATGGCGGGGAACCCCAAAGAGATCACTGTGGTTACGGAAAACACCTCCGCCCTATCCGCCGCTTTTCTGGGCGATAACCGCCTGGCCGTGATCTTTGAGGACCGCCTAAGCATCTACAAAAACGATGGCAGTCTTGTATCTGAGACGCCCTTTGAGGACACCGTGCCTCTCCTTTGCGACGTCAATGACAGCTATTTTGCCCTGCTCTGCCGCACACGGGACAACCTTATCGGCAGCGTGCTTCAAGTCTATGATAAAAACGGCAGATCTGTGTATACCGCCAACGTAGCCTTGGCGGGCCAAGCAGAGGAAATACTGCTTGAAGGCCAGAACGTATATATCCGCTCGCGCGAGCATATTCTGTATGTATCGGGCAAAGGAAAAAAGCTTTCTGAAGCCACGGCTCATCGGGATACGCTCACTCTCCTTGTCACGGAGAATGGCGGACTCCTGGCCTGCGGTCCCGCATACGCTCAACGGCTGAATACGGAGGATTTCACAGAAATTTCCCAATAAATGAAAGGATATATTTATATGAACATCGTATTTGACGTCATTCTCTTGGCCCTTTTCGCATTTATGGCCATCCGTGGCTACTTCAAGGGCTTTATGAAGATGGTTCTCAGCCTGGGCCGCCTTGTCCTGGCTGTGATCATCACCATCATCTTCGGCTCGGCCTTCTCGGGCTGGATCGACGAAAAATTCATCAATCCCCCCATCTTTGAGTGGGTACACGGAAAGATCTCCGAGCTGGCAGGCAACGCCGTCACCAACGTGGACGAATTTTTGGAGGGCCTGCCCGGCATCTTCAAGAACTTCCTGGATTCCGAAGCTTTTCAAGAAAAATACAGTGGCGCAGGCGCATCCGTAGACGCCTTGGTCACCGACGTGTCCACCTCTGTCAGCGGCGCCATGTCCGCCGTGATCTCCACGGTCATCGGTTACGTGCTTCTGTTTGTCCTGTCCTTTGTCATCCTCACCATTATCATCTGGCTGGTGGGCAAGTTCACCGAGCTCCCCCTCATCAAGACGGGCGACAAGCTTCTTGGTCTTGCCGTGGGTGCCGTCAGCGGTCTTTTGGCCGTGGCTTTGGCCGCCTCGGTGCTGTACCTTATCGTTTACCTGACGGGAAACCTGAGCGCGTATGAAAACTCGATAATCTTCAAATTTGTTAAAGATATCAATGTGTTTGGGTTTATTTTTGATAAGCTACTTAAATAAACAACGGGGTCGGTTCTCGTGAACCGACCCCTCTTCAAAGGAGAACCTATGGCAAAATTCCCCCATGAAACCGTCCCCCTGCTCTTGGACTGGTATCATCACAACCGCCGCGACCTGCCCTGGCGGCACACCCGTGATCCTTATCATATTCTCGTCTCGGAGATCATGCTCCAGCAAACCCGTGCCGAGACGGTGAAGCCCTACTACGCCCGCTTTCTCGCCGAGCTACCCACGATTCAGGCCTTGGCCGAGGCCCCCGAGGATCTGATCCTCAAGCTGTGGGAGGGACTGGGCTACTACAGCCGCGTCCGCAATCTGCAAAAGGCAGCACAGGCGGTGATGGCGCAGCATCACGGGGTCATCCCCACTGACCATGCAAAACTTCTTTCTCTCCCGGGCGTTGGGCGATACACGGCAGGCGCTGTGGGCTCCATCGCCTACGATCTCCCTGTGGCGGCTGTGGATGGCAACGTGCTTCGCGTAGCCGCCCGTGTCATGGGAGATGACGGCGACGTGCTGACTGACGCCACCCGCAGACGCATTGAAGATGCCATCACCCCTTGCGTTCCTTCCCCGGGCGCGGGAGATTTCAATCAAAGCCTCATTGAGCTGGGCGCCACGGTCTGTCTCCCCGGCGGGGGCGCCAAGTGTCAGGAATGTCCTCTGCAACTCATCTGCGCCGCCAAGCGTGATGGGAGGGTATCAGAGCTTCCCGTCCGTATCGTCAAAACCAAGCGAAAATTTGAGGATCTGACGGTGCTTCTGCTCCGTGTGACCGATGAGGACGGTACATTCCGCTACATCATCCGCCGCCGTCCCGACACAGGACTTTTAGGCGGTCTTTACGAGTTTCCCCATGTGGACGGTCACGCCACCGCCGAAAGCGTGACGGCGGCACTCATCGCCGAGGGCACCGGAGTCCACAAGGTCACTCCCCTCCCCGAGGGCAAGCACGTTTTCACCCACATCACCTGGCGTATGGTGGGCTATCTCTGCGACGTGACATTACCCGATATGTCTTTGGAGGGCGGGCTGTGTCACGGTCTCCTTGCGAGAGCCGAGGATATGGCTGATCGTTATTCTATCCCCTCTGCTTTCTCCGCCTACCGAAAATACGTGCTGTAAAAATGAAACGCTCCTGCGAAATTCGCAGGAGCATTTTTCATGATTTCAGCATCTCCATCAGTTCAGAAAGCACAGGCTCGAACTTGACACCGTACCAATGGGTCGGATCGTCCTGGGTGTACTCAATGCAACGGAGGGTATACTCAGCGGCGATCTTGGCGGCCTCGAAAGCAGGCTTACCCTTCATGAGCGCGCCCACAAAAGCAGAGGCGTACACGTCGCCCGTGCCATGGCAACCACGCGCAATACGGCGATGGGGATAATACTGCTCCTTGCCGTCGGCATAGACCGTCACGCCCGTGGTCTCGGGATGGTAGCCCACGCCCGTCAGCACCACGATCCCCTTGCCTCCCATGAGAGCGTACAGCTTTTCAAGAAGGCCTTCGATATAAGCATGGTCGTAGCTCTCGCGATACTCGGTATCGGTAAGATAGCAAGCCTCTGTGATATTAGGCAAAAGGATATCCGCCTCGGCACACAGGGTCTTCATGGCGTTGGCATAGGCCTTATCAAAGGCGGGATAGAGCTTGCCGTTGTCGCCCATGGCAGGGTCAACGATGTTCATGCAACCCACGGCGGCGTTGGTTCTGAAGATGTTCTTCACGTCGTCGATCTGGGTGATGCTGCCGAGGTAACCCGTATAAATGGCGTCGAAATACAGGTTGGATTTGGCCCAATGGGCAGAGATGGCAGGCAGATCTTCGGAGAGATCACGGACGGTGTAATCCTTAAACCCCGCAGTATGGGTGGACAGCACCGCCGAGGGAAGGATACAGGTCTCGTGGCCGCAGGCCGACAGGATAGGGAGCGCCACGGTCAGGGAGCATTGACCCAGGCAGGAAATATCCTGAATGGTGAGAATTCTTTGATAGGACATAGATTCGCCTTCTTTCAAACTAATTTATTCCACACCCAACGTGCCGCATAAAACTTCAAGTGTCTGGTCAATGCTTCTGCGTCTGTGCTTTTTCCGCGCTTCGGAATCAACACAAGGCTCCGACGCAGGCGGGGGTGCTTCTTCAATGGTGATGTGGGCGTATTTTTCATATAAGGCACACCGCTCGTCATAAAGACGGCGGAGGGTATAGCCCTCGGGCATGACCACGCCGCGGTGGGAGAAATTCCCCAGACGGCGACGGACCGTTTTATAAGAGAGCTTCAGATATACCACCGTGCCGATCTCGCGGAAATGCGCCATAGCTGCGGGGCTGTAGACAGCGCTTCCGCCCGTAGCAATGACCCAACGGCTTTGAGGTGTGCCGAGGTCGAGGTTGACCTTTTCCTCAATCTTGATAAATGCTCCCATCCCTTGCTCGTTGATGATATCCTGTAAAAGCTTGCCTTCGGCCTCCTGAATGTGGAGATCCGAGTCTACAAAGCGATAGCCCAGCCGCTTGGCAAGAAGCACGCCGACGGTGCTTTTGCCACAGGCAGGCATACCGATGAGAATGATGGGCTTTTTTGGGTTTTCCTTGAGATTCATAGTGCAATCCTCCACATCTTGCGGAGGCATTCACGTCTCCTATGATAAAAAAATTATACTACAATCAAGCGGGCGTGTCAAGGGAAACATCCAACAAAAATCCGCCGTTGGAACAAGGAGTTTTTTTAGAAATCGTTGAAATTTTCCCGAATATATGTTAAAATAGGGTCATCACCTCGTGACGACCCTGTTTCTTATTTCAAAAGTTCGGGCATATCTCTCAGCATATTGTCGATAAAGATCCCGTAGCCCGTGGTAGGATCGTTGATGAGCACGTGGGTCACGGCACCGATGAGTCGGCCGTCCTGGACAATGGGACTTCCGGACATTCCCTGCACGATCCCGCCCGTCTTCTCGATGAGCTTGGGATCAGTAACGGTAATGGTAAAACACTTGGAGCCCTGCGCCGCCATGTCGATATGGCTGATCATCGCCGTGTAGGCCCCCAGATTGCCATCGTCCAAGGTACACAGGATTGTGGCATTGCCGTCGTGCAGCTCGCCACGAGGGGCAATACTCACTTTTTTTGTAGCCCTTGCAGGACGGCTGGCGTAAATGCCGTACACACCGCAATCGGTGTTCCCCACCAAGGTCCCCGTTTTGCCGGGAGCAAAATAGCCCTTGATGGCGCCGGGATCGCCCGCCTCACCGCGGTCGATGCCGCTGATGGTCACGTCGGTGACCTGCCCTCTTTGCATGGGGATCAGTTCACCCGTGTCCCCGTCACAAATACCGTGACCAAGCCCCGCAAAGGCATTGGTGGAGGGGATGATGAAGGTGACGGTACCAATGCCCGCACCGCTGTCGCGGATCCAAAGCCCCGTCTTGTATTTCCCTTCGCCTTGGCTCTTGACGGGAGCCACGTTGATGACCAGCACCTCGCTCGTCAAGGTTTTTCGGCTACTTTTATCATTTTTTACGTTGCGCGTGGCGCTTGACTTCGCAGTGGTACGGCGGATGGTCAAGGCAAGGGGCTTACCGCCGCAGTTCTCCACCGCTTTGGTCAAGTCCTCCGCACACGTCAAGGGCGCACCGTTGACGTGGGTGATCACATCTTTTATTTGTATGCCTGCTTCTCTGGCAGGATTGACCGTACGGTTCCCTTGCCGCGGAGCATCCTCTACATCGCAAAAGCCCACGACCGTCACGCCCTCGGTGCTGAACTTCACCCCAAAGGGCATCCCACCGAGGTAGACCTGACCCGCCCCAACTGCACTGCCGTTTGTTCCCGCCGCCGACGCCCCCACAACACTCCCCACGATCAGCAGTATCGTCGTGATGACCACATACAGCAGCTTTATATATCTGTTTTTCATGTTGTTCTTCCTTCTTGCGCTTGCTTTTTTGGTTTTACCCCTCTTACTATGCGTCGAGGCGGGCGAAATCATGTGTAGCAGATTTTGAGGATTTTGGCGGTTAGTTATAATATAAATTGTTGTTTATCTTACTAACTTTTCTCTCGACGAGGAGAGAAAAGCGAAAAGAAGCTAAACAACCACTTATCTTCTCTTTCCATTCTGCATTTTGCATTCTCAAAGGAGTCCCCATGGCCACCGAAAAGAAAAAAGTCAAAAAAGCACCTCAGTCCTTCGAGGGCGAGCCCACTCTTGCGGAAAAGCTCCATTTCGAGCGTATATCCCGCGAGGTCTCGGCCATGCCCTGGCATACCATGAGCCACAGTCCTACCGCCGACGAAAGCGCTCCTCTCATTGGTACCCTGCGGGAAAAACGTCTCCACGCCGTCATCAAGCGGTATCTCTGCGAGGACGTGACCACCCACGAGATCCCCCTGCGGGATATTGTGTCAAAGGACGGTGCCTCGGTCAACACCAAAATGGTGGCCGACGTGCTGGTAGGAGATCATATCTACGAGGTGCAGACGGGCGGGTTTTATCCTCTAAAGAAAAAG
Organism: Clostridia bacterium; assembly: GCA_017456905.1. Classification (GTDB taxonomy): domain Bacteria; phylum Bacillota; class Clostridia; order Oscillospirales; family CAG-272; genus CAMEON01. Next base: position 32,512 of record JAFTIL010000018.1, read on the forward strand.
CTTCAATGGTATCTCGACCACACCGCCTGCAATATTACCGTGGTGCATCCCATGGCGGGCAGCAAATATTTGTCCTGGATAGACCCCGACAATGGGCAGGTAGTCAGCCGCACGAGAAATAACAGGCGCGGACGTGTCAAGGACGTGGCAAAAGAGCTATATTGGCTGAAGGATTTCATTGACAATCCCAGATTTTCCCTAAGACTCCTGCTTTTGGAGATCGAGGAATACCGCATTCTGGACGGTTACGGTAAAGAAAAAAAGATCCGTGCAAGCAAATACGAGCGCTTTCCCGTCTCCCTGCTCGGCGACGTGCGGCTCTACGAGCCGGAGGACTATGCTTTCTACTTTCTGCCCGAAAGCATCGGAAACGAGCCCTTCACAGCGGCAGAATACGCCAAAGCCTCGGGGATCCGAGGCAAAGCCGCCTATGCGATGCTTCATCTGATGGTGACGCTGGGCGTGCTTTCGGAAGGTGAAAAGCTTGGGCGGAGCATGACTTTTTTGAGGAGCCGTTGATTTTTTAAAAGTTGTTTCTTGTGCTTCATGACAAAGTATGTCCAAACTCACAAAATATTTTTTGCAATATCACGATTTTTTCATTGGAAACTTGAAAATCCTTTGAAATATATTGACATTTGAGGAAAATCGGGGTATAATAGAATGAAAACTTGTGTTTAACACTAGCTGATTTTCGCGTTTTTGCTCTAAGGAGATGATTTCAGATGTCCATGAATTTCATTCACAAGCTCCCCATTCCCCAGGAAACCAAGGAGCGCTACCCCCTCTCTTCTGCAGCCGCTATGCAGAAAACTGCCAACGACGAAGAAATCCGCCGCGTTTTTACCGGTGAGTCTGACAAAAAGCTGCTCATCATCGGCCCCTGCTCTGCTGACAGCGAAGAACCCGTGATCGAATACGTCTCCCGTTTGAAGCGCGTGTCCGAGCAGGTATCCGATAAACTCATCATCATACCTCGTATCTATACCAACAAGCCCCGTACCACCGGTGCCGGCTATAAGGGTATGCTTCATCAGCCCGACCCCCATGAAAAACCCGATATGTATAAGGGTATTCTGGCCATCCGCGAGCTCCATTCCCGCGTGATCACCGATTTCGGTCTTCCCACCGCTGACGAGATGCTTTATCCCACCAATTTCCGCTATCTGGACGATCTGCTCTCCTACGTGGCCGTCGGCGCACGCTCTGTGGAAAACCAGGAGCACCGCCTGGTATCCAGTGGTATTTCCGTCCCCGTAGGTATGAAGAACCCCACAGGCGGCGACCTGTCCATCATGATGAACGCCATCACCGCCGCTCAAGGCTCCCACACTTTCCTGTTCCGCGGTTGGGAGGTGAACACCACGGGCAACCCCCTGTCTCACGCCATCATGCGCGGCTACGTAGACAAGCAGGGTGTCAGCCACCCCAACTACCACTACGAGGATCTGGCTCACCTCTGTAAGCTGTATGCAGAGACCACTCTTGCTAACCCCGCCGTGATCGTGGATGCCAACCATGCCAACTCCGGCAAAAAGTATCTGGAGCAGCCCCGCATCTGCAAGGAGGTCCTGCACAGTTGCCGCCACAACTCCGATATTTCCAAGCTGGTCAAGGGCTTCATGATCGAGAGCTATCTCGAGGACGGCGCCCGTAAGATCAACGAGGAGGGCTTTGGCAAGTCCATCACCGACCCCTGCATCGGCTGGGACAAGACCGAAAAGCTGATTCTGGATATCGCAAATCTGCTGTGATTTTTGGGGTTGTACCCCACACCCCCATATAAGAAACATTTTGCTTTGAATGTTTTTGAAGGGTTCCAAGGGAAACTTTTTGAAACAAGTTTCCCTTGGCGTACTCCTTGAATATAACGAAAGGTAGGTCAACACTATGGTTATCGACGGCGAACAATTCCAAAAAATGTGTGCGTCCGCAGCCAATTCCATTGACAGTCAAAAGACCGAGATCAACAATCTGAACGTATTTCCCGTACCCGACGGCGACACGGGCATCAACATGAGTCTGACCATGAAGCCCGTCCGCAAGATCCACTTTGCCCCCGGCCCTCTGTCCGAAACCGCAGGCAAGGTAGCCGACAGCGTGCTTCGCTCTGCCCGCGGCAACTCGGGCGCTATTCTGTCCCTGTTCTTCCGCGGTATGGCCAAGGCCTTCAAGGGTCTGGACAAGGCCGAGACACAGGACATCGCCAAGGCGATCCGCAGCGGTACCAACGAGGCGTATCGCGCCGTCAGCGTCCCCACCGAGGGTACCATCCTCACCGTCATGCGCGGCTGTGCCGATGTGGCCGAGGCCGAGGCCGAGAACTACAAGGACGATCCCGTAGCCTTCTTCGAGCTTCTGGTCAAGAACGCTGAGGAGGTCCTGAACAAGACTCCCGAAATGCTCCCTGTCCTCAAGCAGGCCAAGGTAGTAGACGCGGGCGGCAGCGGCTTTGTGGCTATTCTCAAGGGTATGTTGGCTTCTCTCCGCGGACAGGACGTTCCCGAGGTTGCTGACAACGATGCCTCCGATGGCACCCAGGGCCAGGCCGACTTCGCCGAATTTGACGGCGAATCCATCAAGTTCGCTTACTGCACCGAATGTATCGTAGGCAAGTCCAAGGAGTTTGCAGGCGAGGGTAAGGCAACCGCCTTCCGCGACACCATCTCTCCCTGGGGCGACAGCATGGTCTTCATCGACGACGAGGAGATCATCAAGCTGCATATCCACACCAACGATCCCGGTCGTGTACTCAGCGAGGCCCTCAAGTACGGCGCTCTTGAGACCGTCAAGGTCGAGAATATGAAGAGTCAGCACTCCGCGCTGACCGCCGCAGGCGAGGAAGCCACCGAAACGCCCATCGACACCACCGCCGTGGAGATCCCCGTCGGTTTTGTCGCCGTGTGTCTCGGCGAGGGTACGGCCAATATGTTCCGCGATCTCGGCGTCAACCAGATCGTCACAGGCGGTCAGACCATGAACCCCTCCACCGACGACATTCTGAATGCCGTACATCGCACCAAGGCAGAGGTGGTCTACGTTCTGCCCAACAACAAGAACATCATCATGGTAGCCAATCAGGCCGCCGAGATCATCAGGTCCGAAGGCGTTCGCCGCTTGGTGGTTTTGGAGACCCGCAGCGTTCCCGAGGGCATGGCCGCCATGCTGGCCTTTGACGAGTCTGCCTCCCCCGAGGACAACGCCGCCGCCATGACCGAGGCCTTTGGCCAGGTCCACACCCTGTCGGTCACCCGCGCCGTCAAGGATGCCGCCATCGACGGTATGTCCATCAAAGAAGGCGAATACATGGGTCTGTGCGACAGAAAGATCGGCTACACGGGCACGGGTCGCCGCGCCATTGTACTGAGAATGCTGGAGAACTTCCCCGACGCTTCCTTCATCACCGTGCTGTACGGTGCGGACGTGACCGAGGAAGCCGCCAACAAGCTGCTCTCCAGAATGCAGGAACAGCTCCCCGACGCTGAATTCTCCATGATCAACGGCGGACAGCCCCTGTACGATTACGTGATTTCCGTAGAATAATTGCTTATAAAACGTCCCGACGGAAAAACATCGGGACGTTTTTCTTTGAATTGACAACAGGCCAAAGGTCTGCTATAATGATGCCAAGTTAAAAATAATTTTGAAAAGTATGAAAGATTATGCCCTTTTTTCCTGTCTACATAAATGAAGGGGTTCACCCCCAAAAGCAAAGAAAGGAGGAGCCCATGGACGACAAGACCATCATCGACCTGTTTTTTGCCCGTAACGAACAGGCCATCAAAGAAGCGGACAAAGCCCACGTGCAAAAGTGTCTGTCGGTGGCCATACGGATCCTTGGCAATCGTGCCGACGCCGAAGAATGTGTCAACGACACGTGGCTGAAGGCTTGGCAGAGTATCCCGCCGGAAAAGCCACGCTCCCTGTCGGCCTATCTCTGTCGTATTGCGAGAAATTTGGCCATCAACACCTATCACGCAAGGAAAAACCACGCCTTTTACGTGGCCCTGGACGAGCTTTCAGAATGCCTTTCGGTAGACGAGCGCTACGCCGATGAGTTGAAGGATCTGTTGAACGCCTTCCTCGCTACTCTCCCCTCTTTGGAGCGCCGTCTGTTCATGGGGCGCTACTGGCACGCCTATTCCGTTGGACGGCTGGCCGAGGCCTACGATCTGACACCCAACGCGGTATCCCTCCGTCTCATGCGTACCCGAGAAAAGCTCCGCATCTATCTGGAAGAAAGGGGGATCACCCCATGAAGCTGAACAAAAAGCAAATGTTCGCCCGTTTTGGGGAGGTGGATGACGCCTTCATCGACGAAGCTGCCCTCCCCGAAGAACCCATCGCAATCCATCCCAAACGCCGTTATATCATTTCCGATTTCTTTGAAAAGCCCGCCGTGGTGGCGGCTGTCTGCGCTATTGTCGCCCTTGGTACGGTAGCAGGGATCGTTATGGCAGGACGCGCCGCGAACAGACCTGTTCCGCCGATCAGCGGAACGACAGACAGCGACCATCCTACACAAGAAACGGAGTTCGCTTATGTTGGGGATATCATTCGCCACGAAGACCTGTATTACGTCAGCCACGGCAACGGCACCTGCTCCCTGGTGGGTATTGCCGCCCTGCCCGAGGACATGGTGCTGACCATCCCCGAGACCGCTATGAACGGTGACCGTGTCATCGCCCTGCGGGACATGACCATGACCTCCTCCTTGATGGTGCCCAACGGCGTGCATCTGTTCCAGGTCAAGGGGATCCATATCCCCGCTTCTATGACGAGCGTTCACGTCAACACACTTCATGAGATGACCGCGTTGGAGAGTCTCACGGTGGACGAGGGAAATCCTGTGTATCGGGCAGAAGGGAGTTGCCTCATCGAGCGCGAGGGAGAGCGGGTGATATATGCTTATCTTACCTATCACCCGGGCGTGAATTGGGGAAATGAAAACCCTCAAATGTCTCTGCAAGTGGCTCCGCATGACAGATATGTGATCCCTTCAACGGTAAAGTGTATTGCGCAAAATGCACTTTCTCCCTATAACCCGACAGGATTGCCGACGGGGTTCTATGTTAGTTTTTCTGTGCCGGCATCCGTGGAAGTGTTAGAAAGTAAATTTTTATCTAGATCTCGCCGTCAAGCGAGTGTCAGTGTGTCTAAGGATAATCCCAATTATTACTCTTCGTTTAATTGTGTCATAGAAAAGGCTACTGAAACGCTTATTGTGGGCAACGGCGGTAAAGCAACCATCCCCGATGGTGTCACCGCCATCGCCCCCTACGCCTTTGAGGGTGCGGGGCTGACCCGCATCCACATTCCCGCCTCGGTGCAGAGTGTCGGAATGTTGGCGTTCTGGAACAATCCCGATTTGGAGAGCATCACGGGCGACCTGAGCGAGCCGATCATGGATCCCGACGAAAGCGGGTATTGGTCCTGCTACTATGTCAAGGACAATTGCCTGATCTATGAGCGCGATAACATCAAGTATTCTTCGCTGACACAATACAAAAGTACGGTGGTACTGGGATGCGCCAACAGCGTTATCCCCGAAAACGTCACCCACATTGATGATTTCGCTTTCGCGTGGAATCAAGGTCTGACCGAGATCAACCTGCCCGCTGACCTTCAATGCATTGGTTTTAAGGCCTTTGCCCATTGTCCCAACCTCATGACCATCCGATACAATAATACCTACGAACGTTGGTGTCAGGTCTTTTTGGACGGCACCTGGATGTATCAAAACGGACAAATGACCGAGCTGTATTTCACAGACCAAGAGATCCCCATGACTGTGGTCGGCGTTGAATTCGATTATTCCGGCAAAGGGAAAACAGAAAACTAAAATGACCCCCGACGGATTATTAAAAGTCCGTCGGGGGATTTTTGTATTCAGAAGTTTTCTTCAACATATTTCTTTACTTCGCTGAAGTTTTCCACGTCAACAAGAGGGAAATTCTTCCCCCTGTAGTTCATGCCTGTGATACGCATATTACCGCGGTTTTGGGCTACTTGAGCCGGGGTCTGCGGTTCGAAGGAAATTTGATAGCCCTTGAGGTCATCCATATGATAATACTCCGAGCGGCAGGTCACCGTCACGGTGCTGTTGCGGAAGACAATTTTCCATACGTTTTTCGATGAAACCCAAAGACCAAGTGCTCCGATCACCAGAGCGATCCCGCATATGAGTAATCCGTATCCCCAAGCATTGCCAATACCGCCAAGGAACAATCCTAAAACTCCGAATAAAGCACAAGAAATTATCGTCGCTCTTTGAGATTTGATAGGGTTGGTTTTTGTAGCCAAATACTTTTCGTGATTATCCATAGAGTCCTCCTTGAATTATCTAAAATTTCTATTTCTTGATTACTGCTTCTCCGCCACCGCCAGCGCGATCAACTCATCGACGCGGGCACGCACGGCCAGCATCATCTCGGAAGACTTGGCACAACGGTCAAAGCGGATCTCACCGAACACGGCCTCCATCTCAGCCACCACACGCTCTTTGCCGTAGAAGGATTCGCACAGCTTCATGGCGCGCATATCCTCCAGAGCCTCGTGGAATACGATGATACGGGTGGATTCAAAGGCGGTACCGTCCTGGGCGGGATAAACCGAGAAGGGATCGCCCGCAGGCACCCAGTATTCGCCGCTGACGTCGGCGTAGGGATTGACGGTGTTCACCGAATGCATATTGTTGTAGAAGTTGTAGCCCCATTGGAGGAAGCCCGCGATGTCGTACTTATAGAACTGCATACCGATGGAGCGGGTGCGCCAGTTCGGCATGGCGATGAGGCGATTGGACACGTCGATGCACTGACCGCAGCAGTAGTAGGTCCAGAGGTTGGGGACGTTGTTCTCAATAAAGGGCTCCATGTGGTTGTTCGAGGGGATGGGGGTCTCCACGATGCCGTCGCGGTAGAACTCGAAGTTGGACAGGGCGTCCATGATGATATAGCCCTCCAGCAGATCGGCTACCACCGCCTTGGACTTCTTGTACTGCTCCAGCTGGTCCATGTTGGGCTCGTCGGAGATGTGGAACAGACAGCGCTTGTCGTCGCCCCGCGCCCTCATGTGAGCAAGGAAGGCGGTCAGCATAGCTCGCAGGAAGCGGGCATATGCCTCTCCCGTAGCGTCGGTGTCCCAGCCGAAGATGCGCTTGTACTCACTTGTGCCATCGGCACGATCCACGGTAGCCATCACCTTGGGTGCGTGGCCCGCGCCCCATTGGGTGAACAGGTGGGAGATCTCAAAGTAGGGGATGTCCAGACGGTTGCACATCTCGATCCAGCGGTCCAGCTTGTCAAAGCCGAAGGAGTATTCACTTTCGCCATCGGCGTGGGTCACGGTGATATCCAAAAGCTGTACGGTGGTGCGTTCTCCGCCCACGGCGGTATCCAGCGCAGGGGTGAACAGGGGGGTCAGGAGCAGGTTAATGCCGTTGTGTCGGGCGGTGCGGGCGAAGTTCTCCACGATCTGCCAGTGCCTCTCGGACCAGGGCTCGCAGTCGTAGTAATTGGCCAGGCAATCGCAATGGAACCATTGAGTCAGCTTCATCTCCTGGGGGGGAAGCTCAGCGTTCAGGATCTCGATGGTCAGCGTCTCGGACGCCACGGCCTCCTCACCCGCCATGAGGCTGACGGTGACGGTATAGGAGCCGGCAGGGGCGTTGCCCATGGGATCAAACTGGATCCAGACGGCACGGAGCTGATGTTTCAAAACCGAAATTCCCGCTCCGTAGTGGAGAGGCTGGAGCCAATCGGGGTAGAGCCCAGGCTCCTTGGACAAATAATTATCGTCGGGAATGGCGGGGTCGATGGGGTAGGCCACGGGGACCAGTTCCACGGTGCGGGCGGTGACGTACTCGGCAGGCAGACCCTCGATCTTCAGCGAAAGAAGCGCACGGAGGGGCGCATCGTCGCCCGTGGAGGTGTGCAAAAGCTGGAAGGAGAGCCGCTGGTTCTTCATCATACGGATAAAGGTAAGAGGACGGTAGTCCTCGATACGACTATGCAAAAAAGGCTTTTCAAGGGAGGAAACAAGCTTGATCTGATACATGGTATGCGTTCCTTTCTATGTAAATAATATCGTTTGCGTTATATGCCCATCGCAGACAGGATCTCCATCAGCTCCGCCGGTGTTTTCGCCACGGGCTGATCCCCCAGGGCGCGCAGGAACTCATAAGGTCGGTATCCCCACGCCACGCTGACACATCTCATCTCCGCGTTGCGGGCGGTGTAAAAATCGACGTCGCTGTCGCCGATGTAAACACATTGATCGGGTGTCAAGGCCTCTCCCAGCTTTTCGGACGCGATCTCCATGATGGCGTAGGCCATACCGGGGTCGGGTTTGGCAGGGCGGTCATCCCTGAAGCCCTCGGCAGCTATGAACAGGCCCTCGGGGAAAAGCTGCCCCCCCAGCACCTTGACGAATTCGTCCTGTTTGTTGGAGTTCATGGCCAAAAGGCATCGGTCCTTGAGGCTGTAGAGCAGGTCGGTGATGCCCTCAAAGGGTACCGTCATGGTATAGGTATTTGCGTAATGCTTGTTGTACTCGCCCATAAGGCGGGTGACTGTATCGGTGTCATCCTTCACCTCCGCAGGAACGGCCTCCTCAATGTATTGCCGCACCCCAAAGTTGACAAACTTCAAGACACTCTCGCGGGTATGGGTGGGATAACCCTCGGCAGCCATCACGCGGTTGAGGCCCTCGGTAATGCCGTCGATGGTGTCGGCCAGGGTACCGTCCAGGTCGAAGATGAGAAGCTTGATAGGTTTCATGCTTTCTGCCTTTCGTTGGTTTCGTTACCGAAAGTATACCATATTTTACTAATGCCGTCAATACGTCGCGGGGAAATCTTTTTTTTCAAAATTTTTCGGTTTTGACCTTTTATGGGATGGCTATCTCGAAATGTCATTCGTCAAAATGCACAAATGCTAAAATTTCCCTGATTTTGCTTTTTTTTTCGCCTCTCGTCGCCCGAAATCTGTCTTCTCTCTCCGGCAAGCGAACAATTGCCGTTTTATATGATATATAATATGATAGATTTTTTCACATTTTTCGAAGTCACGCAAGGATTTCGTTATTTTTTTGTCAGATTTTTTTGATAAATTTTTGTCAGTCGGATGACAAGGCAAAAAATGGGCAAACCCCTGACAAAAAACTTTGTAAGGTTTGCAAACAAATTTTTTTCGTGAAACTATTGAAAAATTTTCGTCATTTTGATATAATACATGGTGAATAGATTTGTCTTCTATGAAAAATTCACATCGAAGGAGAACATTTCACATGAAAATTCTGGTCGTCAACGCCGGAAGCTCTTCCCTCAAGTATCAGCTTTTTGATATGGATGAGCAGAAGGTACTGGCAAAGGGACTTTGCGAGCAGATCGGTCCTGCGGGCAACATCACCCACAAGCGCCCCGGTCAGGCTACATATGCAGAGAGTTATCCCATGCCTACCCACAACGAGGCTATCGAACTGGTTCTGAAGCTGTTGACCGACGCCGAGTGGGGCGTCATCAAGAGCGTGGACGAGATCGGTGCCGTCGGCCACCGTTTCGCACACGGCGGCAAGTTCAAGAGCTCTCAGGTGCTCACCGATGCCGAGATGGAGTATCTTGAATCCATCGTTCCCATCAACCCCCTCCACGGCCCGCCCGCCATCAAGGGTGTGTACGCCTGCCGTGCCGTTTTGGCCGACAAGCCTCACATCGGTGTGTTTGACACATCCTTCTACTCCACCCTGGAGCCCAAGGCGTATATGTACGCCCTGCCCTACGAGTGGTACGAGAAGTACGGCATCCGCAAGTACGGCTTCCACGGCACCTCCCACCGTTACGTCGGCGCCAAGGCTGCTGAGTATCTGGGCAAGGATATCAAGGATCTGAAGATCATCACCTGCCACATCGGCTCCGGTTCCTCCGTCACCGCCATCGACGGTGGCATCGCCGTGGACACCTCCATGGGCTTCACCCCCCAGGACGGTCTGCCCATGGGTACCCGTTGCGGCGCCATTGACCCCTCTCTCGTGACTTACATCATGAAGCAAACCGGCATGTCTCCCGACGAGATGGACAACGCTATGAACAAGAAGTCGGGTCTTCTGGGTGTTTCCGGTGTTTCCAACGACGGCCGCGAGGTCTGGACTGCTGCTGACGCGGGTAACGAGCGCGCTAAACTGGCTATGGATCTCATGGCTCGCGGTGCCATCAAGCTCATCGGCACCTACACCGCCGAGATGAACGGTCTCGACGTGCTGGTCTTCACCGCAGGCGTGGGCGAGAACGATCGCCGCACCCGTGAGATGGTTGCCGGTAATCTGTCCTTCTTCGGTATTGATTTCGATGCCGAGAAGAACATGACCGCTCCCCACGGCGATATTCTGGAGATCTCCAAGCCCGGCTCCAAGGTCAAGGTTCTGGTCATCCCCACCGACGAGGAATACATGATCGCTTGCGACACCAAGGCCCTGGCCGAGTCCCTCTGATTTGCGGGATCCCGAATTTTCATTGATCCATATCTCCCGCTCCCGCGAGCGGGAGGCGGATATAAAAACCACCAAGTAAATTTTTTTGAAAGGAAAATAAAAACTATGGCACAGTCTCCCTTTGAAATCAAAAAAGAAATCGTTGACATCGGTAAGAGAATCTACGATCACGGTTTCGTTGCCGCAAACGACGGTAACATCTCTGTAAAGGTCGGCCCCAACGAGTACTACTGCACCCCTACCGGTGTATCCAAGGGCTTCATGACCCCCGACATGATCATCAAGATCGACGCCAACGGTAACAAGCTGGACGGTAAGCTGAACCCCTCCTCCGAGATCAAGATGCACATGAGAGTGTATCAGGAGCGTCCCGACGCAGGCGCTGTCGTTCACGCTCATCCCCCTGTGGCTACCGCTTTCACCGTTGCCGGTGTTGAGCTGGACCAGTACATCCTGCCCGAGGCTATTCTGACCATCGGTAACGTGCCTACCTGCGATTACGGTATGCCCTCCACCATGGAGATCCCCGAGTCCCTGATGCCCTACATCCAGAAGCACGACGCATTCCTGCTGAAGAACCACGGCGCTCTGACCGTTGGTAACACCCTGCTCCGCGCTTGCTTCACCATGGAAGAGGTTGAATTCAACGCAAAGATCAACCTGTACGCTCGCCAGATCGGTGCCGGCGCCAACAGCCGCATCGACGAGATCTCCTGCCACGAGCTGGAGAGACTCATGGAGCTGCGTAAGAAGATGGGTCTGCCCGGCAAGCATCCCGGTTGTAAGTCCTGCCCCAACAAGGGTACCGACAAGTGCAAGTGCAAGGACAACGCCGGCAAGTGCGACTGTGGTCACAACCACGGTGCCGACAACGATCTCGTCGCTGAGATCACCCGCAAGGTTCTGGCCGCTCTGGGTAAGTAATTTCCTCGTCGGAACCACTACTTAACAGAAAGGAAGAACCGACATGGCAATCAACTGGACTGAGGCACAGGTTGCCGAGCTGGTCGCGAAGGTCGTCTCCGAGATCCGCTCCGGTTCCCCTGCCGCAACTGAAAGCTGGGATTCCACCCAGTACAACGGTCGCAAGCTGATCGGCGTTTACGCCACCATGGAGGAGGCCATCGCCGCCGCCGAGGTAGGCTACAAGGCCATCCGCGCCACCAGCGTCGCTGACCGCGAGAAGTTCATTACTTCCATCCGTAATTACTGCCGCGCCGAGGCAGGCACCATGGCTGCTCTCGGTGTTGCTGAAACCAAGATGGGTCGCGTGGATCACAAGACCGCCAAGCACATGTTGGTGGCCGACAAGACCCCCGGCACCGAGGACATCGTGGCCGAGGCCAAGACCGGTGACTACGGTCTGACCCTCACCGAGCGCGCTCCCTTCGGTGTGGTGGGTGCCATCACCCCCTCCACCAACCCCTCCGAGACCGTCATTTGTAACAGCATGGGTATGATCGCCGCCGGCAACGGCGTTGTGTTCAATCCTCACCCCGGCGCTATCGCCACCTCCAACTACGCCGTTGACCTGGTCAACCGCGCCGTTCACGCCGCAGGCGGTCCCGAGGTACTGGTAGCTTCCGTGGCTAAGCCCACGCTGGACACCGCCAACGTGATGTACAAGCACCCCGCCATTCGTCTGCTGGTCTGCACCGGCGGCCCCGGCGTGGTCAAGGCCGTTCTCGCCTCCGGTAAGAAGGCCATCGGTGCAGGCGCGGGTAACCCCCCTGTCATCGTGGACGACACCGCAGACATCGAGAAGGCCGCCAAGGACATCATCGACGGTTGCACCTTCGACAACAACCTCCCCTGCATCGCAGAGAAGGAAGTCTTCGTGTTCAACAACGTGGCTGACCGTCTCATCGCGGGTATGCAGAAAAACGGCTGTATCCTTCTCACCCGTGAGCAGGCCGACAAGCTGGCTGACGTGGTGCTGAACAAGAAGGTCAACGAGAAGACCGGCAAGGTCTCCTACGTGGTCAACCGTGACTGCGTGGGCCGTGACGCCCGTGTCATTCTTGCCAAGATCGGCATCAACGTGGGTCCCGAGATCCGCTGCGCCATCGCCGAGGTTCCCTTCGAGCACCTGTTCGTGCAGGAGGAGCTGATGATGCCCATTCTGGGTATCGTCCGCGTCAAGGACATCGACGAGGCCATTGAGTTGGCTTGCAAGGCTGAGCATGGCAATCGCCACACCGCCCATATGCACTCCAAGAACATCGACAACCTCTCCCGCTTCGCGAAGGAAGTGGAGACCACCATCTTCGTCAAGAACGCTCCCTCTTATGCAGGTATCGGCTTTGGCGGCGAGGGTCATACCACCTTCACCATCGCAGGCCCCACGGGCGAGGGTATCACCTCGGCTAAGTCCTTCACCAGACTCCGCCGTTGCGTGATGGCCGATCACTTCAGAATTATTTGAGGAGTACGCCAAAGTGAAACTTTTTGAAAAAGTTTCACTCTGGACTCCTTTCAAAAACTTTAAGAAATTTATTCATTAAAGTTCTTTGAATCCAAAACTTTCTTTCAAGAAAGTTTTGGCAGGGTTCGGGACAGCGTCCCGAGATACTATAGAAAGGAAACAAAAACAATGGATATTTCCGCTAATCAGATCGAAGCCATTGTCCGCCAAGTCGTCGCCTCTATGGGCACCTCCGCACCCAAGGCCGCAGGTCCCCTGCCCAAGGTTGCCAAGGTGGCTATGTTGGTCGGCCCCAAGAAGATCGAGATCCAGGAAGTTCCCCTGCCCCAGTTGGGTGAGGACGACATTCTGATCAAGGTCGAGGGCGCAGGCATCTGCGGCACCGACGTACATGAGTGGAAGATGGATCCCTTCGGTCTCATGCCCGTAGTTCTCGGTCACGAGGGCACAGGTGAGGTCGTCTACTGCGGTAAGAACATTACCAAGGACACCGCAGGCAAGCCCCTGGGTGTTGGCGACAAGATCGTTACCTCCGTTATCTCCTGCGGCGACTGCTATAACTGCCGCATGACCCCCGGTCGCACCAACCTCTGCGCCAATCAGGGCGTTTTCGGCCTGATCGGTGACAAGAGAGGGACCGACGAGGGCAACCGTGCCAACGGTTGGTTTGCCGACTATATGCTCATCCGCGGCGGTGAGGCTTCTGGCGCTACCTTCTTCCAGGTCAACGAACTGAACCTCAACCAGCGCATGATCCTCGAGCTGGCTTGCGTTTGCGTACACGCCCTCGAGAGAGGCCAGAAGACCGGTCTTCTGAACTTCGGTTCCAAGGTACTGGTTCAGGGCTGCGGCCCTGTGGGTCTGGTCATGATCACCGTTCTCCGCGCAGCAGGTATCAACCACATCATCGCCGTTGACGGTAACGAAGACCGTCTGAAGGTTGCTCAGAAGATGGGTGCCAAGACCACCGTCTGCTTCAAGCGTCCCGACGAGGACACCCTGGACAAGCGCGTTGCCAAGGTTCAGGCCGTGGCCAACGGTGTCGGCGTTGATTTTGCCTTCCAGTGCACCGGTGCTCCCGTGGCCGCCGCAGACATTTACGCTTACATCCGCCGCGGTGGCGGTATGTGCGAGATGGGCTTCTTCGTCAACAACGGCGAGTATTCCGTCAACCCCCACTTCGCTATGTGTAACAAGGAAATCGACATCGTCGGTTCTTGGGACTACAGCGCTGAGGACTACCCCAAGACCGTTGCTTTCCTGAAGCAGTGCCAGGAGATGAACATTCCGATCGAGGAGCTCATCACCCACACCTTCCCCCTCGAGCAGATGAACGAGGCTATGGAAACCAACGTGGCGCAAAAGGGCATCAAGATTGCCTACATCGCTAAATAAGAAAAGGAGTTACCGCCATGGCAGCTCTTGGAATGATTGAAGTTTACGGATTTGCCACCTCCGTAGTCGTCGCCGATGCCTGTGCAAAGGCTGCCGACGTAAAGATCGTGGCTATCGACCGTAACAAGCCCGCCAACGCAGATCAGTGCGAGGTGCCGCTGGTAATGGTCGTTAAGTTCGAGGGTAATCCTGCTGCCGTCGAGGCCGCCCACGATGCGGGCAAGGTCGAAGCTGAAAAGCGCGGACTATTCATTACCTCTCGAATCATCGCGGGACTTGACCCCAGCGTCGAGTGGTTCGCCCACCTGACCGCTACGGGTCGCGACAAGCTCCGCAATTACACCACCGTTGACGGCAAAAAGGTCTGACGAACAGACGCCTCAACGCATAAAAAACAAAAAATAATTTTTTAAGGAGAATAAAACAATGAACGAAGCTCTTGGTATGGTTGAAACTCGTGGTCTCGTAGCTGCAATCGAGGCAGCTGATGCAATGGTTAAGGCCGCTAACGTTACTCTGATCGGCTCTGAGAAGATCGGTTCCGGTCTCGTGTCCGTCATGGTCCGCGGCGACGTCGGTGCTGTTAAGGCTGCTGTTGAGGCAGGCGGCGCTGCTGCTTCCCGTCTCGGCGAGGTCATCGCTACTCACGTCATCCCCAGACCCCACACCGACGTGGATAAGCTCCTGCCCTCCATCTAAGAAGAACGAGGGGCACTGCCCCTGACCCCGCCTGAAACCCTTTTTAAAAAAAGGGTTTCAGGACTTCCCGAAAACTTTTAAATAAGGATTTGAGACTGGGGAAAAACGTTCTTGCCTACCAAACGAAAGCGAGGTACTGAAACATGGAAAAGGCAATCGCTCTGCTGGAAGTCCAGGCAATGGTTACGGCTATTGTAGGTCTTGACGCGATGGTCAAGGCCGCCGACGTGAAGCTCATTCACGTTGAAAAGCGCTTGGGCGGACGACTCGTCACTCTCGTGGTCGAGGGTAGCGTTTCTGCGGTCCAGGCTGCCGCCGAAGCCGGCAAAGCTGCCGCTGCCGAGGTCGGTCCCGTCAAGCTTTGTGAGGTCATCGCTCGTCCTCACGAGGAAGTTATGAAGTTCCTTCGCACCGATCCCGTGCCCTGATGGCAGGATCGCCCGCGAATGAAACTTATATACGTAAGCCCTTAAAACAAATTTTAAAAGTAAATTTTCTTTAGGAGGAAAATACAATGAACGAAGCTCTTGGTATGGTTGAAACCAGAGGTCTTGTGGCTGCTATTGAGGCTGCCGATGCTATGGTCAAGGCTGCTAACGTAACCCTCATCGGTTCCGAGAAGATCGGTTCCGGTCTCGTGAGCGTTATGGTTCGCGGCGACGTTGGTGCTGTGAAGGCTGCTGTTGAGGCAGGCGGCGCTGCTGCTTCCCGTCTCGGCGAGGTCATCGCTACTCACGTCATCCCCAGACCCCACACCGATGTGGATAAGCTCCTGCCCAAGATCTGATTGATTGGATAGGAGCGCGCAAGGGCGGAACCTTCTTAAAAGAAGGTTCCCCCTTGACCCCCTCCAAGAACCTTCAAAATGTACGAATGAAAGATCACTTCTCATAAAGCGGTTTTTGATTTTTACATTTTGGTTTATTAAGATAATGAAGAAAAGAGGTTACAT
>JAFTIL010000003.1 GCA_017456905.1 Clostridia bacterium
CAGATCAAGTATATCATCCACAACACCGCCTTGAAGTACGGCAAGACCGCTACATTTATGCCCAAGCCCATCTACGGCGAGGCGGGCAGCGGTATGCACGTGCATATGCTTCTGTTCAAGGACGGTCAGCCCGTTTTCTCGGATGACAACGGCTACGCCCACCTGTCCGAGACGGCGCACTACTTCATGGGCGGACTCCTGAAGCACATCGCCTCTCTCTGCGCCCTGACCAACCCCTCCACCAACTCCTTCAAGCGCCTGGTCCCCGGCTTTGAGGCCCCCGTTACCGTGGGCTACGCCACCTCTAACCGTAGCGCGGTCATCCGTATCCCCGCCTACGCCAAGAGTCCCGACAAGCGCCGCTTCGAGCTTCGCAATCCCGACGCCACCTGCAACCCCTACTTCTGCTACGCGGCCATCCTCATGGCGGGTCTGGACGGCATCAAGAACAAGATCGACCCCCACGCCGAGGGTTGGGGCCCTTATGATTTCAATCTTTTCCATCTGTCCGATGAAGAAAAGGCCAAGCTGAAGGGTCTTCCTACCAGCCTCCCCGAGGCTCTGGACGCCCTGGAAGCCGATCACGACTACCTGACCGTGGGCGGTGTGTTCCCCGAGGAACTCTTGAAGAACTTCATCAAGGCCAAGAGAGCCGAGTGCGCCGAGCTGTCCAAGATCCCTCATCCCGCAGAGTTTGATAAATACTACAATCTGTAATGTAATATAGCACAACGCGGCGGGAGCAAGCCCCCGCCCTACGTAAACCCCCTGCAATAAAACGGATATTTCCGTAGGGGCGGATTCCATATCCGCCCGTTAAAATAAATATATCGGAGATTACCATGGGCCTTTTTTCAAAAAAAGAAATGAACGTAGCCGCCAAGGCCTTCTGGGCCTGGTTCGCGGAGCAAGAGGCGTGGATCCTCGCCAATCTGGGGACCAATGGCATGGACGTGGTCTGGGCGGTCGATGCCCAAATCAAGCCCGTGTTCCCCTACTTCAAAAAGGAGCTGGAATTTCAGCTGGGCTTCAACGACGGCAAGGGGGAGTTCTTCTTCTTCCACTTTGGGAACAAGTACCTCATGCGAGACGGACAGATGCTCGCCGATTTGATCCCTGCCGATCTGAAAGCAAGATGGACGGTCATTTTAGAAGCGTAATTTACCCCAAATAAAAATCTCGGCAAACGGTTGAAAAATCGTTTGCCGAGATTTTTAATATAACTTATTTAACCATACCGTAGCCGCCCGCGTACTTACTGACCTCGGAAACAGCCACGAAGACCTTATTATCACAGACCTTGCGGATCTCTTTGAGGGTCTTGGGGGTCTCCTTGCGGGGGAGAACGATGAAGATCATGTTCATCTTCTCCTTGGAGCCGTGCCCCTCAAGGACGGTATAACCGCGGTCATTGGCCTTCAGATAGTCAGTGATCTTCTTGGTGCTGTCGTCGTTGGCGATCAGCTCTAAGTTAGACGTACCGAGAGCAATTTTGCTCTCCAGGGTAGAGCCCAGGAACAGACCCGTGGCGTAGCCCGCGCAATAGAACAGCAGGAGCAGGAGGTTATCGCCCAGGGTGCCGATGAGGGTAGAGATGACGAGACCCCAGATGGTACATTCGATAAAGCCAAGTCCTGCGGCCTTAAGGCGCTGGCCCTTGACCATCATGCAAGTCTTGAGGGATTGAATGGTGATCTCAATGATCTTGGCGGCGCAAACCAAGAGGCAGACAAGGATGGGGGATATCCCCCGCAGGGTTTCGAGAAATTCAGACATGGTGGTTCTCCTTGTTTTTGATTCGGTTTTTCTTTTGGGCTACGTTACACACTTTCAATGATGTTCTTGAAATAGTCCGTTTTTTCGGGCATGGGCGGATCCAGCAATTCGTCAAACAGAGCTTCCCCGATATAGTTTCTTGCCCACGCGACCCATTCTGCTTCCCTATCCGTTTCCATATCGCGAATGGCGAAGCAGATTTTTTTATAGTCACCGGGGTTGATGAAAAGATGATGCTCGTCGGCGTAGCCCTTTTCGTAGCGCAGTCCCAAATGGAGTCCGCTTTCATCGTTGAGAGGCATATCGGCATAGCGGTTGATGATGAACTGGTCGATGTTGGGGCATTTCCGCATTTTCTGATACATCAGAGTGAAGGCGGCGGCACCCTTGTTCTCGGTCTCGGGATCGTCGTCGCGGGTATGGAAGCCTTGCTCGTCAAAGACCACACGGCGGGACTTGCCTCGATATTGCATCTCGGGGAGATCCACGACTGCCTGCCACATCTCCAGGTTTTTCATGGTGGCACGGGGGCTGTCGAAGGAAAACACGGCGGTCTCGTCGTGGTAGAAATCGGGGCGGGACAGATCCTCGGGATAGGGGTGGGCTGAGATGCCCCAATCAAAGTCGCCGTCCCTTTGGCTATAGGCGGCAAGGTAGGCCAGGCACTCGGTGGCGGGATAGTAACGCATTTCGTCGGGCTTGTACCGCATAGCGAAATGGTGATCAAAGGACACGTGGGCGCGGAAGCCTGCGTTGTATTTTTTGCCGATGAGGTGGGCGATACGGATCTGCGAGGTGTACTCCTCCATGTAGTCACGGCAGGTCATGGCGCCGCAGTTGTGCCAGGTGGCCTGGGCGTTGATCTCGTTGCCCACGTCGGTGATCCATGAGCAGAAAAGCGGGCTTTTCGGATCAACGTAGCGGGCGCAGAGGAAGTCCACGCAGGCGCAGTACATATTAAATCCTTCCTCAGTGCGAAGGTTGAAGGCACTCATCTGCTCGTTAAAGCCCGTGTCTTCATAAGCAGGGTGACCGATGACCTGACGGAGGGCATCGTCCGATCCGCGGAGACGGTAGCTGAAGCGATTGATGAGGCGGACGAGGCAGGGGATATTCCGCTTGATGCAGGGCTGCATGAGGCGGTCGTAAAGATCCATGGTCTCCCGATCGAAATAGTAGGTCTTACCGTTCCAAACATGTTCAATGGCATCGGAGGCAGGAGTGACAGTCTGGATCCAGGTGCTGTTGACCTCTGTCATCATGCATCCAAAGCCAAGGTAGTCCATATCCTCCTCGGTGGAGGTGACCCAGGTGCCTACAGGACGGGTCATGGCAGGCTCGAAGACATTGGCGGCGGAAAAATCCTCGGAAAAGTCGGTAACATACTTAACGCCCGACAGCATCTCGCCCTTTGCGGTGGTCTCGAAGCGGCAGGTGAGCAGGTCGCAATCCTCGGCGTAGCGAGGGAAAGCGAGGGTATTCCCTGCACCGCTGACCGTCAGGAGGATGCGGCCGAAGTATTTGTTATCTGTACTGTCGCCACAAACGAGGGGGATACGGGCAACGGCAGTGAGTGTGTCGGTAGATGATTCTGTCAGGGTAAAGACGATCTTATCTTTGCAGGCTGTGATCTTTTCAACTCTCATGGGCTTTTGTATATCTCCTTGGGTTGGTATTCTACTTGACCTTGGGCATAACCCGCTCGGCTTTATCATTTCCCTCGTATTATACCATATCCTCAATAAAAAATCAATCCTTCGAGAACAAATACCTTGCAATCCAAATGAAATCATGCTATAATAAAGGCATGATTGTAAAGGAAAAGAGAATAGCGTGAAAGTTCAATGACCCAAAACCATTACTGTTTCACGCGAAGTATATTTGTGCCGCCGTCAGGCGGCGGAATGGATATTAGCATGAAAAAGAAGCTGACCATCGGCATTCTTGCCCACGTGGACGCGGGCAAGACTACCTTATCCGAAGCCCTGCTCTACCTTTCGGGTATGATCCGCAAGCTGGGGCGGGTGGATCACCAGAACACATATCTTGACACCTACGCCGTGGAACGGGAACGCGGTATCACCATTTTCTCCAAGCAGGCGCGTTTTTCCACCGAACACTGCGATTTCATTTTGCTTGACACCCCCGGCCACGTGGATTTTTCCGCTGAGGCAGAGCGCACCCTGGCTCTTCTGGATTATGCGATCTTAGTCATCAGCGCCCCCGACGGGGTGCAAAACCACACCCGCACCCTCTGGCAGCTACTTGAGTTCTATAACGTTCCCACCTTTATTTTCGTCAACAAGACCGACATCGCCATGAAGCGAGGTGAGGATATGGCCGCCTCCCTTGCCAAGCAGTTGTCCCCCCTGTGCGTTCCCTTCTTTGAAAAGCAGACCAAAGCCGAGCTTGACGAGCGGTTGGCCATGGTGAACGAGGATCTTTTGGAGACCGTGCTGGCGGGAGAGACCATTGATGAAGGTCAGATCGCCGCCCTCATCTCGGAGCGGCGGCTATTTCCCTGCCTGTTCGGGTCCGCTTTGAAGATGGTGGGTGTTGACTTTTTCCTGGATACCATTGATCAATTTTCCCTGTCTCCTGCATACGACAGCGAGCATTTCGGTGCCAAGGTCTACAAGATTGCCCGTGCCTCGGGGACGAGGTTGACCTATCTGAAGATCACGGGCGGTTCTCTTTCGGCACGGGACGAACTCACGTATATCACCGAGGACGGCCGCAGGATGGCCGAGAAGGTCAGCCAACTCCGCCTGTACTCGGGAGATAAATTCGAACAGGTGGACGGCGTTTCAGCAGGAGAGATCTGTGCCGTCATAGGTCTTACCGCTACCTACGTGGGTCAGGGACTTGGCACCGAGAGTAACACCTGCAAGCCTGTGTTGGAGCCCGTGCTGTCCTATCAGATATTGCTTCCACCCGAGTTCGATCTGCGGATCTATTATCCCAAGCTCAAGGAACTGGAGGAGGAGGAGCCATCCTTACATCTTCTGTGGAACGAGGAGCTCCGACAGATCGAAGCGCGGCTCATGGGCGATATACAGATCGATCTGCTGAAGCGCCTGATCCATGACCGCTTTGGCATTGAATGTGAACTGGATACGGGCAAGATCTTATACAAGGAGCAGATTTCCAAAAAGACGGTGGGTGTGGGACATTTCGAGCCTTTACGCCATTACGCGGAGGTCCAGCTTCTCATGGAGCCTCAGCCCAAGGGCACGGGACTGATCTTTGATACCCATCTGCCCGAAAACACCCTGGATCTCAACTGGCAGAGGCTTATCCTTTCCCATTTGTACGAAAAAGCCCATCGAGGCATTTTGACAGGTGCCCTTCTCACCGACACCAAGATCACACTGGTGGCAGGCCGCGCCCATCTCAAGCACACCGAAGGCGGTGACTTCCGCGAGGCCACTCTGCGTGCCGTCCGTCACGGACTTATGAAGGCCGGATGCGTGCTTCTGGAGCCTTATTATAAATTTCGCTTGGAGATCCCTTCCCTCTGCGTGGGTCGCGCCATGTCGGATCTCACAGCACGGCACGCGGAATTTGAGGTAGAAGCTTCGAGCGAGGATATGACTACCCTTTCGGGCCGTGCGCCCGTAGCCACTCTTCTGGACTACACTCGTGAGGTCATTTCCTATACCCGCGGACAGGGACGCCTCACCTGCACATCCGATGGCTACGAGCCTTGCCACAATCAGGATGAAATCGTCGCGTCCGTCGGCTACGACCCCGAGGCAGATCTTGAAAACACCCCTCATTCTGTATTTTGCGCCCACGGCGCGGGCTTTGTGGTACATTGGCGCGAGGTGGACAATTACAAGCATCTGGACGCTTCTGCGGCGCTGGCCTCCCCTGCCGATCTGGTGATCCCCCGCGTGTCGAGCCTTGGCAAGCGATACCGCCTCAGCGACGAGGAGTTAGAGGCCATCATGCTCCGAGAGTTCGGCCCTATCAAGAGGCGCAGATACAGCGAGCCCAAGGTCATATCGGGGGGCAAAAAAGACAAGCCTACAAAGAAAAAAGCAGACAAGCCCCAGCGCAGGTTGACCATCATTGACGGCTACAATCTGATCTATGGGTGGGAGTCCCTCCGGGAGATCTCGGAATTCAGCCTTGAAAAGGCGCGGGAGACCCTTATGGATATCCTGTCCAGCTACGTGGCCTTTACCAAGACCGATCTGGTCTTGGTGTTTGACGCTTATCTCGTCACCGACGGGGAGGGCTCCGACTTTTGCCACGACGGCTATCGGGTGGTCTTTACCAAGCAAAACCAGACGGCTGACGCCTTCATTGAGAAAATGATGCACGATCTGGGTCCCGATTACACCGTCAAGGTGGTGACGGGTGATCGGCTTTTGCAATTCTCGGCAGTACATTCGGGGGTATCCCGTATGACCGTGAAGGAATTTGAAGCCGAGGTCTCGGCGGTGAGCCGTGAGATCACGGATTTCGTGCAACGGCTGACAAATCGGGAATAAACTAAAAAACAGGCGATGATCTTTGAGATCGTCGCCTGTTTTGATATTATGCTTTATCTTTCTCGTTGATATAGATAAACGCTTGCTCCGAAGAAAGCAAAGCCTCGGCCATCTTTCTGCCGCGAGTCTTGGCATCGTCTTCACTATCAGACACGTCGGACCAGGAGATCAGCACCATTCGGGTGCCATTCTGCATCTGACAGTTTTGTTGAAACGCCGCATGAGCCGCCGCGTATGCCTCGGCCGTGGCAGCTTTACCGTCGAGCTTATAATTACAGTTACAGTAAAGGAGAGCACCGCTTTGGTCTACCACCTCGGTCCTCCAAAGATGCCATTGTCCGCGATATTCATTTTCATCAAGATGATAGTTCAGCCTTGCCAACACGTGATGGGACGTATTCCAGCCTTCTCTCAGCTTAAACTCGCTCATATGGCACAGGGTCTTGGCGGCAGTATCGTAATAAACGCACCACGCATCTTGGATCGCTCCATCAAAAAAGCCGATCTCCCGTCCCGTATATAAGTCATATATACTGTAGGTTGCGTTGCCCGCCGTGCCTCCTCCGAAATTGATGACCACCTCGGGGATACTGTCAAAATTCACGTCCAGAAGGCCGCAATCATATCCTTTTGGGATGGAAAGAATATCGTCATAGTCCGGGTCCTCGGCGGCGCTGAAGGTATCGCCCACGTTGGCAAGCAGCTTTTCCAGCGGTTTTCGCCAAGCCTCTTTTTGGTCGGAGGTCACGTAAGTGATCTCGTCGGGGGCTACGTCCTTGTTTTCAGGGACGGAGGGCTCGGGCGCCTTCTCTTTTCCGCAGGCTGTCAGCAGAGTGGAGATGATCAAAAGTGCGGACAAGACGATCAGAATTTTCTCACGATACTTTTTCATCATTTTCCTTTTTGGCGGTCATGATTCCATGAGGACTGACGTTACACCGCGCGAGGTCAATCCTGTTCTTTTTTCTTCTTCAATACGGCTATCGCCGCAGGCACAGCCGCCAGCAGAGCCGAAGTACCCATCACGGAAGCACAGCCACCTTTAAGGGGCTCATCACCACCACAGTTGGGGGTAACGATCTCGGGGGCAGTGTCGGCGTCTGTCACCGTGTTGTCAGCGTCCGTCACCGTAGTGTCGGGCGCTTCATTAGTTTCCCCAGGCTCCGCTACGGTGTTGCTTTCGGCAGGAGTATCGGTTTCGGGATCAACCGAAACCACCTCGTTGATATTGGACAGCACCTTGAAGCTCCACGCGGGGAGGGTGATGGTATACGTGCCGTCAGCAGGGGTGGCTACGGCCGACGGAGCGATCATGGAGCCGTCAGTGGGCAGGGTGGTTTCGGAGAACAGATATTCGTTCATGGGCGCGCCAATGGCAGAAGCCGAGACCTTTACGGTCTGCTCCACACCCGAGCGATTGACAGCGATGACCGACCACTTACCCTCGGGGGTCTTGACGGCGACGGTGTCAATGACGTCACCGTTATCGCCCGTCACGTTATAGACCTCGGAGCCGAAGGGGATATAGTTGCACAGCATACCCCATGCATAGTAGGAAGGACGGAATTTCCACGCACCGTCGGTCTTATAGCCGATGAGGCCCGTCTCCATGAGACCGCCGTTATCGCCGCCCTGATCGTTGATGTAGTAATATACGTCATGGAGACCCCAGTAGGAAAGTCCCGACGCGCCCGCCTTGAATGCATTGACAGCACCGCTCGCCACATAAAGGCCGCGACCGTAGGTCTCCACGGACGAGGCATAGTAGGCACCCACAGAGGAGCCGTCGCCAAACTCACCCAGGAAGAAGGGTTTATCCTGACCGTACTGGGTACGGGTAGACACGAACTCCTGCACCATGGTGTCGAGGTAGGGGGTGTCGTAAGCCCACTGGTAAGTATGGGAATTGAAGGCGTCGCAAACATCCTTCAGCGCGTCGTAGGACTGCATATACCAGCCCGCGCTCTGGGCGTCATCCGAGCCAACGAGACGGATATCCTCCAGTCCATCCGCATCCAGGCGGGCGCGAATGGCCTTATAACACTCCACGTAGTAGGGGAAATCCACAGCTCCCCCCTCCACGTGGAAGGCGTAGCTGGGCTCGTTCATGAGGATCACGTTATAGATACAATCGTATTTCAATTCGTTTTTGACATACTGAATGAACCAACTGATATTCTCAGCGATCTCGTCCTTGTTGTTGGGCGCGGAGACCCAGTCGTTGCAGTTGGGGAAGGCCAGCCAGGAGCCTGCCGCCGCGCCCCACCAGGTCAAGGTGACCTTGATGCCCAGCTCATGGCAGACCTTGAGGTAAGCCAGGGTAGTCTTAATGTCGTCACTCTCCAGCTTGAAGCCGCTTGCATCAAAGGAGAGGGGATCGTCATTATCGTTGGCGGGCTCGAACCACTCGGGCATGATCATCATACGGACGGCCTGCACGCCGAGGATGTCCAGCTTATCCTTCATGAAGGCGAGATCTTCCTCGGTAACACCCTTTTCAAGATTGCAGGGGAGCAGGAGCTTGGGATCCCACTCCACGCCCAAAGCATCGGTGGTGAACTTGTTGGGGGTATCGGACAGGGACATCTCAAAGGTATCCGACTTGACGTTGGACATATCCATGAGCTTGAGGGACACGTTGTCCACCCACATCTTACCCGTGCTGAACCAAAGGCGGGGACCTGCGTTGACGTTCGCACAGTTTTCGTTGTCGATCTTGATGATCATGGTCATGGTAGTCCAACCGTCGGAGGTGCCATAGCGAGAGGCTCCAACGGTTTCGCCAATGTTATTTCCTGAGGCATCGTACATGGTGGAACCCAGGGTGACACCGGGACCTTCCATGGAAACGCCCTCATATTTGACGTCCATAGAGAGCAGATAGCTCTGCCCTTTTTTCAAGTTGACATACTGGAACACACTGGCGGCAACCGGCTTGGTATTGGTAATCAGCATACAGGGGCTGTTGTCCACACCACCCTCAGACTGATACTCAAACTTGGCGTTATCGTTGGTCCAGGTTTGCCAGTTGGTCATTTTTTTGGAAAAATCGCCGTTGCGGATCAGATTGGTATCCGACGCAGAGGCGGTAAAACCTGTGGATAAACTTGTCAAAAGTAGCATAGCAAGTAACAGAGCCATGAATTTTTTCATCATGCTGAACCTCCCTTTGGTATTATTTATATTTTATCACATTTGATACCTGCTGTCAAGGCAGAGAGTGTTCATTTTTCTTGACATTTTCCTGAAAATATGCTACAATATTAGCAACTTATTTATGCCGCGCATGGCGGCGGGAAGGATTCATATGAAACTTATCGGCAACATTCTTTGGTTCTTTTTAGGCGGTCTCTGGCTGGGGCTTGGTTGGGCCATCGCCGGACTCATTCTGTGCATCACCATCATCGGTATTCCCTTGGGCAAGCAATGCTTCAAGGCCGCCAAGCTCACCTTCGCTCCCTTTGGCAAAAAGGTCAACGTGAATTTCTCAAAGCATCCCATTGCCAATATCCTTTGGGCGATCTTCTTCGGTTGGGAAATGGCGCTGGGCTATCTCGCCTCGGGTGTGATCTGCTGTGTGACCATCATTGGTATTCCCTTCGGTCTGCAGGCCTTTAAAATGATGCAGCTTGCCTTCCTGCCCTTCGGCGCGGAGGTCAGATAAAAACAAAAGTGAAGCTCTCGCATGGGAGCTTCACTTTTTTGATAAATTGTTTCCGGAGCTTCCGTGGTAGACACGACCGATCATCCCTGCTGTCAATTACTTGAACATACAGAGAAGGAACCATTTGCCGGTGAAGCGGTCATATTCCTTTTTGGATAGAATTTCGGTATGCTCCTCGATCTTTTCCATCAGGAGCTTGGCAGCAGGGGCTTTCCAGCCCTTTCTGGGGGTGCAGAAAACGAAAGATGAGCCATCCACCACACATTGCAGCCAGAGATTACCGCTGCCAATGCCGAATTCAGCACGCTGGAAGGAAGAAAAAGGGATCTCCTTTGTAACGTTGAGTTTGTCGTGCCGACAGATAAGCGAGGTATCGGTAATCTCGCCCATGTAACTCGTAAAGCCCATGGGACAGGGCAAGATACTGCCTCCGTCTCCCATGACGAGGGTAAATACTTTATTTACGTCGAGGTTATTTTCTTTGCAGTAAGATTCAAACGACATGATATCAGTCTCCTTATTTTTAATTAGAATTCCTGTTTCAAAATATAATCCGTGATGGCATCCGTCACCTTTTGGGGGACTTTCCCAAACGCGGCTGGGGTTCCGAAGGTCAACTTTCCGGCCTTCATAGCCGTGATGGTTTCCCCTCCCATCTTGTGTTCAAAGGAAAAGGCTCGGGTAGTGCTTCGGTTGATCTTCATGTCTATCTCGGTGATGATAGACCAGGCTTCTCCCTGATAAGACTCTTCCATGCGGCTTTCATACCTAGCAGTTGCCTTGGGCGTATCGCCGTCCGAAACATCAAGCTCATATTGAGCAACGACCGTCTTGACAGCCGTGATATAGGGTGCGCCTTGGTAGCTCCCCTCATAATAGCTTGCATCTTGAATGCTGCTAAGCTGAATCGTACCCGAAATCGGAGTGCCGTCACGATAAACGATGTCTTTATATTGGATTTGGCTTTCGATGGGCGTTTCTATCCCTAAGGAAGGATTGCTGTAACGCATATGGGTAGATGCCTGCACCTGCCCGTCAGCATCCACGGCGTAAGACGTGCTTTGATAAATCTCTCCCAACACGGTGTCACTCAACTCAATCGTAAAGGTCACCTTGTTTTCCTCTACAGAGTACACACCGCCGGCCTGATATTTTTCAAGGACATCACGGGTCAGCTCGTCTGTAAAGCCCAGAGAAGAACACAATTCCTTGGTCAGCTCATCCAGGTAGGCATGGGAGAACAAACAAGTCTTTTTATCTTCGCTGACGGTCAGCATATCCGCCGTCAGGGGGGCGCTTTCACCTTCTGCTTCTGCGCCGTACAACACACTCGTATCCATTCCAAACACAGTGAAGATGGTGGACTTCTCGGGTACGTCACCATTCAGGGGCAGATGACCGACCATATCGGCCTCGCTGTCTATATAAGCGGCATAATAAATCGCGCCCGCCGCCTCAACACCATAGTAGGTAATATGAGGTGCCGTAACCTTCATGACCGCTCCCTTGCGTCGGATTGCCATGATTTTATCGTTAGTATCATTGAAATCCGTCACGGAAAAATCTCCCGCAAAGTGGGCAAACAGCTCACT
Organism: Clostridia bacterium; assembly: GCA_017456905.1. Classification (GTDB taxonomy): domain Bacteria; phylum Bacillota; class Clostridia; order Oscillospirales; family CAG-272; genus CAMEON01. The sequence goes on from JAFTIL010000003.1 coordinate 11,532, forward strand.
CGGATCCTTTTGAGCATTACTTTCGGCCATGAAATCCAACACGCGCTGCTTGATTTGCTCCTCCTCGCTGATGGGAGCCATCTCTGTGACGGTCTCGGATGGCACGTCGGGTTCTTCTATGCTCTCGGCAAGCGGAGGGAACACGGCGGGGCCTTCCTGCCCCATAGAGACGATCCAGGCAACCACGCTGAGAGACACGACGGCACACACCGCCGCCACGAACCAGTTGCTTTGGACGATCCGCGAAACGCTGTTCTTCAGCCGCTTGCGGTGCACGCACCGCTGTATGCGGCTTTGGGGAATCTCGGCCTCCAGAATCAGATGATCACGGATATGGCCAATCTGCTCATAGGCAATATATCTGGTATTCATCACAAGCCGATCCCCCTTTCTTCAAGATAAGCACGCAAGCGCGCCCTTGTCCGCCGCAAGCGGATATCCACCGCGCCCTCAGTGAGCCCGTAATAGGAGGCCAGGACCGACAGGCTGTAGTTATACCAATAGCGGCCCACAAACAGCTTACGATTCAAGGGAGTTTCCTGCTCCAAATAGTCACTCAAGTGCTCGTGAAGGGCATCAAGCTCCGTGCAGGAGGTCTCATCATCGGCGGGAAGGCAATCCCCGAGCTCGTCCATCAGTTCCTCCAGAGAGACCTCTTGATCGCGGTCGCGCCTTGCTCTATGATTTCTGCGATAACGGTCAAGGGAGAGATTACGGACAATACGCCCTAAAAAAGCACGTAATGCAGGCGGCCGCGCAGGTGGGATGCTGTTCCAAAGGCGCAAATATGCGTCGTTGACACATTCCTCAGCATCCCAGGAGTCGTGCAATATGCCCATGGAGATGCTTGTGCAGTAACGACCGTATTGCTCTGCCGTCATCTTCAATGCGTTCTCGTCCCGCCTCCAAAAAAGCTCTATGATCTTTTCGTCGGACAAAATCATACCCCCTTTCGCTGCTATCATAGGTGTCCTCACTTATACAGACGATAAAAAAACCGAAAACCGACAAGTTTTTTTATTTTTAAAGGGAAGCCCGAAGGCTTCCCTTTTACACTATATCAGCTGTTATACGTACCCTCGGTGGAGGAGAACACGGCCTCGATGCCCTCCTTGCGGCGAGAGGTCTTGACGCGCTCAAAGAGCAGGTCACGGTATTTTGCTTCATCCAAAGGAAGGGTCACAGCCTTGCCCGTCCAAGCAGACAGGTGCATAGCGTTGGAGATGGTCAAGCCGTTAATACCCTCGCGGCCGTCAGCCACCAGAGGCTCGTCGCGGAGAATCGCACCCGCGAAGGCGTTGAGCACGCCCACGTGCTGGGGGTTCTGCCCGTCGGTCTCCACCTCGACACGCTGAGCACGAGGCGCGGCGAAGGCAACCTTATTGGTAGCCGAGAACTCGGACTCGGTCATATCCAGCTTGATGAGGGTGACAGAGCCGCCATCGGTGATGATGGTACCGCCGTCGCAAACGATCTCCAGGCGGTTGGTGCCGGGGGCGTCGCCTGTGGTGGTGATGAAGGTACCAGTGGCACCGTTCTCGTATTCCACGTAGGCGGTCACGTCGTCCTCCACCTCGATGTCGTGCCATTTACCGAAGTGCATCTTCACGTCGATGGTCTTGGGCATACCGCAGATCCATTGCCAGAGGTCCAGATTGTGGGGGCATTGATTCAGGAGAACGCCGCCGCCCTCGCCCGACCAGGTGGCGCGCCATGCACCCGAATCATAATATGCCTGGGGTCTGTACCAGTTGGTGATGATCCAGCTTGTGCGCTTGATGGCGCCCAGCTCGCCTGAATCCATGATCTCCTTGACCTTGCGGTAGATGTGGTTGGTGCGCTGGTTGAACATCATACCAAACTTTAATTCAGGGTGCTTATCTGCCTCGGCCATCATCTCGCGGACCTGGAGGGTATACACGCCCGCGGGCTTTTCGCACATGACGTGCAAGCCCGCCTTCATGGCCTTGATGGCATAGTCGGGGTGGCCATAGTGAGGAATGGCGATGATCACAGCGTCGATGAGACCCGAAGCGAACATCTCATCGCCATCGGCAAAGGTGGCAATGTCGGGATAAACGGTGTCGGGGTGTTCGTTTCTCTTGGCGGCGAGACGGGAAAGCGCAAACTCCAGACGGGCAGGATTCACGTCACATACAGCGGTGACTTCAATTTCGGGGCAGCGGCCGCAGAGGATATGCTCCAGATGGCCCGAGCCCATATTACCGACGCCGAGGATACCGAGTCTTACTTTTTTCATGATGGTTTTTCCTTTCTGATATGCAATTTACATCTGATTTTGAACTTTAAACGTCCACGTTCCCGAGCCGACAGGGATCGTAAAGTATCCGCCTTTGAGTGTGGTGTCAGTGGGAGTACCGTCCACAAGAAGGACGTCCCCCGATATAGCGGGAAGCCTGACCACAGCGGTGGTATTGGCAGGGATGGCGGCGATGACGGTGAGGGTGTCTCCCTTTTCCAAGGACACCGCCACACTTCCCTTCACCGTAGGCATTTTCAAGGATGCATAGGTAAGTCCGTGGGGTTGGATTGTGATATCAAAGGTATCATAGCCCGCTGAGGTGGGCTTGATACCGAAAATACCTCCCGTGATGGCGTGGGCAGGTGCCGCGCCCCAGGGATGAGACAGGGTCATGTTGGGCTTGTTGATGGGATTCCACGCCTCGGTGGTAATGGTGGCCTTCATCACGTAGCGCATATAGGCCCAGGTACGGGCACCCTCAGAGGTATCGGGATCAAGGAGCAGGACGTTGGCCACGTCACCGTGTCCCGACTCATAGAGTCCCATGAGCAGAAAATATGCGCCGTACACACTCATACGGATCTTGCCTTGGGCTTTGATGGTCTCTGCCAGCTTATCTGCCATGGCGGCATCGGTATAGATACCGCAGGCCAAGGCGTAAGCGGTGGCGTGCTGGGATGCATGAGGTGATGGCGTACCATCGGCGGCAAGTCCGTCGCAAAATTCCCCCGTCGCTTCGTCATAGACGCGGGAGACGAGAGCGGTTCTGATGGTTTCGGCCAGCCCCGCAAAGGTCTTGCCATCCTCGGTATGTCCCGTCACGTAGGCAATCCTTGACAGCGCACGGTAGGCACGGAAGGACATGGCGTTGAGGACGGTATTATAGGTGACGGTCATATCGTAGCCGTCGCGCTCGGAGTGAGGCCAGTCCACCAAAATAGAATTCGTGGATGACGAGGGGATATTCCCCAGATCAATGAGGCCCACCTGGGAATTGAGCGCATCCGTGAAGGTCTTCTCCCGCAGGACGGGATAGTAGCGTTGCAGGAAGGTATCGTCACCCGTGGTCATGTATTCCTCCCAAGCGGAGATAACCACCAAAAGGATATACTCGGCGGGCCAGGTGCGGTGAGTGGCAAGATATGCGGCAGTGAAACGCCCTATGCTGTAGTCGCAGGAATGAGCGTAAGAGGCCATAAGGTTGACGAGCAGGTCTCCCTCATAAGCACCGCGCTCGCGGGATTGGGAATCAACGTAGAGATCTTGGGTCGTGACCTTGACGGTGTGCTTGGTCAGGGCGTAGAGGTCGTTCAAAAGAGGATTGTCAGAGTCAAAATCCGAGACAGTTTCATCAAACGGGGCGCGGAGCTCCAGGCCTGTGATCATCTCTGTGGTAACCGCCACGGGGCAATTTTCAAGCTGCACGTAGCGGTAGGTCATCATGTCCACGGTCTCCACGGTCTGCTTCCCTGCCCTCAGTTGCCAGGTCTCGGTATAGATATTGCCTGTGTTCATACGGTATTTGACTGTTCCGTCGGGATTGAGCTGTTCTCCGAACCGAACGGTGACGGCACACCTATGGGGGGTGTCGATCTCAAAACGGATGCCGCCCACGATCTCGGTCCCCAGGTCGATGACACAGACATGATCGCTGAGCGAAGTCACCGCTTGGGCAAAACGGGGATAGCGGGTCACGAAGTCAATACCGTCGGGCAGGAGGAGACCGAAGTCTATCATATTGGCTGACAGGTTGGGAACACTCCAGCCGCTATCGTCAAAATCGGGCAGACCAAAGCCCTCGGGATAGGCATTCACATCCACGTTACAGGCGTGAGCTGTGAAATAATGTGTTCCGATGGAATTGTCCTTGCCAAAGATGTCGTCGCCGCCCAGGGCGCGCCAATTTTCACGGTCCTTGCCCGAATTCGTGACGGTGCGGATGGTGCCGTTCTTGAAATGCAGGGTCAGCTCGCAAAGAAAGGCGTGGCCCGCGAGAGCATAGCAGATGGCAGAAAGGCAATTTATGCCCGACGTCAAGCTCTCCGAAATATCGTAAGTATGGTAATACAGCACCGCATCTCCCTCGGGAGTCTTTCCCACACGAGCGGGTCCCACGCCCACGCAGGTACCGTTGGTATAGGCGTTGTAAACAAACTGTCTCGTGGGCTCGGGCGAGGCGGCGGTGACCGTCAGGAGGGCTGCCTCCAGATCTCCGAGCTCCTGTGAGGACAGAGAAAACTCGCGTCGTAAGAACAGAAAATCATTCTCTCCGTGCCAGATGCCTCGGGTGGACAGCCAAGCATCACCCTTAGCGGTGGAAAAGACCGCGGGGCGGGACAAAAGGGGTTCATCCCCCGTGTTGACGCGGACAGCCACCTGCCAATGATAGAGGGTGTTGTCAGACAAGCGTGTAGCCAGTCCTTCGGCGGCCACGGCGGTGCTTTGGGAGGCGTTGACCCAGCCGCTGTCGTAAAGATAGCTTTCGTGGGCCAAGTTCTCTGCTCTGTGGGCTACCGTAAGACGGTAAGCGGTCTGGCGGACATTCTTTTGTCTGCTGTCAATGACCCAGGAAAAACGAAGGCCGTGGCGGGATATACCCCAAGGTGCCTTCAAAAGGTTGACACGAAGATCTGTGAGGGAGGGATCAGCGTGATCGTGATATGGATTCATCACCTGCTCCTTTCACGTTTTAAAAAAAGCCTCTGGACTTGAAGAAATCGTAGCTTTGCTTCAGGCAATCGAAGGGGTCTTCCTCATAGCAGTTGTCCTGCTCGATAAAGGCATACTGCACGTCAGCGTCGCCGCAGGCACGGAGAATCTCGTCGTAGTTCATATTGCCCTTGCCGATGGGTGCCATACGGACGCCCTTATCTGCTGGGCTGTAGACCATATCCTTGAAGTGGATGCAATCCACTCTGCCCTTGAGTCGGCGGAGCCACCACGCGGGATCACCGCCGCCTGCCTGGATCCAGTAGGTGTCCAAGGTCACGCCGCATTCCTCGGGGGTAAAGGTGTCGCAAAGCAGGTCAAGGAAGGTGCGGCCGTCAAAGCGGGCCAGCTCCATGTGATGATTGTGGTACATGAATTTATGTCCCGAGGCGGAGATTTTCTTCATAGCCTCGTGCGCCTCTCGCTCCATAATGGCAAGTCCTTCGGGGGTGATGCCTTTTGGATTGGAGCCGATACCGATCCATTTACATCCGATCGTATCGTGGAAAGCGATGGTGGCGTCGGTCTCGCTGACGATCTTGTCGTAGCTATAGTGGGTGATATCGCAGGAAAGTCCCGTTTCGCGGAGCTTTTCTGCCATCCATTCGGCCTCGTAGGCACAGACACCTGAGAGTTGAATGTGTTCATAGCCCATATCGGCCACTCGCTTCATAGAGGTTTCAAGACCTTCAAGGGTGGTACATTGGTTACGGAGGGTGTAGAATTGTACGCCGATCTTCATGGTGGTTCTCCTTATTATACTTGGTTTAGATAGAAATATAAATTGTTGTTTAGGCGGCAGTGCCGCCGGCCAATACCGGGGATGTTTAACCCGTGCGTGCTTCATCACGCGAGGGGATGTGCAACGGTAAATTGTTATTTAGCGGGGCAACCTCCGAACCTTTCGGGGGTCAGATGACCAAGGGGGGTTCAGGGG
>JAFTIL010000045.1 GCA_017456905.1 Clostridia bacterium
CTCTTGTAGAACAAGGAAGTTTTGCTCCGCAAAACAATTTGATTATTTTCAGGGCGCTCAAGGCCGCCCCCGAAACCGCCGGCCATTCATCATAGGTTCAGGGGGCGCAGCCCCCTGAACCCCCATGGTCATCTGACCCCCCGAAAGGTTTGGAGGTTGCCCCACTAAACAACAATTTACCTGTCCAAACAACCCTTCGCGGGATGTCGTACGCATGGGATATGCATCCCCGGCATTGGCCGCGGGCACTGCCGCCAAACAACAATTAATACTTCTACATATCTTATCATTATTCCAAAGGAGCCCTATCATGTCGGAAAAAGAAAAGCACTCCCCTGCCATTGAGGCAGAAAAGAAAAGCAAGACCGCCGCGCAAGAGCTTGAGAATATAGAAAAGTCAGCTTCGGTCATCGCCTCCAACGACCGAGAGTCCATCTACTGCATCTCCATCATTGGACAGGTGGAAGGCCATTACGTTCTGCCCGAAGGACAGAAGGCCACCAAATACGAACAGCTCATTCCCCTGCTCGTCTCTATTGAGGAAAACGACGACATTGACGGATTGCTCGTGGTTCTCAACACTATGGGAGGCGACGTGGAAGCGGGACTGGCTTTGGCCGAACTGATCTCTTCCCTTCGCAAGCCTACAGTCACTTTGGTGTTGGGCGGCGGCCACTCCATTGGCGTTCCTTTGGCTGTTGCAGGGCAAAGATCCTTTATCGTTCCCTCTGCCACCATGACTGTGCATCCTGTGCGTATCAACGGCACGGTGGTTGGCGCACCTCAGACCTATCGCTATTTTGAGGATATGCAAAACCGAATTTTGAATTTTATCAGCGATCACAGCCGCATTTCCGTTGACCGCTTGCGCGAGTTTATGATGCGCCCCGATCAGCTTGCCACCGACGTAGGAACGGTACTGGACGGTCAGGAGGCCGTGGCCTGCGGACTCATAGACGAGGTGGGCGGACTTGACAGCGCACTGCGTGCGCTTCGTCGTATGATCTCAAAGAAAAAAACTCCTTGACGAGGGCTATACAGAAAAAGGCCGTAGCAAAGCGCTACAGCCTTTTCTGTATGATTTTATGAGATCAAGCGTGTATCAGACTTCATCCGCACGATACATCCAAATGGGTAAGGGGAACCATTCCCGCATAAGGCCATTCATACGGTCACGCTTGGGGCTGATGGGCGCAAAGAGTACGTTCAAAGCTTCCATGTGCGTCAGCTCATAGTCTACGGAAATCTCATCCGTAATTTTTTCTACAGCAGCCGCACCGTTCTTCACCATAAGACGTACGCGCTCGTCGCCTGCGTATCCGTGGATGAGCAGGGTCACTTCCCCGTCTGCGAGGGTTGCGTAGGTGAGCTTGAGCTTCAGGAAGGCTTCAAGAACGAGACGGTAATTCAGCACGGTATAGCTCATGGAGGCGCTGAGATTGACGTATTCGGCCACAGGGTCGATGGCGTTGAGATAGGCCACGTCAAAGGCGGGGAGACAAACGGATATGCTGTTTTCCACAAAAGCGGTCGCCGAGCGGATGATGGACATGAAGTCCTCGTCACGGGCGGCGCGGATCTCGTGGATGCCCGTACCCTGATCCATGATACAGTAGCCTGCCAGGCGATCGCCGTCCAGGAAGGCCAGAAGGCGGCATTTCCAGGTGTGGGTGATGTCCAAAAAGTCCTCGCGCGCGCGGACGGGAACGAAGGGAGCGGCAGCAACGAGGGTCATGATTTCGTCGATCAAAGCGTCGCTTTCGTCCTCGATGACCTTGACGGTCAAGGGCGCGTCCAGGGTGCCGTAGACGTGGCGGATATTGTCCCTTGCCACCGAGTAATTATAGCAGGGGCCTGCCTTGTCGTAGGAGAAATACTGATACCTCTGACGGCGGCCTCCCAGGGTGGAAAGGGCGATGCCGTCACGGATCATATCCTCAAGGGCGGCGTTCATGGTGGCTTTCATATAGCCCTTCCCTCTTGTGTCGGGGTGGACGGCCACGTTGCCGATGCCGCGGCAAGGGAGCTTCATACCGCAGACGATAATTTCATGGTCATAAGCACCAATGGCGGCCTTGATCACACCATTTTCGGTGACCACATAGTTGCTATCCTGAGGGCGGCGGTGCTCACGGTAGAGCTTGGGCAAAAGGCCAATGAATTTTTGCTCGTCGGTAGTAAAGCCGAAGACCATATCAATAAAGTCCATGAAGTCGGCATGGGGAATATGATTTCCCTTGCCGTAAAAAATTTGCATATCCATATTGAGTTTCTCCTTAATTCCAAATAATTTCGGACAACGCAAGTCCGTGACCCAGGGGAATGACGATGAAAGAGCCTGCGGGGGCTTCTACCGACGTTTCGTAAGTCAGCGTGATGGTTTTGATCTCCTTACCGTTTTGGTCAAGAACTTGGGCGGTGACGCCGTCCTCGGGCAAGACCATGGACAAGATGCGAATTTTGCCTGTCTCACCCACGGTGACACGGAGGCTGTGTCCCTCTGTCATCTTGTCATCAGGGGCAAAGAAGGAGAGAAGATGGCCGTCCTGCAAGGGGAGCAGATCGGCACGAGGGACAAAATACTCGTCCAGCGCCAGATGATCGGATACATCTGCATCTGAGGTAGCGGTAAACTCGGAGACGGTGATCCAGTTGGTCTGGGCGGCCTTGACGGTGACTCGGAAATAACGTGCGGTGACGTTGGCATCCATGACAACCTCACGGCTGTTGACCTTTCCGAGGGTCGTCCAGCTTTGACCGTCTACGGAATAGGACAGCTCGCCGTTGCGGATATAGTCGGCCTCATGGCCTGTGACACCCGACTTGAAGCTGATACGGGCGATACTGACAACAGCACCCAGATCCAGTTGGATATAGTCGCCCACCTGACCTTCGCGGGCAGACCAGAAGAAGGTTCCCGCGTTATTGTCGCAGGTAAGGGCGGGGGTGTAGGTCTGATAGGTGGGGAGGTTTGTGGTCACCGTAGCGGTGATCATAGGGGTCTCCACCACGGTACGGGTGGTGTTGACCTCGAAGGCACGAACCTTCGTCCAATTGGTGTTCGTACGGTCGGTCTGCCTCATGCGGATATAACGAGCTTGAATATTCAGGCCTTCTATGAGAATTTCATCCTTGTAGCTTCCCTGCTCGATGGCAGTCCACTTTTTGTTATCCGTGGAATATTCAAAGGCACCTTGGGAGAGAGCGTCGCTGCCGCCTACACCCGTAGCTACGTAGATATTGGTCACGGTGATGATCTCACCCAGATCCACGCCGAAGTAACCAACGCCGTTCTTAGAGGCCTGAGAGAGTGTGCCTGCCGTCCAGAAATACGTGCTGTCATCGCCGTCGGTCATGTACTTGGGCAGATAGTCCTCGTAATGATCGCAATCGGTGATGGGGGTAGCGGGCGCAAAGGACAGTTCACCGCCTTCGCCCAAAAGCGTATTCATGCGGGTCTGCAGGGTGTTGAGATAGGGGGTCAACACATAAGTGGAGACCAATCTGGTATTAGACTTGATAGAGGCCTCGGCCGTTTTGTACTCGCCCAGAAGCGGCAGGAGGGTATTCAGATCCTTCCCTGCGGCGTATGCCTCCTCCATTCGGGTATAGGCAAGGCCCATGACAACGTAGGTGCGGTATTTTTCCACCCATTCGGAAATCTCTTTGTAGAGATTTTGGTTTTCACTGTTTTTCAGAGCATCAGCGCCTTGAATCATACGTTCAAAATAAGCCTTGAGGGCGGAGAGATTTTCGGCAGAACGCTCCTGCTTGAAGGCATCCAAGAGGCCCTTCAGCTCCACGCTGTCGGTGTTTTTGTTCATGGGGGATTCGCAGGTCATGCTGATGAAGTCCCAAAGGGCCTCAGATGCGTCGGGCATGAGAACCTCACAGGCTTTTTTGAGGGAGTCTTCCTTTTGATAGGCCGCAGGATTCCACAGATAATCGGCGGTGGTAAAAAGGGGGACGAGGGAGGCGTAGCCCTGGTTCATGGGGTTCGCCACCAGACCCGTGATGGACTCGTAGAGGGTGGTCTCCAAGCCTTCGCAGGCGCCCATGTAGAGGTTGTTCACCAGCACGTCATTGACGGGATAGTTCCACCAGATGAACACGTTCCTGTCGTACTTACGGATAATACTGCGGAGAGAGGCGTTGGTGATGGCAGCAGGGACCACACCGGGGCCCGTCCACATCAGCTCAATGTCTTTGTCGATGAGGGGGGCGATCTTATCGGTGTAGGACGTCAGAAAAGCGTCGGTGTACTCGGTGGTGATGGCGATGAGGGGATTGACGTCGCCCAGCTTTTCCACGAATTTCTTTTGAAAATCGTTCAAAAGCTTAGCGTGACCCTCGGCATTCAGAGTAGGAATATCATCGAGAAAGATGGCAAAATCACGGCAGCCCAGGTGATAGATCTGCTCACATTTGATGATCAGCTTTTCGAGGTCAGCCTCGTAGCCTGTGCCCAGATCGATGTCGCCGCCGGGAGAGATGGCGTAGATGAATCTGACGTAATTTTTGTTGGCATTCTCTATCAGATCCCGCATGGTATCCAGCTCCCTGCCCGAATACAGCACACGCCACTGGGCGCGGTGCTTGGGATCGTCCTTGGGGGCGTAGATATAGGCGTTCATCTTATTTTCACCCATGAAAGCAAACAGCTCTTTTCTGTATTCATGGGTATAGGCAGTACCGTAAAAGCCTTCGATCACACCGCGATAGCCGTTGCGGGGAGCGTCCTTGATCGTGACCAAGGGGGCTCTTGTGCCATCCATGAGCTGTAAAAGGGTCATGAGGGCATAATAGGCGCCTCGTTCGGTCTGTGCCTCGATGAAAACTTCCGCTTCGGTGACCTTGAGGATATAGGCATCCTCTGCGCCGTAGTCAAACTCAGCCGACAGATCGCGGTGGATCACCATCAAGGGCTTCCCTTCCTCAGAGATCGTCACGCCTTGGGCAGTCAGGCGTTCAGCAAACTGCCCGGGATCGGCTGTGATATATATCGTAGACAGATCCGCACAGCCCTCTTTATGGGTCAACTCCATAGGGGTGGGATAAATGTCCTTAAGAGTCACGGTGTCGGGCTGAGTTTCGGCGGGGATGGTATCGGGTTCTGTGCCCACATCCGTCTCAGCGGGCTCGGCTGTCTCGGAAGGCGCTTCGACTTCTGTTTGCAATTGACTTTCGGTCTCTCCCTCCACAAGATGGGGCTCTCTGTGCAGCGCGCAAGAGGCGAGGATCAGGGAAAGAAGCATGGCAAACAATATCACCCAAAGCTTTGTTTTCATAGGAAAAGTCCTTTCTTGATTTTGCCAAAAACGGGGAATCTCGCTCGGAAATTCCCCGCTTGGATAGCGTTACAAAAGCGGGATACCTGCCGCTTCGCAGGCCTCGACCGTTTCGCGATCCCAAAGGCTGGATTGAACCTCACCGATGTGGGCACAGCCCATCATGAGCATACAGAGGCGGGATTGACCGATACCGCCGCCGATGGTGAGAGGAAGCTCGTCGTTCAGAAGCATCTTATGGAAGGGGAGCTCCCTTCTGTCGTCACAACCGGCCAGAGAAAGCTGACGGTCCAGAGACTCGGCATCCACGCGAATGCCCATAGAGGAGATCTCCAAGGCTCTGTCCAGCACCTCATCCCAGAAGAAGAGGTCGCCGTTGAGCTGCCAATCATCGTAGTCGGGGGCGCGTCCATCGTGGCGGTTGCCCGATCTCAGCTTGCCGCCGATCTGCATGATAAAGGCGGTGTGATGCTCTTTAACAAAGGCTTTTTCGCGTTCCGAGCCCGTCTTCAGCTCAGGGTACATATCCTCCAGCTCCTGAGAGGTGATAAAGGCCACTTCCCTGTCAAGAACAGTCTCAAGCTGAGGGAAGCGAACACGGAGCTGATCGTTGGTATTGCAAATGGCGCTGACAATGGCGCGGACGATGAGCTTGAGATAGTCCAGATTTCGGGTCTCGCGGGTGATGATCTTTTCCCAGTCCCACTGGTCTACGTAGATAGAATGGATGTTATCCAGCTCCTCGTCACGGCGGATAGCGTTCATATCAGTATAGAGGCCGTGACCTACGGTAAAGCCGTAGCGCTTAAGGGCCAGTCGCTTCCATTTAGCAAGGGAGTGCACGACTTCAGCTTCTTCGCCAATGGCGGGCACGTCAAAGGACACGGGACGTTCAAAGCCATTAAGATTATCGTTCAAACCGGAGGCATCCGTCACAAACAAAGGTGCCGAAACACGCTTGAGATTGAGGGCGTTTTGAAATTCGTGCTGAAAATGCTGCTTGACGTAGGCGATGGCTCTTTGGGTATCATAGGCGTCAAGGCTGGGACGGTATCCCTCGGGGATATAGATCTTGTTCATGGGGATGACTCCTTCTCGATCGGTTGCTAAATATATAGTCATTATAATACAATCCGGTCGGATTGTCAATAGGTCACCCGAAATCTTGTATTTTTCACGCGGATGACTTTACAAATGGCAAATTTTATGGTATAATAGTTGACAGATCAAAAACATGGCCCCGATAAGTGGGCAAAGGAGTTATTACATGAGATGTCCCGCGTGCGCATATCCCGAAAGCAAGGTCGTTGATTCTCGCCCCATGGATGAGGGCAACAGCATCCGCCGCAGACGTGAATGTCTGTCCTGCGGCAAGCGTTTTACCACCTTTGAGATGCTGGAGGCGCTTCAGATCATGGTGGTCAAAAAGAACGGCTCCAAGGAGCTTTTCGACCGTACCAAGCTGATGTCCGGTATCCTGAAGGCTACCAGAAAAAGACCCGTAGAGGCCGAACAGCTTGTCAACGAGATCGAGGCAGAGCTGCAGAATGCTCTGCGCCAGGAGGTCACCTCGGTGGAGATCGGCGAGATGGTGCTGGAGCGGCTGAAGGTAGCCGATCAGGTGGCTTACGTGCGTTTTGCGTCTGTCTACCGTGAATTTTCGGACATTGATACCTTCCTGGATGCCCTCAAGGACCTGAAACGAACCAACAAAAAGAAAAAGAAGACGGAGGATTGAGCCGTTAAAGAGTGAGGACAAAACGAGCTTTCTCATAAGGAAGTTTACTTTCTCTCTGTAGGGACCGACGTCCTCAGCGGTCCAAAACATATTTGCTACACGGTAAACAAATAATGAACGCCGACAGAATTCAGATCTGTCGGCGTTCGTTTATTTCTGCTTTAATGATTTAATAAAATGACTTTCACTACCATTCCACAAACATAGAATGCATTTTCCGTTTTCAAAAATATGTTTACAATTTTCATATCCATAAATCATATGTGCGCAGTTTGGACAAAGTGATATCATTTTTGATTTTTCGAGAACATACTCGCTTCCACATTCGTCGCATATTCCAATTGAATGATCATTCATAAAAGACTCCTTTTATCACCAGTTTCGCCTTTGTATTACAATGGCACAGGGCGAAGCCCATAACCCTTGTAGGGGCGGATTCCATATCCGCCCGTATCCGGGAGCATATAGAATGCTCCCCTACGATGCACCCCCATTATAACACAAATCGGCAGAGAAAACAAGCTCTCTGCCGAAGTTTATGTGTGTGTCCGTAGGGGAGACCTGCGGTCTCCCGCGGGCGAACACAGTTCGCCCCTACCGTGTTACGACAACATTCTTATGAGAACGAGCCTAAATCTCGCTTTTTATTTGAACTCTTCCCTGTGCTCTTCAAAAAAGTCGTGCCAGATCAATACGTTTTCCAGTTCTGTCCACTTTTTTTCGACCACGGGAACGCTGTCCAGGTCATAGATTTTCGCACCCTTCAAGGACAGGAGGAAGGGCGAGTGGGTGGAGATGATGAGCTGGCATCCGTAAAAGCGCACGGCTTCCTCCAGATAGACCGCCAGCTTCTTTTGCAGATTGACCGACAGGCTGTTTTCAGGCTCGTCCAAAAGATAAAGGGCGTTTTCACGGAGCTTATCCACGAAATAAGCATAGGCTGACTCCCCGTTGGAGCGGCCGATAAGATTGTCGGGAATGCGCTTCTGGGTATAGGTTGAGCGCGTCATGCGTTTGGCTCGGTTGCGCTTTTGAAGCTCCTCAAAATCCGACAATGAGGAGAGCTTGTAGCTGCCGTCCTTGCGTAAGACCTGCCATTCCTCAAAAACAGCCGTCCGCTCTCTGTCTATGCCTTGGTTCACCGCTCGCAGATCCAAAAGAAAATCAAAAACGTCGTCGCTGGTGACGATGCGGCTCTCTCTTGGCAGGTCTCTCCCGTACGCCAGGCTGAATTTGCAATACGAAAGATAATCCTCGAAGAAGGGGGTGTAATTGAAGGGAGAATTGCGGGTGAGGCGCAATTTCTCTGCGATGATATTCAGCAGGGTGGATTTGCCCGAGCCGTTGCCTCCGTAAAAAATGGTGATGGGAGAAAACTCAATATCCGACAGTTCTTTCTGAGGAAAAATATGAAAAGGATAGGCTGAGTTACGATTGTAACAAGTCATTTCAAGCTTTTGACATTTGAAAACAAACTCGAGTTCATTTCGGTCTGTTGGAAGGTGAAAAGATGCGAGATATTGCATAAGCGCTCCTTTCGGGCATTGACGATTCATATCCTACCCATATTCTACCACATCCTTCACGGGCTGTCAACCCATTCCAAATGATACCATGTGAAAAGCCTCCCATTTCTCGGTATACTATCAAAAACACGATAATCAAGGAGGTGCTCATGGTCGTCATTCTGATCCGCACGCTGGTGATCTATGGTTTTCTCATGCTTGCCATGCGGTTTATGGGCAAACGTCAGCTTGGCGAGCTGGAGCTTTCTGAGCTCATCACAGCCCTTCTGCTCTCCGAGATCGCTTCCCTGCCCATTACCAATCAAGATATTCCCCTATCCCATGCCCTGCTCCCCATCCTTGCCCTCATGTCTCTGGAGGTGCTTCTGTCGTGGCTGCTTCTCAAAATTCCAACGCTCAAAAAGCTTTTGGGCGTACGTCCCGCCATCCTTATCAAAAACGGAAAGATCGACCGTGACGCCATGCGTAAGGCCCGCATTTCTGTGGAGGAGCTGTTTTCTCAGCTTCGCCTTAAGGAGGTGACCGATCCCGAGGAGGTGGCCTATGCCTTCCTGGAGGCCAACGGGCAGATCAGCGTCATATCCTTGGCATCGGCGCGTCCTGCGACCTCTGAGGAGGCGGGGATCCATACCAAAGAAACGGGGATCATGCATCTGGTGATATCCGACGGGCAGGTCAATCAAAAAAATCTTTCTTTGGCAGGTAAAGATATGGTTTGGCTCACAAAATATCTGTCCAAGAAGGGATTGTCGGCAAAAGACGTCTTTGTTCTGCTGATTGACGACGGAGGGCGGGTGCGGCTTCACACTCGTAATGTTTCGTGAAGGGGGCGGTGGTAGCAGCGATCCTTCTCGTGATCCTGCTGACGCTGACGGGACTGAACGCTTTTTATCTTAAAAGCACCGCCCAAGCCTTCACCTCCATGATCTCCGCACTTCCTGACATCCCTACGATGGACACGACGGCAAGTATCCGTAAAATTCGAGATTATGTAAAGAAAAAAGAGCCCATCATCCTGCTGACCATCACACAAATAGAGGTTGACAGAATCAATGAGCTCTTAATATCATTGGAGTTGAGCGCCGAGGCAAATGCTATCCTTGACTACCGTGTGGCCAAAGCGTTGCTTCTGGATAGCGTAGAAGATATTGCCCGCTCGGAGCGGATACGTTTTTCTTAGGGCATCTCTAAAAACTCTATTTAAAAATGTCCCTTATCAAAGGACGGATTAAAGGCGTAGAAATTCTTGGCGTTCAGGGTATCCTGAGTGATACGCAAGGCATCCGAAAACCTTTGATAATGCACGATCTCACGTTCACGGAGGAACTTGATGGGATCCTTCACGTCGGGATCGTCCACAAGACGGAGGATGTTGTCGTAGGTCACGCGGGCCTTTTGCTCCGCCGCCAGATCCTCGTTGAGATCGGCGATCACATCTCCCTTGATACCTACGTATTTCATGTCAAAGGGTACGCCCGCGGCGGATACGGGATAAAGCCCTAACGTATGATCCACAAAATAGGTGGCAAAGGGTGTACCTGCAATATCCTCCTCCTTCAGGTCACGGGTGAGCTGATACAAAATAGCCGCGATGATCTCAAGATGGGCCAATTCTTCCGTGCCGATGTCCGTAAGCAGACCCGCTACCTTTTTATCGGGCATACTGTAGCGCTGATGGAGATATCGCATGGAGGCCGCCAATTCCCCGTCAGCGCCGCCGAGCTGACTGATGATGATCTGGGCGGCGTTATGATCGGGATTTTTGATCTTAACGGGATATTGAAGCTTCTTTTCATAAGTCCACATAAGCTAAACCTTTCCTTTCTGTCAAAGTGCAGTCAATCATAGGGATATTCCCAGGGGGAAGGACCCTTGACCCAATCCCACGAGGTTGTGCTGACATTTCCCCAGGCTGTCAAAGGGCCGCAAAGGGTCTCGTATTCACAAGCCAGCTTTTTTCTGCGAGCCAGGAGCATATGATAGGTATTCAAGGCCTCGCAGTCCTCGGGGTAAGCATCCAGGTAGAGGATGATCTCGTAAAGGGCAAAATCCACGGTTTGAAGCTGTTTTTTCAGCTTGGCACAATCGTTTGCATGATCGCCGCAGCCACATCCGCATCCACCGTTGTTTTCGGGAATTTCTTGTGCTGTGACAGGGTTCTGTTCGTTTTTCAGGTCATGAGCATCGGCTCTCGCATCAGTATCGCCGCATCTATTTTTGCCTCGGCCTCCGCTCAACGGGCACGAGCCGCCGAGAGAATTTGAACGATAGAGAGGATGACTCGTACGCGCATTTCTCATTTGCTCATAGGTGACTCGGCCAAGACCGCAGGATGTCCCGCGGCGGTCGCTTCTGTCATATGCTCCGGAATACATATTCATTTTCATTTTTCCCTCCTTAACCGCGGCGCTTATTGGCTGATCTCGCACATCCGCCGCATACTGTGTTGTTGCCGCCGCCAACTACCTCCAGAGGCAGATCCAGCTCGGTGAACAGGGTGCCTCTCTTCAGGGCGGTGTCGGGATCGTACAGGCTGTGAAAGCCCTGACAAGGCGAATAGACCATAGCCAGAGGATGATTGGCCAGCCCCCAACCGTCAGAGCAATTGGATGCCCAGGGGCAGGCATGATTACATCCACAATCAGAAACGGCATTTTCGCGGCTCATACCCTGTCGTTTCCAAAGCTCGGGCGGAAGATCTCTTTCTGCCATTGGGTTTCTGCTTTCGTATTCCATAGGGATTCCTCCTTCATTGCATTGATACCCGACTTGTCGGGTCATGACAGTTTACGCATCTTCCTGTCGATATGTGACGAATAACCAATGGGAACCTCTAAAAACTCTATTGGCGAGAAAGCCGCGAGGGAGTTTTTCGTCAAATAATACAATTTTTCGCACGCGTAGTGGAGCTACGCGAAGAAAAGGCTGTAAAATGTGACGGAAAAATCACCGTGGATTTTCCGTCAAGAGAGTTTTTAGAGGTGACCCAATAAAAAAGATGAACCCAACGAGTTGTCCGTAAGGTTCATCTCTTTCTGAATTTCGTATTCGCGCTTCTCAGGGCGCGATATTTTTTATTGCGTCGCTTGGGCGGCGTATAGACCTGTCTCGTGGAATATCTGCTGCCGGGACCCGTTACGTATCTGAGATACAACACGAGAGTTACGGCAAAGCACACCACGGTGATCAAGAAAGGACGGCTTGTCAGATAGCCCTTAAAACCCTTCATGCCATCCAGAAACCCGTTGCGCTCAAATTCTTCCATCACGACCAGATCCGAGCTGCCCACCACTTGTCCGCCGTAGGTTACGGTGACAGTACCCACCACCTGTCCCTCGGTCAGAGGGGCGGTCAGTTCGCCTCCCGTGATATGCTGTTGCAGGGTGACCTGTGTGGAAATGTCCGCGTGGGTGGGAAGGAAGGCCTTGAGGTCATCGGGAACGAGTACATCGGTCTCGCTTTTGCTGATGCCCGTCATGGAAACGGGCAAGGTATCCAGCACCTCATCAGCAGTCAGAACAGTACGATAGCCGTAGCAACGCCCTGCCCAGCTCAGGAGACGATTGGTGTAGCTATAGGCGGGGATGGTCTCTCCTACCCCCACGTCAGCGGCGTTCATGACCACTGAAAGATTGGTGGCGCCGTTCTTTTCCCAGACGGTGATGACGCACCAACCGCCCTCGTCGGTCATACCCGCATTCATACCGCGGCACCAGCCGTTGTAATACTGCCCGCCCGTGTCCGAGACCAGGGCGTTACGGTTGGTAAGGGTACGGGCGTCCGAGGCATTGGTGGCGGGGATGGTATGTACGTGAGTTGAGGCCAAGGACATGAACAGCTCGTTTGACAAGGCTGCACGTGCCACAAGAGCGGTTTCTGCCGCTGTGGTGACCATAGCGGGGTCGTGAAGGCCTGTGACGTTTTTATAAACGGTTTTGAGAGCACCCAGCCGCTCGGCTTCGCGGTTCATTTGTTCAACGAAGGCATCTACCGAGCCTGCGGACAAATAGGCGACGACGCAGGCGGCATCGTTATAGCTGCCGCACACGGCGGCCATGAGAAGATCGTAGATCTTCATCTTCTCTCCCACCACAAGCCCCATATTCCGCCCCGAAGCCCCCGCCAGCATGGGCGCGGTGATATCCACAAGCTCTTCGGTACGATCGGCAAGCTGTTGACAGGCGATCAGCCCCGTCATGATCTTGACGGCAGAGGTGGGATAGATGGTTTGATCTGCCGCTTTAGAATACAGTACCAAGCCCGTATCAAGATTATAGAGATAGGCAGCCCCCACGCGGCTCTCCTCGGGAGGCGTTTCGGATGCAACCCAGGCGGACATATCCGCAAAGACATTGAAGGGGCTTATGAAAAGCAGGAGCCATATCAAAAGTAAAAGGATGCCGCTTCGAAAAGCGGCAATCGGCAAACGTGACTTGACAGCCATAAAAAGCGGCTCCTTTCTTAAGAATTGTAGGGCATCTCTTGTAGATAGTCTCTTGTAGATAGTCTCTTGTAGATAGTCTCTTGTAGATAGTCTCTTGTAGATAGTCTCTTGTAGATAGGGTAAAAATCAGAAGCAATCGCAGAGACAATCCAGACAAGCCAAGGCGGCACAAATGTCGCAGATCGAGCAGGAAGAGCCTGTGGATGAGTGCCCCGTGAAACCACCGCTCTGGGCCTGTCGTGCCCGCTGTTGGGCGTTTCTGTATTCGGCGTTCTGAGGGTCCATGGCACAAGCCGTATCAAAGAAATGCTGGGCATCCACGTAAAAGCCTCTGTTAATACACACACAGCCCATGAGGAACTGCCATTCTGCGCCGCGGTCAGCCTCAGGGACGGTGTTCAGCATTTGCTCGGCCTCGGCCACGCGGCGGGCGTTGATGAGCTGGCGGACCTGAATATAAAAGGGTGTACTTCCCTTTCCCTGAGCATATCCGCCTTGGTAATTACCTTGATAGCCGCCGTAGCCCGATTGACCGTAGCCGTTGGGATCGTAGCCGTTTCCTGCGGAGCCTGTGCTGCCCTTGGCGCGCATCTGTTGGATCTCCTCGTAGGCAGCGTTGACCTCTTTCATTTTCTCTTCAGCCATTTCAGCCAGGTCACTGTCACGGTATTTATCGGGGTGATATTTTCTGGCGAGGTTACGGTAAGCCGTTTTGATCTCCTCGTCGGAGGCGGTGGGGTCTACGCCCAAAACCTGATAGGGATTTTTCATGGTCTATTTACCTTTCTTTTGCTTTATACGTTGTTCCTTTTCATTACGCGGTGCCAGCACACGTTCAGCGGCGGCAGGCATCCCAAGGTACAATATATTCCGGATGACACCGCTGAGATCACGGGTCTCATTACCTCCATCATCACAGAGATCCAGTGCCGCTTCCACGGCTACCAGCTCTGACATCAGGGCATTTTTCAAATCTTCCCGACGGCTGTCGGTGATCTCCCCCTCCTGCCACAAATTGAGGAAAGGATTATACCGCCCCCGCGCCTTGTCCTCTTCGTAATCATCAATGGCGTCTGTGAAGTATATCCATCGGCCGAGATGGCGTCCCATCTCACGGGCGATCCTGGCCTTTTTTTCGGGAAGACCAAAGGAAATCAATTCCGCCATGACGAGTCCGAAGAGCTCAGCAGGATGATCGGCGGATCTTTCACGCTCTCGCTCCAATATACCGAGAGCCTTCATGTGTTTTCCGATACGTTTGTCAAGGACTTGAAGCCCTTGCTTGGTGACACGCTTTCTTAACCTCTTGACATAGGGAAAAGCCAAAGCTGCTTTCATGCGTTTAATCCCCTGCTCGTCCTGTTTGTCATCCAGAATCTTATGATAGGTCAGTAGTGCCGAGGCGTGCGCGGCATAATCAATGGCGGTGTCAGGTTCGGCTATGAGGCGTTTTTTGACAGGATGAAGCACACAGCGCCGAGGGACCACAGTCACCCGTTTTTCCTCAAGCAAAAGGCGCAGGAGAGCGAGAAAAGTGACGTCGCAAGAGAGCGTAAGACGGGAACATTGCCCCGTACATTTTCCCATGGTACGGCAGAGGCCGCAATAGACGGCGCGGTAATATTCCTGCTCCCTGACCTTCAGCTCGGGGGCATAGGCTTTGATGTATCCGTACATAGCGCTCTCCTTTCATACCTATTCCATGATAGCATAGCAAACTTTTACCGAAAATGCAACCTTTATTTGTAAATTTTACATGATTCATGAAAAATTCATTCCGCGATCACCCATTCTGCTGATTTTCGAGTAAAAAATACGCATATCCTTGACAAATCCTTTGGTTTCTGCTATAATATATTCTGTCAAGATATGTACTTTAGTTTACGGGAGGTGACGGTTATGAGCGTATACGGTCATGGTACTGAGACGGCCATGCGCAATCCACTTGACATCCTCGGCAACCGTCTGCTCTTGGAGCGTTTGACCCGTGACGTTCGTGAAAACAGCCTCTCCCACGCCTATATCATCGACGGAAAAACCGGAAGCGGCCGCCATACACTGGCACTTCACTTAGCCATGGCTCTGTCCTGCCGCCAACGGCCCAACCGCAAGCCTGCGGATAGCGGACAGATGGGCTTTTTCGACGATCTTCCTCCTGAGCCCTTGGATCCTCACGCACCCTTTCCCTGCGGTGTTTGCGAGGGGTGTCGCAAGGTGCTTGAGGGAATCTGCCCCGACATCCGCATCATCGGGCGAGAAGGAAAAGCTACTTTGGGCGTTGACGCCGTTCGCAGGATCCGCGAAGACATCTATCTTTCCCCCGGCGACATTGACACCAAGATCTATATCATTGAAGATGCGGAGACCATGACGCTCCAGGCCCAGAACGCTCTGCTCCTGACCTTGGAGGAACCGCCCTCTTACGTGCTGTTCCTTCTGCTTTGCGACGGTGCCGACCATCTTCTGGAGACCATTCGCAGCCGTGCCCCCGTGCTCCATACCGCGCCCTTGACAAACGAAGAGCTCCGCTTTTGTCTTTCCAAGCATAAGCGAAGTCTTCCCGCCGAGGAGCTGGAAACCGTCCTGCTCTGTGCCGACGGATGCGCGGGACAAGCCTTGTCCCTCTCTGATCCGAAAGCATTAAGATCCCTCATGAAGCTGCGCTCTTTGGTGGATGCCTTTATCGAGGGCTGTGCCAACCGAGGATCGGGAGGCGTTTCCTCCGCCATCCAACAGTTTGGAAGCAAGCGGGATGAAGTCATGGGAATCCTCAATCTGATCTCTCTGGCTCTTCGCGATCTGATGCTTCTTAAAAAGTCCGAAACCGCTGTGTTGAAATATTATACGCAACGGGAAAATGCTTTGGAACTGTCAGCCGTCTTCACCGCTAAGGCTCTTTTGAGTCTATATCAAGCCTTGGAGCAAGCACAGGAAGACCTTATGAGAAACGCAAATGTCCGCCTTACCCTCACCCAAGCGTGCTTCAGCGCGGGCATCATGTAAAATCTTATCTACCGAAAGGAATTATATATTTATGGATACCAATCAGAAGACTCCTGCGAGCGGCGGTCAGAACGGCGAGAACAAGCCGAACAGAAATCGCCGCCGTCCTTATAACAGACACGGCAAGCGCCGTCCCGACAGCCGCCCTGAGGGCGGTGAGATCCGCGAGCTTGAGCAAAGCACGGGAGACATTTTGGCTAACGAGACCGAGCCTGCTCAAAAGAAGGATAACAACCGCCATCGCGGCGACCGTCATCAGCCTCGTCAAAACCGCGAGCAAAATCACGGACAGGAAAAACGGATCGCAAATAAAAATTCCGAGTCTGTCAAGACAGAGACCAAGCCTCAAGAAATTGACAGAACAGAAAGCGGTGAGTCCAAGGAGCGTTCCGTGGGACGTCCTCAACGCCCCCAAAGCCCTGCTCCCCAAAAGAAAGCCTCTGCTCTTCCCCAGATGGATAATTTGCTGATCGAGGATTGTCCCGAGGAAGTGGCCGATTTCGCAGGTCACATAAGCGACACGAGTGAGCTGGAGCGCATCCTCAGCTACGACATTTTCAGAAAAGACCAGCACGTGATCCCCGAGGTCATTCCCGAAGATAAGGTTGTGATCACAGGCGTGCGTTTCCGTGCAGGCGGCAAAACTTATTTCTTTGATCCCGGCAATCTCAACTGCACTGTTGGCTCCTACGCGGTGGTAGAAACCGCCAGAGGCTTGGAATTTGGAGAGATTTGCATTGCCAACCGTATGGTGGACAGCCACCTGGTGGTCCCTCCCCTTCGTCCCGTGGTCCGTTTGGCCACGTCCGATGACATCAAGCAGAACGAAAAGAACCATGCCCGTGAGGCCGAGGCCTTCAAGCTGGGTAAGGAAAAGATCCGGGAGCACGGTCTTGATATGAAGCTGGTATCCGTGCAGTATACCTTTGACGATAGTAAGCTTCTCTTCTATTTCACCTCTGATGGACGTGTGGACTTCCGCGATCTCGTCAAGGATCTGGCAGGTATCTTCCATATTCGCATTGAGCTCCGCCAGATCGGTATTCGTGACGAGGCACGTATGTTGGGTGGTCTTGGTGCTTGCGGGCGTCCCCTTTGCTGTGCCACCTTCCTCTCGGATTTCGGTCAAGTTTCCATGAAGATGGCCAAGGAGCAAAATCTGACCCTGAATTCCACCAAGATTTCGGGCTGCTGCGGCCGTCTTATGTGCTGTCTCCGCTACGAGCATGAGACCTATGCCGAGGCGCTTCGCGAGCTTCCCAACCAGGGCAGCTTCGTTATCACACCCGATGGTCCCGGCGTGGTCACCGACGTGTTTCCTTTGGAGGGTGCTGTCAAGGTCTCTCTCAAGAGTGAAGAAAGCACCACACCCAAAAAGTATCTGAAAAATGATATCACCTTGCCTCAGCGCGGACGTCACACCGACGCGCAGCCCGCTGAGGACATCGAAGAGCCCGATTCCGACGATTGAGCCCTTGTCTCGTGATTGTTTTCAGTTTATTAACAATTATGTCGCAATTTCTATGATATTTTTGCAAAACGCCTCTTGCAAAAATTTTGGTTTGTGCTATAATGTTGTATGTACCGTCAGTTATCTTTGACGGCAAGTTTATCAAATACGGAGGTTTTCATCATGGCTTACATCATTAACGACAGCTGCATTTCCTGCGGCGCTTGCGCTGACAACTGCCCTACCGAGGCTATCTACGAGGGTGACGGCAAGTACGAGATCGACGCTGACAAGTGCATCGATTGCGGTACCTGCGAGGACACCTGCCCTGTAGACGCTCCCAAGGCTGAGTAATTCAGAGCTATAAACGAATACCCGATCATTTTTACCGCCCTTTGGGGCTGCAATCGGTGAAGATGATCGGGTATTGTTTTTATGTCCCTTACAAATCCTTGACAGGCTCTTGAATTTGCCTGCTTTTTATGATATAATGATAAAAAATCACAAGGAGGTCTCTGCCGTGTCAGACAGCGAAAGACGGGACTACGTCAACGAAAACATCACGCTCACACAAAAGACCGACGGCTTGACCTTCGGCACAGACGCTTATCTTTTGGCGGCCTACGTCAAGCCCCGTCCCAAGGCAAGGGCGGTGGATCTGGGCAGCGGTACGGGCATCATTCCCCTGCTCTGTCTCGCCAGAAACAAGTTCGCCGATTGCGTTGCCGCCGAGCTCCAGCCTGCCTTTGGCGATCTGATCCTACGCAACGCCGAGGGAAACGGAATGGCCGACAGGCTGAGCCTTTGGTCGGGAGACATTCGGGATCTGACGGCGGCCAAGTTGGGGTACGAGGCTGACATCGTCACCGCCAATCCCCCTTATATGGCTTCTAACGCGGGAGCGGCCAACGTACACGAGGAAAAATATATCGCCAGGCACGAGGTGTTTGGGGGGATCTTTGATTTTTGTGCCGCCGCGGGGCGGATCCTCAAGCACGGGGGGCGGTTTTACTGTGTGTTTCGCCCTGATCGTCTGGCAGATCTCATGTCGGCCATGCGGGAGGCGCGGTTGGAGCCCAAGCGGATGACCTTGGTTCACGCCACCTACACGGCAACTCCCTCCATGGTACTGGTGGAAGCCACCAAGGGCGCGGCGCCCTCTATGATCATCACACCTCCGCTGTGTCTTTGGAAAGCGGATGGGCAAAATCCTGCCAAGCCCGCAGAGCCTATGGTGCCTACGGCGGATAGCGATTTTATTTACGAGCATTGCAGTTTTCCCGCCGCTTTTTTGGGGAGAAATAAGCAAGGGTAAATTGTTGGCCGGCAGTGCCGGCTGCCAATACCGGGGATGTTTAACCTGTGCAAACAAGCTCCCGCGAAGGGTAATAAAGCGGTAAATTGTTATTTGCCGCAGTGCGGCGGCCAATGCTCGGGGTTATTCAACCCATGCGAACAACATCCCGCGAGGGGGAGACAACGATAAATTATTGTTTATCTTTCCACTTTTCTGCCAATAGCGGCAGAAAAGTTCCAAAAGAACGCCACCAAGGGAGAGAAACTCCCTTGGAACCCACCACCGACGCACGCCGCCTTCGGCGGCAACAGCGTGTCACGAGCCTCCATACCCATTGCCTCGCCCCCACGGCGGAGCGCCTCGGGGCTCATCGACGTGTTGGGTACTAGTGGCAAATTGGTATGAGCGTTTTCGCTTTCATCGCAGAGTTGGAACTACAGTTCTGACTGTTCGAGGTGATCTCTTAGGCAAAGAGCCAATTTCTCACTTCCATTCGCTGTCAGA
>JAFTIL010000046.1 GCA_017456905.1 Clostridia bacterium
CCTCAAGGGTATGTAAAAACAAAAACCTAAAAGTTTGCGTTTCTTTCTCATCCGATCGTATGGTATCCTTGCTTATAAGCGTAAAATGCTCGGGCGAAAAGCCTTGATATTTCCTACCATCGTAAACAAATGAAAACGGCATATTCGACAGATCGGCAGACAGCGTGCGATACTGCTCGGTTGCTTGAAAATTTTCATAATTATTTTTCATGTTTTTCTCCTTCGCATATAATTTGGACTTGACAAAAGACTCATCATGTGATATTATAACATTTGAATTATTATATTTATATGATTTTTCATTCGTTTTATATAAAAATTCGCTCATCGGGAGGAAACATGTACGAGCCAAGAAATTTGCCGCAGTTGAATGAAGCAATCAGTGCCTTATCAAGTATGCGTTTTTCTATCGTTCATAATAACAAATACAGCAAGGCAGACGATCCCGACGCCGACCCCTTGCACATTCATAACTTTCTTGAAATTTTTCTTAACGTTTCAAGCGATATATCCTTTCTTGTCAATAACAACCTATATCCCGTTCCCGAGGGAGATGTGGTCATATCACGCCCGGGCGATATCCATATGGGCGTTTTTCACAAGGCTGCCGTGCAGGAGCATATATGCATCTGGATCGATGCGGACTTTACCTCCCCCATGTTTTCTTTTTTGCGAAAAGAGGACTTTTGTCCTTTGTTCTCCTTTGACGAGAAAACAAAAAAGGAATTGATGTCTCTTGTCTTCTCACTGTTGGATATATGCGAAAATGAAGGCTCTGAGTTGAAAAAAGCGTCTTATTTGCTCCGAATCCTAACGATATTCGAAAAGGAAGCGTCACCCGATGCCGCCGCGCAGTCTGATATTCCCGAACCGCTGCAAAGAATATTGGATGATATTCACGGGAATTTTGCCGAGATCCGCAGCGTGAACGACATTCTGACCGCCCACTTTGTAAGCTCCGCTACCATGACACGTTGGTTTCGAAAGCACCTTCATACGTCTCCGCGAGAATATCTCGAATCGGTCAGACTATCCAACGCGGCCGTTCTGCTTTCAAACGGATATTCGGTAACCGACGCGTGTATGCGCTCCGGATTTTCGGATTGCTCCCATTTTATCGTCCTTTTCAAAAAGAAATTCGGAGAAACACCGTTGAAATACAAGAAAAAAGTAAATACCGGCTCAACTTTTCAAGCGTGACTTATTGTCAAATTGTTGTTGGTATTTTTTAGACCGATTTCCGCTACACTCAAAAAATTTTTTGAAGGAAAACGCTACAATGGAAAAAGTGCTGTTGGAATACAGCATGATGATAAAGGAGGAAAAGCCATGAAAAACACCGTTCTACGCGCCCTGATCTGTACCCTTGCCGTCCTGCTGGCTATGAGCCCGGCTGCCTTAGCTATCCTGCCCGCATCTGCCGCAGAGGATACCGTCTACCTGGGCGACCGACAGGATCTGTTCATTGCCCGCGACAGCCTGGACGATTTCGGGTGGAACACCGCCCATTCTGGAGAACCCATCACCATTGGTACCCAAAAATACGACAAGGGCATAGGCTTCCATTGCCAGCCCGACCGTGATGCCTACGTGGAGTTCGACATCTCCTCTTTGGGGATGAAATACTTCTCCGCCTTTGTTGGCGTTCTTCAGGAAGCAAACTATTTCGTAGAATGGGGAAGCATCTCCTTCCACGTCTACGGAGACGGAAAACTGCTGGCTTCTTCCCCTATGGTGGAGTGGAACAACGAGCCCTACTTCCTATCCTGCGCGGTAGAGGGTGTGAGCACCCTAAAACTGGTGCAGAAGAACGAGAACGGCCATGCCTGCGATGCAGGCGTATGGGGCGATGCCCGTCTGACCGTTGAACAACCCAAGACCCCCGCCGCAGGGGAGGAAGGAGAGACCACCGTGAATCCCGACAAGACAAATCTGCCACAGCCCTCAGAGCTGGTGAGCGGCGACTACGCTTATGTCAGTGACCTGTACTGGATGGACAACAATACCTACCCCGGCAATGTGGTAGGCCGTGACTGCAATACCGCCAACGAGATCATTTTCTCCAATGACGGAAAGTTTTTTGCCAAAGGTGTGGGTTTCCATGCCAGCTCGGGTGACTATACTTCATTTGTAGACGTTAATATTGAAGGTCTTGGCTTTACCAAGTTTGCCGCCTATTACGGCGTTTGCGAGACCCTGACCGCCCACGACATCACCATGGCTTCGGTCAAGTTCGCAGTCTTCGGTGACGGCGTCAAGCTCTGGGAGAGCGACGCCATGAAGTTTGGGCAGGATATGGCATCCATGGACTGCGATATCAGCGGCGTTTCGGTCCTTCGTTTGGCCGTTGCGGGGGCGCCCGGCATTGGCGGTGCGTGGGGAACCTGGGGCGGTGCCGTGATCTCCAAGAGCGGCAATATCACCGACGATATGCTCTTCACGGATCCCGCTGCCGAGACCGAGCCTCCCATGGAGACCGATGCCCCCACGGAGCCCGAGACGGATCCCGTAACCGAGCCCACGACGGTTCTTGAGACCGAGGCAAAGACCGCTGCTCCCGCCGATCCCGAGGTTACCGTCCCCGAAACCGATGCCGAGTCCGAGACCCAACCCCAAAAGAAAGGCTGCGGAGCTGCCATTGGCACAGCTTCGGTGGGTATTGCTCTGACCGCCTGCGCCGCTGTCGTATTGAAGAAGAAAAAGGAGGACTGAATCATGCGTAAGTATCTGCTTTTGATTTTGACCGCAGGACTTCTGCTCCTGTGTCTGACTGTCGGTCTGGCTTCCTGTACCGATACCGACCCCACCCCCGAAACCTCGGATACACTCACTGAGACCCAAAAACCTACCCCGGAGGATACTACCGTGACCGACGAAACCATCACCTCTGCCGAGACTGAGCCTGAGACCGAACTTTTCAAGCCCGATCCCGAACGCGCTGTTCCCAAGTACGACACTTTGATGAGCAACCTGGATACCTTCCCCCTATGCTTCAAGTACGGTAAGACCGAGTACAACGGTTTTACGGGCTTTGCCCTGGAGTCTGAGAATTATGAGAACTTGGATCGTGGCGTGAAGTCCACCCTGGTGCTGCGCCATCCCGAGATCCCTGCGGCCTTCAAGCTGGTAGCTACGGTCTACCCACAGGAGTCTGCCTACGAGTACGTGGTCTATATCACCAACGATGGACAGGCAAACACCGAGATCATCTCCGACCTTTGCTTTTCCATTCAGTTCGCGGGCGAGAATCCCGTGATCAGCGGCATCAAGGGCGATGCGGGCGGTGTCAATTACACCCCCTACGAGCATGATCTGTCCTCCCGCTCCCGCTATAACGATCGTTCTACCTCGGGACGCCCTTCCCACGTGGTATTTCCTTACTACAACCTGTCTTACGGCAATGGCGGCACCTTCATCGCCATCGGCTGGCCGGGTACCTGGTACGCTAACTACAGCTACAAGAAATCTGCCAAGGTGACTACCCTTGAGGCAGGCCAAGGTGACGTTGCTACCTATATTGCCCCCGGCGAGACCCTCCGCACCCCCCTCATGGGCTTTGTGGAGTACGAGGGCGTGGACGCCGACGAGCAGGCCAATATTTGGCGCCGCTACTATATCAACGATGTCATGCGAAAGATAGACGGCGAGTTGACCCCCACCTATGCGGGTGTAGCCAATATGTCTCAGGGTATGACCACCAAGAAGGAGCTGCTCATGCTGAACGCCTATAAGGCTCACGGCATTGTTCCTGATGTCATATGGATGGATGCGGGCTGGTATACGGGTGCTGCCGGTGAGTCCGTCGCCTGGTCCCAGACCGGCTCCATGGACATCGACTATACACGATTCCCCGACGGCATGGCATCCATCGGTGAGTTTGCCAAGAAGAATGATGCCATGTTCCTCCTTTGGTTCGAGCCCGAAAACATGAGACTGGACACCGAGGCATTCCTCGCAGGTCAGGAGGGCTTCAAGGAGGAGTGGCTGTTGTCTACCGTGGCAGAAGGAAGCTGGCTCCAGAGCCGCATCATCAATCTCGGCGATCCCGAGTGCCGTGAGTGGGTCTTTGCCAAGATCAGCAAGGTCATCGATACTGCGGGTGTCACGGGCTACCGTCAGGACTTTAACAACGATCCCGCCCCTGCCTGGGCAGCCGCCGACGAAGCCGACCGCAAGGGCATGACCGAAAACCAGTACGTCCAGGGCTATCTGGCTCTGTGGGATGCCATCATTGAGAAGTACGGCATCTTTATTGATTCCTGCGCCTCGGGCGGCGGCCGCAACGATCTGGAATCCATGAAGCGCGGCGTTCCTCTCCACTACACCGACTGGTTCGATGGCAACCACGAGGACTACAACATGAAGGGGAAGAATACCCAAGTCCTCTTTAAGTGGTTCCCCTATTTCAAGAACGAGGTCTACCAGAACAGCCTCTATAAGCTCCGCATGAACTATGCGCCCTTCTCCTTGCTCAAGGTGGAGTCCGCGCTGGATAAGGATACCGATTGGGCGCTTCTTAAGCAGGCATACGACGAGTACGACCTCATCCGCAAGTACTTCTATGGCAATTACTACACCCTCACAGAGTGGA
>JAFTIL010000019.1 GCA_017456905.1 Clostridia bacterium
CGGGGCTCATCAAAAACCGGTTTCTGCCCCCTGATTGAGGATAACAGAGGCCAATTTCGAGTATAACCTGTGAACCCACAGTTCTGACAGCGAATGAAAGTAAAAATTGGTTCTTTGCCCAAGAGATCACCTCGAACAGTCAGAGCTATAGTTCCAACTCTGCGATGAAAAGGAACGGCTATTAAACCAACTTGCCGACAGCAACCAACATGTCGATGAGCCCCGAGGCGCTCCGCCGTGGGGGCGGGTAAACGGCGATGGCTGACAGCCTACACGCGATAGCCGCTGAAAGCGGCGTGCGTCACGATGGGAGTTGGGTTCTATCCCTCAGCGGCGCTTCCTTTGTGCCGCTTGCGGCGCTTTTCCTTCCGCTGCAGGAAGAAAAGTTAGTAAGATAAACAACAATTTATTTTAATTATCCCTCTATAACTTGACGAAACTCCATAGTTATGATATAATATAAAATTGGAATGAAATTCTCGTTTTCGGGAAGAAAGGAACATGGAAATGTCCGAAAAAACCAAAAAGATCATCTACCTGGTCTACGGGATCCTGCAATCGCTTCTTCTTTTGATTTGCGGCGGCTGTCTCATCTATGCCTGCCTCGCTGTATACGACAGCGGAAACGGCATCTTTTCCCGCGAGGCCGTGACAGCACAGTTTGATAAGATCGCCATCCCCGTCATGCTCTGTCTTGCCGGCATTGTCGTGGGGATGATCCTCTCCCTCGCCCTGCCTCGGGGGGCAAGAAAGCTCAAGGGACTGATGGCCCCTGCCGACGCTATCAAGCGTCTCTCCTCCCGTGTGGACGGCGCGGCCTGCCCCGCCGAGCTGACCTCCGCCCGTATCAAGGAGCAAAACCTCCGACTTATCCTTCGCATCTTGGCCTCCGCCATCTGCGTGATCGTGGCCATCCCCTGTGCTTTGTATCTGTTTGATCTGTCCCATTTCGACGATATCGGCGCGGGGCTGACCGAGGACATCGTCGCCGCTATGAAGGTGGTCTTGCCCTCGGCTGCCGTGGGGCTCTCCTCTTGGATAGTGGTGACCTTTGCCTGTCACTTCAGCCTCAAGCGCGAGTTGGATATTCTGAAGGAGGCCCCCAAGGGCGCTCCCGCCCGGGAAAAAGCAACGGCACAAGCCAACGCCAACAGCGGCCACGCCGTATGGGTGATCCGCGGCGTGATCCTTGTGGTTGCTCTGGCCTTTATCGTACTGGGCATCATCAACGGCGGCATGGAGGACGTGCTGCAAAAAGCCATCCGCATCTGTACCGAGTGCATCGGTCTGGGTTAAGGAGGAACGAACATGAGAAAATTTGTCACGTGGTTCAAATCCCACCTGCCCACCAAACGCCGCTGGATCCAGCTTTACGCCGCCCTCCTGTTCAATGCCAACCTCAAGGGCTTTGGCAACGGACAGATCTACAAGGGTCCGCTGAAGAATATCTGCACCCCCGGACTTAACTGCTATTCCTGCCCCGGCGCTTCGGGCGCCTGTCCCCTGGGCTCTCTCCAAAACGCCCTGTCCGACAGCGGACACTCCCTGCCCTTCTACGTGTTCGGCGTCATCGCCCTGTACGGACTTCTGTTCGGCCGTTGGATCTGCGGCTTCCTCTGCCCCTTCGGTCTCATTCAGGAGTGGTTACATAAGATCCCCACACCCAAGCTGAAAAAGAATAAAGTCACGCGTGTGCTGTCCTGGTTCAAATACGTGATCCTGGCGGTGTTCGTGTTCATCATCCCCGTGGCCTATATGTTCCGCGACTTTCCCCTGCCCGCCTTTTGTAAGTACATCTGCCCCGCGGGTACCCTGGAAGGTGCCATGGGCCTGCTCTCCAATAAGGCCAACGACAGTCTCTTTGGAATGCTGGGCCCCCTGTTCACCTGGAAATTCCTCTTGATGGTCAGCTTTATCGTGGCCTGTGTGTTCATCTTCCGTTGCTTCTGCCGCTTCATCTGCCCGCTGGGCGCTCTGTACGGCCTATTCAACAAGATCGCGCTGGTGGGCGTAAAGCTGGATAAGTCTAAATGTACCGACTGCGGTCTCTGCGTCAGCAAATGCCAAATGGATATCCGCCGTGTGGGCGACCACGAGTGCATCAACTGCGGCGAGTGCATCTCGGTCTGCCCCACCAAAGCCATTGAATGGAAAGGCTCCAAATGGGTGCTTTCCGCCAACGAGATCGACATAGCATCCGACGCTTCAGCCGCCGAGATCAAGGCCGTCGAGGCTAAAAACAAAAAGATCGCCAAACGCAATCGCGTGGTCAAGACCGCAGTGGCCGTGGCCATGATCGCCACCCTGACCGGCGCGTTGATCTATTACAATTTCATTGACCGCGAACAACCTCCCGTCATTCCTCCTGTGGAAAGCGATACCGAACCCGAAGGTACTGTTGACGGAACCCTTTCCCCTGATACTCCCGAAAAGCCCAAGAAAGGCACCGAAGTAGGCAACGAATGCTACGGTATGACCCTTCCCTATATCATGGAAGAGGGCGGGTTCAGCATCAGCGAGGGCAAAGGTAAGATCACCGTCCTGAATTTCTGGGGTACCTGGTGCGGTCCCTGCAAAGCTGAGCTGCCTCATTTCAGTCAGATCGCCACCGAATATCTTGACAGCACCCAGGTGGTCACCATCCACTCGGTCTACGGTATGGATAAATCGGAGGCGTACATCACCGAGAATTATCCCGACTCGGATATGCTCTTTACCTATGACGAGGGCGATGCCTTCTATAACCTGCTGGTCAAGGGCTCTTCCTGGCCCACCACCGTGATCCTGGACGAAAACGGCGTCATCCTATATAAGCGCGTGGGTAAAATGGAATACGCCGAACTGAAAGCCATCCTTGATGCGGTCATCGCCTATGATGTTCCCGCAGAGGGTACTCACTACGATGAACTCATCGCCTCGGTCAACGCCGCGGCAGACGCCGCCCGCGGGGCAGAATGATGAAAGGATCCTGCATATGAAAAATCATTTTCTTAAACTATTCACCGGGCTTTTGACGCTCTGCCTCCTGCTGACCGCTTGTAACAGCGGCACCGAGCAGACCACCGATCCTGTAACCGACACGCCCACCCAAACGGTCACGGATGCGCACGAAACCATCCCCGAGACCGAGGCCCCCATCACCGAAGAAGTCACTACGGAAGGAGAAGAGATCATGACCAAGGAACCCATTACGCCCGTCACTCTGGAAGGGATCAAAGCTGCCGAGGATCTTGAAAAGTTTATTGCCGAGGTCGACTACGAGGACGGCTCCCACGACAACGAAGCCAAAGAGGTAGGCACCATCATCTCCCCCTACTTCACTATGAAGGTCAACGGTACCCCCGTGGATTGCTACGCGGTCCGCACCACCTATGGCGCACACTCCTTTGCTATGATCGACGCCAAGGATGCCAGCTTCCCTCTGGAGATCGACTTGGGTGTGGACTATAATTTCCGCAAGGTCACCGTCCTGCCCGAGCATTACGGTGTCGAGGCCGTCTCTGCCGACGGAAGTGTCAAGGCCACCGTCGAGGACTATGGCAACTATTCCTTCGTCCTCAACAACGACAAGACCAAAGCCATCACCCTGTTTGTCCGTGCCGACGAGACCTACGAGGCCCCCGAGGGCTACGAGGTCATCAAGGTGGCCCCCGGCGTGCATAACGAGCAGCTTGCCTTCACGGGGGAAAAGCAGGTCATGTATTTCGAGGCAGGCGTTCACGAGCTGAAATATAACGTGGAATTCAAGAACAACACCGAGGTTTATCTGGAGCGTGGCGCGTTTATTTACGCCACCATGCCCGATAGGGCAGAGACCCCCTTCCTGGATCCCGCCTGGTCTGGCAAGACCCGTTGGCACGCTTTGTTCCACGGTCAGGGTGTCAGCAACGTCCGTATCAGCGGCCACGGCTACGTGGATATGTCCCGTTTGGATTGGCACGCTCGCTCGGTGGTGCAGTTTGACGAGTCCAAAAACCTTACGGTGGATGGCCTCACCATGAACAACAGCCCCGAATGGACGCTCTATTTCACCCGGTGTGAAGATATCACGGTCACGGACGTCATGCTCTTCGGCTACCGCCAGAACAGCGACGGTATTGCCGTGGTAGACAGCCGCAACTCCCTCGTGAAAGATTGTTTTGCCCGCTCCGGCGACGATCTCTTTGAGGTCAAGTCCATGTATGGCGGCTGTCAGATCAAGATCGAGAATATCGTATTTGACAACTGTAACGCATGGCCCGACAAGGCCCGCGGCATCGGTATCATTGCTGAGACCGCACGGGATATGACGGATATCACCTTCAAGAATTGCTCAGTCGGCTTTGCCTCCGCCACATGGATGGAAGATCTGGGTGCTTTGGTGGTCTACACCGAGGGTCCTGCCAAGATCACGAACGTAACCTTTGAGAACATTGAACTGCACCAATCCGACAAGTACCCCATCAACGTGACCATCCACAAATCTTCCAAGGCACAGATCAGCGGTCTGACCTTCAGGGACATCCGCATCGACGGTAACCACAAGGTGCGTATCTGCAACCGTTCCGAAGTAGGCGGCGCCATCAATTGGATTACCTTTGAAAACTGTCTGCGCGGTGATAAAGAAGTCACCTCCAAAAAAGTTCTTAGCGCGTTGATTGAAAACGTCGATGATGCCAAGATCGCGGTCGTATGGAAAGACGAATAACCGAAAAGGTTTGACAGCATTTTGTCAAAATGCACGAAATTCCCCCTTGTCCCTTGTTTCAAAGGTGCAAAACAGAGAAACTGAAAAAAATTTCCAAAAACCCTTGCATTATTTGGAAATTTGGGGTACAATATATTCTTGGAACAGAAGGTTTGTTCCATTTCCCGTAAGTTCAAAATAAAAACTATATAAAATGGAGGATTTTACCATGTCCGTAAAAGTTGCTATCAATGGCTTTGGCCGTATCGGTCGTCTGGCTTTCCGTCAGATGTTCGGCGCAGAGGGTTATGAGATCGTTGCCATCAACGACCTGACCAAGGCTTCCATGCTCGCTCATCTTCTGAAGTACGACACCGCTCAGGGTCGTTACGACGGTCACACCGTTGTCGCTGACGACGAGGCCGGCACCATCACCGTTGACGGTAAGGTTCTGAAGATCTACGCTGAGAAGGACGCTGCTAACTGCCCTTGGGCTGAGCTGGGTGTTGACGTTGTTCTCGAGTGCACCGGTTTCTACTGCTCCACCGAGAAGTCCATGGCTCACATCAACGCAGGCGCTAAGAAGGTTGTTATCTCCGCTCCCGCAGGCAAGGACCTCAAGACCATCGTTTATGGCGTCAACGAGAAGACCCTGTCCGCTGACGACAAGATCATCTCCGCTGCTTCCTGCACCACCAACTGCCTGGCTCCCATGGCTAAGGCCCTCAACGACGCATATCCCATCCAGTCCGGTATCATGACCACCGTTCATGCTTACACCGGTGACCAGATGATCCTGGACGGCCCCCACAGAAAGGGTGACCTCCGCCGTGCTCGCGCAGGTGCTCAGAACATCGTTCCCAACTCCACCGGCGCTGCTAAGGCTATCGGTCTGGTTATCCCCGAGCTGAACGGCAAGCTGATCGGTTCCGCTCAGCGCGTTCCCACCTGCACCGGCTCCACCACCATTCTGGTTGCCGTTGTTAAGGGCACTGACGTTACCGTTGACAGCGTCAACGCTGCTATGAAGGCTCAGGCTTCCGCTTCCTTCGGCTACAACGAGGATCAGATCGTTTCCTCCGATATCATCGGTATCACCTACGGTTCTCTGTTCGACTCCACCCAGACCATGGTGGCTAAGATCAACGATGACACCTACCAGGTTCAGGTCGTTTCTTGGTACGACAACGAGAACAGCTACACCAGCCAGATGGTCCGCACCATCAAGTACTTCGCTGAGATCTAATTGTAGAACTCAATAGAGATTTGCCCCGCTGTGGCTTCACAGCGGGGTTTTCTGTGTTTGGCTGAACAAAAACGGAGTCTGACCGGGCGTTTTCAACGGTGCCGTAGGGGCGGATTCTATATCCGCCCGCTTTTTCGTTCCATTAGATTGGGCATTTGCGGGCGCATATGGAATGCGCCCCTACAAATCCATGTTGCTTGATACGTTTGTCGACGTTATGCAACCCACGGTTGAGCCCCTGTTGCCCGCGCGGTTATTGCAAAATCCGCTGAAATGGTGTATACTATGGTCGTGGCCACAAAACACACGAAAGAGAGGCGCTCACCATGACCATCGGTGAAAAGATCAAGCAACTCCGTCAGCAGAACGGCATCACGCAGGAAAAGCTGGCGGAATATCTGAATATTACCTACCAATCCATATCCAAATGGGAGAATAACAACGCTCTGCCCGACGTGACCCTCATTGTCCCTCTCGCCAATTTCTTTGGTGTCACCACCGACGAGCTGTTTGACCGTGATACCCACACCAGCGAGGCCGAGATCGAGGCGCTCTGCCATCGAGACTACGATCTCGCCCATGTTCCGAACAAGGAAACCATCCATGAGCGGATCGCCATGTGGCGGGAGGCGGTGCAGAAGTACCCCAAGGATTTTCGATGCTTGAAGTATTTAGCTTACGCCCTTTATTCAACCTTGGACACTCGCTTTGAGGAAAGCGAATTCCAAGCCAACGCTCGCGAGCTCATACCTGTTTGCGAACGCATTTTGCGGGATTGTACCGACCAAGGGATCCGCGACAGCGCAATCCAGCTTTTGGTGTTTACCTATGCCTGGCCCTATTCCGATATGGCCAATGAGGAGAAGGCGGTGAAATACGCGAACATGGCGGGGAGCATCTACACCTGCCAAGAAAAGCTGTTGGAGCACGCCCATGCCTTGTTTACGGAGGAGGGAAGGGAAAAGAGCGAGGCGCAGAAGCATTGGAACAATCTGGTCTACATGGACTTTCTCTGCGGCAATATCGTCCACCCCGATCCACCTTGCTCCCATGAGGACATGATCTTCGTACTGGAAACTGCCGTCAAGCTGTGGGAGACCTTGGTGTACGACGGCAACCTCCTGTTCTACCATTGCCGCGTAGGACGCTATTGTGTACTGTTGGCCAAGCACCACGCGTCCCTCGGACATGATGATGAGGCTATGAACCGGCTGGAAAAGGCCTACTATCATGTCAAGTCTTTCGATGAAATGCCGGCCGAAACGGAGATCCCTTACACGAGTATTTTCCTGAACAAGGCTACCGCTTCTCGACATCCGCTGGATGGCTGTATGGAGGATCTGAAACGGGATATGGGTGACCCTTGCTTTGATGGCATCCGACAGACCGCCGCCTTCCAAGCACTTTTTGAAAAGCTGAATTGACCATTCCCCCGCCGTGGTTTCACGGCGGGGTTTTTCGTGGGGGGTGAGGATGGAATGGTAAATTGTTGTTTACGGGTTGAGTGTCATGGCGGGCGAAGCCCGCTGTAAAGCCTCCCCCTCCGGGGGAGGTGGCACGCTTCATGCGTGACGGAGAGGGTATTTAGCGGCATTTCGCGTTTTTACCCTCTCACCCGCCCGTCGCAAAGCTGGGCGGGAGCTCTCCCAGAGGGAGAGCCTTTCTTCGTGCCTCCTCCGCTAAA
>JAFTIL010000020.1 GCA_017456905.1 Clostridia bacterium
AATTGTTGTTTACAGGGTTATTGTGATTCTGTAGGGG
Organism: Clostridia bacterium; assembly: GCA_017456905.1. Taxonomy (GTDB): domain Bacteria; phylum Bacillota; class Clostridia; order Oscillospirales; family CAG-272; genus CAMEON01. The sequence goes on from JAFTIL010000020.1 coordinate 38, forward strand.
CGGATTCCATATCCGCCCGTTCGCCCTAAAGGTCTATGGATATCAATGTTTTTTTATATCGGGCGGATATGGAATCCGCCCCTACGGGTTTTCATTAAACCTCAGCTAAACAACAATTTATCTTTTCTTTAACATAAAAAAACAATCCCCGACAGAGAGATCATGCTCTGTCGGGGACGAATTTCTAACAAAATCCGCGGTACCACCCACGATTGAGGGAAACACTTTAGGTTCTTCCCTCCTCTTTCGCGCCATAACGGTGCGCCGCCGTCAGATACTACCCCGGCAATCACAAAGATTGCGCGGCTCGGTCTGCCCTCGGAAGTCCATTCGCGCGGTCTCCGTCCCGCGTTTCCAGCATCGGCGGGTCTCTATATCGGAGGGGGTGCGGTACTCTTCTTCGTCACAGGTTTTGATGATGATATATAATAGCACAATTTTGGTGGTTTGTCAAGAGGTTTTGATTATTTTGTCCCAAGCTCTTGACAAGGAAACGATAACATGATATAATGATACCATCAAGTGAAAGGATGTGATTCTATGACCAGATTCGCCTGTGCCAAACTCATACGTCGATATATCATCACGGCAGGTATTTTTTCTCTCGTCCTCGGATCAATAGCAGGATTGGTCTCCCAATCTGTCCTTGTGGGTATCATTCTGTTTCTCGACTTTGCAATTTGGATGACGGGAATTCCTCTGTTGATTAACCGAAATGCCTTTTCCCGTGTGACTGTAGATAAGAACGGAATCCGAAATAAGTATATTGGATTTTCCTGGGCTGAAATGGAAAATTATCGAATCATTGACCTCAAAATCGGATACGGCGGTATTGGTTTATCGTTTATGAGAGAAGAAATTCTCTGTTTCGGCGAAATCCCCTCCAACCGCTCCTTCATCGGTTTAAATCCTCGCAAAGCCGTATTTATCATTTTGGATCAAAAAACGAAAAAAGCTATGGCCTCATTTTCCAATAACCAATTTTTAGTTTAACAAAAATCATAAAAATAATTAAATCTCCTTCACGGTCGTTCCGCACAGGGTATAGAACTTCCCGTCGGAGACGCTCTCCTTGATCGCCAGCCTGATGGGGGTCTCGCCCTCAAACATACCGATGGCAACCTCGTAGTCTCCCGCGGGGAGGTGGCAAAGGTCGAGTCGGAGTTGAACCGTCTGCTTTTCGTTCGGCAACCACTTGCGATTGTCGGTCTCCACGGGAATGACATAGTCCTTCCCCGCCGTACTGCGGAAGCGAAAGACCAGATCGTACTTGCGGTAGGCCTTGGCCCAGCCGCGGTTCTCCACGTCCAGCGTGATCACGTTATGGGCAGTGGGAGTGAGAGTGGGCATGGTCATACCCGTGATAAAGTACCAGTAGCCCAAGCGATTCGCACAATACTCGGTGAGGTAGTACTCGTTTTTCAGCCACTCACGGGGATAGCCGTGGAAGCCCGCAAAGGTAGCATGACAGCGTTTGAAGGCCTCGATGGCAGTAAAACCATCACGGAAGTGGTCGTTGTGGCTGTGAACATAGCCGTAATGCTCCATCTCAATGGCAGTGGGTGCATTCTTCCATAGGCAATCAAAGGCCCAAGGAGCACGGAGGGTGTCATAATCGTTGACTTGGGTGTAATAGTTACAACACACCGAATCGTCCTGCACGCCAAAGCCCCGCTCGTAGGCGTAGTCCAAAATTTCTTGCACCTCGGCCTGACCGTGGGCGATACGGCAGGAGATGTGATCGTCGTTGCACAACACCCAAGTGTCGGGAAAATATTTGGCATGAAGGTCGAAGTGCTTCTTGACTACGGGAGGCGGGATGATCTCCCCCGTACCGCAAGCGGTGTGTCCTTCGCCCCAGGTGCCCATGGTGCCCACGTCAATGCATTCGATGAGGGGATGACCGTTGAACTTTTCGCCCAGGGTATACAGCAAGCGCTCCACGTGGTGGAGGAAGATGGGATCGCCGTAGTCGGGCTGGAGTCTGCCGCCGGGGAGGCGGTAGCCTTTGGCGCCCTGCTCATAGACGTAAGCAGGGGTGGCATGGTTCAAGTTAGGATCGTTTTCATAGGAACAAACGCGGAGGGAAAATTTATAGCCGCGGGGAGCCCAGAAATCCATGATCTTGTCCAGATAGGAGAAATCGTAGACGCCCTCTGATTTCTCTACATCGCCCCAATCGAAGCGGAGGTAGAGGTGATTGAGGCCGGGGAAATCGGTGAGATCGTCGGCGTGATCGTGGTGGACACGGTAATTCTCGCGGCCGTAGCCGTTGTCGATGTAGTGCCAGAACCAGCCCTTATGGGGATTCTTCAGAGGGGTCTTATCGTCCACGAGGGGGCGGAGGTCAATAAAGTCGGCGCGGACAGCGCGGTTATCAAACATACCACAGAGGGTCTGGGAGCCACCGGGGGTGGGGGCGGGCATGAGGTTAGGGTATTTCTTTTCCATGTTCAGATCCTCCTTTCCTGTCAGACACTTCGGACGGTAGCACGTCCGATTGTGTAGAAGCCCTCGTCAAGGGCGGTTTCCTTGATGGCCAGCTTGATAGGCCGCTCCCCCTCAAAGAGGCCGACGGCTATCTCATATTCGCCCGCGGGCACCCCTCGGGCATCCACGCGGAGGTCGAGGGTTACGGGGACACCGGGGAGCCAGTCGCGGTTGTCGACGTCCAAGGGAATAATATAACTTCCCCGCTCATTCTTCAAGCGAAGCTTGAGATCATACGGCCAGTAGGCTCTCGCCCAGCCGCGGTTTTCGATGTCAAGGGAGATGATATTGTAGGCGGTATCCGTCAACTCGGGGATGGTGGCTCCCGTGACAAAGTACCAGTAGCCCAAACGGTTGGCGCAGTATTCTGTGAGGTAGAACTCATTTTCCAACCACACACGGGGATAGGCGTGAAAGCCCGCGAAGGTAGCGTGGGCGGATTTAAAAGCCTCCATGGCGGTAAGGCCGTCGCGGAAGTAGCTCTCGAATTGGGGCTTGATGTAGGTGTAGTGGGCCATTTCGATAACGTTCGGGCAGTTATCGGCCAGCTTATCAAAAGCCCAGGGTGCGCGCATGGTATCGTAGCCGTTCATTTGGAAGTAGTAATCACAGCAGATGGAATCGTCCTGCACACCCATGCCACGGGCGTTGGCGTAGTCCAGGACCTCCTGCACCTCAGCCTGTCCGTTGGGGATGCGGCCCACCATGTGGTCATCGTTGCAGACCACAAAGGTATCGGGGAAATACTTGCAATGGAGGTCGAAGTGCTTCTTGACCATATCCATAGTGTAAATAACCCCATCGCCCTCCACGGTGTGTCCTTCGCCCCAGGTACCATAGGTACCCACGTCGATAAGCTCGATGCGTGGGTCTCCATTATATTTTGCGCCGAGGGCGGCCATGAATTTTTCCAAACACTCCATGAATATAGAGTCGTTATAATCGGGCTGGATCTTGCCGTTCTCCAGTTCGTAGCAGCGGGCGCCCTTCTCGTAAACATAGGCAGGGGTGGCATAGTTCAGGTTAGGATCTGCCTCATAGGTACAAACGCGGAGCGCAAAAGTGTAGCCGTAGGCCCCCCATTTCTCCATAATCCCATCCAAATAAGAGAAATCGTATACCCCCTCCTCTTTTTCCACGTCTCCCCAGTCAAAGCGGAGGTAGAGGTGGTTGAGACCGGGGAAATCAAGAACGGGATCATTCTCATAACCGTGGCGGTAGGCAGCGCGGCCACAGCCGTTGTCGATGAAGTGCCAGAACCAGCCCTTATGGGGGTTTTTCAGAGGGGTCTTATCGTCCACTAAAAGCCGGAGATCAATAAAGTTCTTTTTGGCAGTCTTATCGTCGGTCATAAAACACATGGTTTGACATTCCAGATCACCCGGAACGTCAATGATGTTGGGAAATTGATGATCGTACATAAGAAACCCTCCTTTGGATCGTTATTTTTATGATACCACAGGAGGGGAAATTTGTCAAGGAAATCATTTGTTAGCACAAAAGGAGCCGAACGGCTCCTTTTATGTTTTATTCAGATACGGTCTTACTCTTTTGCTCATGATATACGCTCACGTAAAAATCCAATAGTCCCTTCAAGGTCTGCTCTCGGGCAATCATCACCTCTTTCATGGCGTGGATCTTTTCCAAAGCTACCTCCTTGCAGTAAGGCAGAGGCTCGCCGTAATGCTCGGAAGCACTTTCTTCAACCTGCACGAAGGAGCCGGATTCCTCCACTCCCGTCATGTAGAAAACAACCTTATCAATGCTTTCCAGTTGATCCTGGGTGGTCACGATGCGGTCCCAGATCTCTCTTAACGTTAATTCTGTCATGATCATCTTCCTTTCGTCTTTACTGATGATTTTGCCACACGGCTGTACAGATGCGCTTCTGCTCAGCATCGGTGGGCATGGTCAAAAGCCCTTCCTTCAGCAACAGATAGGTATAGGCATTGGGCTGATAGAAGCGGTGATGGGCGTGGAATTCCTTCTCGTTGTCCGAGAGATAATCGGGAATGAGGGAGGTCACCAGCTCGGCGTAACCAACGGCAGGATGGTCACCCACGGCAGGGGCGATCTCTTCAAAGACGGTTTCACGCAAAAGCTTGTAGAGCCGGTCGATCTGATCGGCGGTGAAGTAAGGGATCATCAGACGGAGCTTGCCGTCCTTCATTTCGGCGTAGCTCTCCCGCACGGCATAGGCGATGATATCCTTGTCAGGCTCAGTGGGAAAAGCGCCTTCCCTGGTCAGTTCGTGGAGGCGTTCCCAGTATCCAATGTCTCCCATGGGGATCATGGGGCGGTCACCGCCGCATACGGGCGGGTCAAACTGCTGGATCGTGATGCGGCCGTTGCCGTTATGTTTTCCTGACATACCACGATAATGAGTGAGATAGTCTGCCTCCTCGGGACTAAATTTCCCTTCCCGCAAAAGCTCAGCATCACTGTAAGCGGCGTCGATGGCGAAGCTGCCGCCGTCACCGCGCATGGTCTGCTCGTACTTGTTATCAAAGGGAGGATGACATTCGTAAATATGGGCGGCAAAGGTGATGAAATACCACAAAAGGAAGTTTTCATCAAGGTCGCATCCATCGAAGCCGATCTCGCGGATGACGGGAAGCTTCGACTTGATCTTTTCATAAAAAATGCGTGAAATACGGGGGAGAGTCTTCACCTGATAGCGGATCTTTTCAAGCTCATATGTGCTGTCCTGGATGAAGAAGGTGGTGCGGTAGCGGTTCTTGCCCACCTCCTCCAGATAGATCATATCAAGCATGGCGGGGATCTTGTCCTCGACAAAGACGGCGGACATATTCATAGCGGCGGCGATCTCGTTCACCGTCATGCCCTGCTTACAGGCGCAAACCAGGCAGATGTTCTGTGTCAGAAGATCATCCCTGAGTCCCCGCAGGTTCAGGTCGGGGCTATAGCCGCTGATGTAGACGTTGAGGTGCTTGGGGGTGTAGATGCTTTCTTTCATATCCATACGCTCCTTGAGTTTTTTCTGTGTGTCGGAGAGATACCAACGAACCGTAGCCTCCGAGATGCCGAGGGCTTTGCCGATCTCGCGGCTGTTCTTGCCCTCATAATATGTCATGACCGTGATCAACCGCCGCATTTTGCCAAGATAGGCCACTTCGCGGCGCAGTCGGGCATAAAGCTCGGCGTTGGCCACTTCGGTGGGAATGTCCTCGTCCGAAGGGATAGCAACCATCTGCTCGGTTGTGGCCATGGTGGTGTGATCCCGCTCTTTCACACGGCCGCGGACAAAATTGGCATAGGTATAGCGGCAGACCTGGTAAATGTAGGCATCCATATTCTGAATAGATTTGGAGGCAAAATCATGCTCGCACAAAACCAGCATGATGTCCTGTGCCAGATCCTCGGCATCCTGAGGATGGCGGGTCTTTGACCAGGCAAAGCCGCTGATCTTTTTGGCGTATTCACGGATCAGCCTTTCGTTGATGTTCATAGGGGGTAACTCCTCCGACTTTTTTGAGCGCTCACCTTATAAGTACCAAAATTTCAAAAAGTGTTGGTGACAAATTTGAAAGTTTTTTGTAAATCTCCCAAAATCAAGTATCTCCCGTCAAAAGATAGGCTACCGCCACGCCAAGAAGCTCCGCAAGCTCATCCAGCCTTGAGACGTCGGGAAAGGATTGCCCTCGTTCCCATTTGGATATAGCTTGAGACGTGACACCCAGCTTATCCGCCAAAGCGATTTGGGTCATGCCCTTTTTTTGGCGCAAGCGGCTGATCCGCTCGCCTACTTGCTTGATTTCGATCATACGCACCTCCCGTTGGTTTTCTTCATTATAACATTAAAGTTGGGTGAAAAGTCAAGGGGCTATTTGACTATATAGTGTCTTTTTCGGAGAGAAAGTTGGGTCACAGACGGGAAAGTTACAAAAAATTCAAACATCTTTGTTCGGCAAAAATTGAGGGGAGAGCGTTGGCTCTCCCCTCTTTCGACGATTTTTATTTGTATTTCTATTTTTTCCTTGTTATTTGTTAAGGATCAATCACCATCCACGCACCGAGGGTGGCTTTCTCGGATTCCTCGGGCATGGTGATGATGCCCTTATCCAAAGCGTCCTTGACGGCCATAGCGCGGAGACCGCAGATCTCCATGGCGGCTACGTAGTCAAGCTGATCGGAGAGCAAGGGGCTGTTGGCCTTGGCCAGCTCTGCTTTAAGGCCTTCAAAGATGAATGTCACGTTGGCGACCAGCTCATCAAATTTGGGATGCCCATAAATCAAGTTGTTGACCTTGCCGTTCTCGCCCGACATAAACAGGATGAGGTCAGCGGCGATCTTGCCGTTTTCGTCAACGTAGGCAAAACGGCCGTTCAAGCGGTTCCAGATGGCCTTCTCCGCGTCGGTCAGGGAGTCCACGGTACGCCCACTGCGGATGGCCTCGCCCAAAAACAGAATGTCGTCGCCATCCTCGGGTACGCCGCCGTTGGGCTTCTCAAGTCCCCAAGCGTGGACAAAATAATTTTGGATCCACACGTTGTCCCTGCCGCCACCATTGTGGCTGATGCCGGGAAGATCCTCGGGAATATTGGCTCCCGATTCATACCCCATGAAGCCCCAGGATTCGCCGTTGGCGCGGGTCGCAGGGCTGTATATATCGTCGCGTACGGGCAGATCGAAGATTGCTCTGTCCATCAGGTAGAGGACGAGCCACCAAAGGAGCTTATTGTCGCTCATGTGGGGTGGCAGGACGGTGTGCTTTTTGATCTCGGGCAGGAGATCGTCGATGAGGGTCTTGATCAGGGCGAGGCGCTCCTCCCTGCCCTTGCACTCAACGCGGTAGCACTCCTCCTGGGTGGTCTTGTCCAAAATCACAAAATCGGTGATGTAGCGGTCGCCCACGCGGCGCAAAAGGGTGGCCTGCTCCAAGAGGGCGATCTCCTCCTCCATATAGGGCATGGCTATCCCTAACGCGATGGACAATTCTTCGGCGGTGGAGGGGTTGTTGCCGGCTTCCAGCAGGATATTCTTGGGGACGCTTCTCTGCACCGCCGACCAAGGCAGTCCCGAAGGCTGGTTACCGCTGGCGGAAAAGCCCACGTTTTCGGGTCGGTAGCTTCTTTTTCCAAATTCTCTTGCCATGTTCATACCTTCTTTCAATAGTTTTCTGGCACGGAACAGCTTGGCTTTCACCGTGCCTTCGGGGAGTCCGAGAGACTTTGCGATATCCTGCACCCGTCTGTCCTCGACGTAGAAGGCCACCACTACCTGACGGTAGTCAGCCGAAATGAAGGCCAACTCACGGCGCAAAAGGGAGAGATCTTCCGCGTGGATATAGGCCTCGGCGGGGGTGGGGGTATCGTCTGCGAGATCCAGATCATGGAGATCATCCAAGGCTGTATATTCACGGTAGCGGCGCTTTTTGTCTGCCCACAGGGCAAAGCGATTGCGGGCGATCTGCCACACCCAGCCGTGAAGACAGTCCGGATCTGTCCCATGGGCTATGGCTTGCATGAGGTTCAGCATGATATCTGCGGTCAGATCCTCGGCTTCATGCTGATTTCCCGTTTTTCGGAGGCAGAAGTAGAAGATCTTTTCCATGTAGGCCTCGGCAACGTCTTGCATGAGGCCATGATTTCTCGATTCATTCATTGGGTCTCTCACTCCCTTCGACGGTATAGTGTGGGAAATGGGAATTTGGTTGCAGATTTTTCGAAAAAATTTTTTGACAGGTATATTTTTGTTTATGGGGGTTCGCTTGGAGGAACCTTCTTGCAAGAAGGTTCCTCCAAACCACCTCCAAGAACCTTAAAAAATGATTACAAAATAAGGAATGATTGTTTTTTGTTAAAGGTTTTTGAAGGGTTCCAAGGGGAACTTTTGCAAAAGTTCCCCTTGGCGTACTCCCCCATAAACAACAATTTATCTTTCATTATGAAACCAAAGGGGAAAGCCACAGCTCTCCCCTTCTCTATGAAATTACTTGACAAACTCGCGGGCGACCTTACCCAGTCTTGCCACGCCCTCGATGATCTGTGCATCGGAGGGGGTGGAATAGTTGAGGCGGAAGGACATGGAGCCCTCAGTGACATCGCAGTTGAAGGTGGCACCGGGAACGATCATGAGCTTCTCGGCCATGCAAGCCTTCAAGAAGGCGGTGGCATCCACGCCGTCAGGCAGCGTGACCCAAATGAACAGACCACCTTCGGGCTTGGTATACTTGACAGAGGCGGGCAGCTCCTTCTCAAGGCAATCCAGCATAAGTCTGCACTTGCGGCCGTAGACCTCACGGATCATGGCAATGTGAGCGTCCAGATCACACTCGGTCATGAATTTATAACAGAGCATCTGGAAGAACTGGTTGGTATGGACGTCCTCGGACTGCTTGGCCACCACCATCTTGGCGGCAACCTCCTCGGGGGCAACCACGAATCCTACACGCATACCCGCGGACAAGATCTTGGAGAAGGAAGAACAGTAAATGACCAGACCCTCGGTGTCAAAGCTCTTGATGGTGGGGATCTCTTCGCCCGCGAAGCGGAGCTCGCCGTAGGGGTTGTCCTCCAAAATCATGAGGCCGTACTTCTTGCAGACCTCGTAGATGGCCTTTCTCTTTTCAAGAGAAGTGGTGATACCTGCGGGATTCTGGAAGGTGGGAATGATGTAAAGAAGCTTGGCGTTGGGGGTATTCTTGAGGGTCTCCTCCAGCGCTTCCACGTTCATGCCGTCGTCCTCGATGGGCACGCCCACGGTGTTGTAGCCGCAGGAGCGGAAAGCGTTCAGGCCGCCGATAAAGGTGGGATTTTCACAAATGACAGTATCTCCCTCGTTGCAGAACACCTTGGCGGCCAACTCGATACCTTGATTACCGCCGGAGACGATGATGGTGGTATCGTTGAAGGCGTCGCCGTCGGCCATAGATTTACCGATACCCCAGACATTCTTCTGACGCTGAGCCACGGCGCGGCGAAGGGGCTCGTAGCCGTCGGTAGCCCCATACTGGAGGGCGGTAGTAGAGTCATTTTCAAAGATCTCGGCGGCAAAACGGGCGAGATCAGCCACGGGGAAGGTTTCGGGGGCAGGATTGCCCGCAGCCAGGGTGATGGTATCGGCATCCTTGGGGGCCTTCAAAATCTCACGGATAGCCGAGGGCTTGAGGGACGCGATCTTATTGGAAAAAGTATAGTTCATGGTGGAGTTCCTTTCGATATATACAGCAGTTATCAGCCATGTAAGATACTGCTTATTGTAGCACAAAACGGGATGGATTGCAAGGGGTTTCGTCAAATTGGGGCAAAAAAGAGAGGCGTTTCATGCGAGACGCCTCTCTGCGGATAAAAAGCTATTTATTCCAGTTATCGTAGTACGGCCCTGTATTCTGTTCGCCGTACTGATTATACTGCTGGCCATTCTGCTGGCCGCTCTGTTGGCCATTCTGCCCATTTTTGTTATTGCGGCTACCCTTGACCATCTTATAGATCCAATAGATAGCCAAGCTCAGAATCACAAATGCAACAAGAACAAAGAAGATAGACTCAAAGGAAACGGAACGTCCAAAGACATCCTCGGCCTCGTCCACCACGATGACCATGGTAATACCCGTGGTCTCGGCAAAGTCAACCAGCGCATCGTTCACCGTAGCATCGGTCATGGACAGCGCGCTCATGTTGGTCAGATGAGGGGTGACGGAGGCATGATTTTCCTCGCACTTGAAGGAAGAAACAAGCCCCAGCTTCTCAACCTCACTTCCCATGGTCTCCACCACCTGTGCCAGGTTAGAGTCCAAGGAATACTTGTAGGAAGACGCGCTGATGGAATTGTTCATGACGTAACCCAGCTTGGTATCATTGTTGCCAAACATATAATTGACGCGGTTGTCGATATGATCTCCCACCCAAGCGATATAGGCATAGTCGGATTGGTTTTCATAGGTCAGGACAACCAAAAGGATCTGATCCTCATAAGCCTCCGAGGTGCCAAACTCAGCCTGATAACGGGCGTCGGCATAATCCTGGAAGACTTCCTCGTTGTAGACGATATCACCGCCCTGAGCCACAGACGCAAAGGCAGAGCCCATGGAGGACACGATCAGAAGGATCGAGAAAAATATCAGGAATATGGGCACCATGATCGCGCCGATCAGGCCGCCCAGGCATCCGCCGCCACCATAATAGCCGCCGTAGTAACGGGGGCGATGATACCAACCGCCGAAATAAGGGGGTCTGGGTCCACGGGGACCGCCGAAGCCACCGCCACGGGGACCTCCGCCAAATCCGCCTCCGCGACCTCCGCCGCCACTAAAGCCTCCACGGCCTCCACCGCCAAAGCTACCGCCGCGGCCACCGCCGCCGCCTCTTGATCCTCCACCGGGTCCGGGCATATTAATTACCTCCTAAAATAATGTATAGGGCAACTTTCTACTTTTGTATCATAACACGAAACCATGAATTTACTATGAACAGCAGGAATATTTTTTGCAACGAGCAGCAAACATTAGCGTTCGCGCCTCTTGTCAAAACGACTTTCCTGTGTTATACTATATTCAGATCATTTCAAAATACAATGACCTTTTCGCAGACTCAAATTAAAAATCAAGGGAGGACGCTATGAAAGCCTTGACCCCCGTTTTATCTGCCGCGCTCATGCGGCGCTGTGATGACCATACCATCAACACCCTTGCCATCCCCTCGCAGGTACTCATGGAGCGCGCCGCCCGCGGAGTCGTGGAATATATGGAGTCCCGTGCTCATATTTTTTATGACACAGGTGATCGCGTACTGGTGCTGTGCGGTAGCGGTAATAACGGCGGTGATGGCTTCGCCGTGGCCCGCTTCCTCAACGAGGGCACCTACGGGAAAGCTCGCCGCGTTTCGGTCTGCTACTGCGGAAAAATCGCTCCCGACGGCTCTCCCGACAAGACCCAAATGAGTCCCGAATGTGCCAGACAGTACGAATATCTTTGCCAAGCTTTGGTGCCTGTATTCTCTCACGCCCAGGTAGAACACAGCCTCAACCACGCCGACACCGTGGTAGACGCGGTCTTCGGTATCGGGCTGGACAGGCCTATCACGGGAGATACGGCGGCGCTGATCAACAAAGTCAACGAGCGGCACATACCTGTTTTGGCCGTAGATATTCCTTCGGGCATCCATGGGGATACGGGTGAGATCATGGGCACGGCTATCAAGGCCTCCGCCACCGTCACCATGCAGGCCCTCAAGGAAGGACTTCTCCGTTCCTCGGGCGCGTCTCTGTGCGGTGAGATCGCCGTATGCGATATTGGCGTAGACCTCTCCCCCGCTGCAGAGCACACCGTATATGCCGCCGATCACGTCCTGCTCGCTACCGTCATGGCCCCCAGAGACAGGCGCTCCCACAAGGGAACTTACGGTCAGCTTGGTCTGGTGTGCGGCTCCTTCGGCATGGGGGGTGCAGCCATTCTTTCGGCCAAGGGTGCTTTGCATACGGGCGCGGGGCTGATTCGAGTGGTAACTCCTGCCTGCAACCGCGAGATCATACAAATTTCTGTCCCCGAGGCTGTGGTGACCTGCTACGATCACGAAAATATCCAATTGCAAAAGCTGATCTCGGCGATTTCGGGGTGTGACGGTGTGGTCATCGGTTGTGGACTTGGAAAGTCACAACAGGCTCTGACGCTTTTGGGTGCGCTTCTGGAGGCTCTGCCTGTCCGTCACGATTTCCCTGTGGTGCTGGATGCCGATGCATTGAATCTGATCGCTGAAAACCCCTGGCTGTGGAACAGCCGCTTGCTCGCCGAGGGCAAGGGACAGGTGATCATGACCCCGCATCCTGCCGAGATGGCTCGTCTCACCCAAGGAGCTGTAGGAGATATCCTCGCCACCCTGCCCGAGACGGCTCTCGCGTTTGCCAAGGAGCACGGCGTAACCGTGGTTTTGAAGGACGCATACACGGCCGTGGCCTCCCCTAATGGCAGCCTATATCTTTGCCCCTACGGTAACGCAGGCATGGCTAAGGGCGGCAGCGGAGACGTGTTGGCGGGCATCATTGGCTCGCTGGCTGTGCAAAAGCGGAAAGAATGGGGCGCTTCCCGCTCTCTTGCCGAGATCGCCGCCGCAGGCGTAGCACTTCACGCTTTGGCCGGGGATGCCGCCGCCGAAGTATACGGCGAATTTGCCATGACACCCTCGGACTTGATCGAAAAACTGGGAGAGGTGTCCCGTAAATTTTCGGACACCCGCACAAAAATCATAGAGATATAAGCGAAAACAGGCTGACCTGCAGGTCAGCCTGTTTTCTTTATTCCAGGGATTTGAAGATTTTTTCTGCCGTCGCCCCGATGAACTTTTGTTCATCCTCAGATACGGTTTTCAAGATTTTTTTCTTGGGTATTCCCCACACGTCGAAAAGCCTCGGGCCGATCCATTGAGAGTCACCGCAGGGTTCGAACACGCCCCGCAGGACAGATAGTACGGCCTTTTTCGGCTTCATGAAAATGATCTTCATGGGATGCTTGATGAGCGCAAAAATCACCTTGGGATAATGGGCGGTAATGCCCGTAAAGGTAATCCCCGGGTGGGTAACGCTGACGGTCACGTCTTGCTCTGCACCAAACAGCTCGTACATGGAAAACATAAGGTAGCGCTTGGCGTTTCCGTAGACCTTGGAGGCTTGCGTACGGTCAGCAAAGTCGATGCTGTCCGGATCGGTCTTAGAGTAATTATGAGCGATGCTGCCCACCACCACCACTCTTCCCTTGCGTGCTTTGAGCGTAGGCAACAGTTTTCGGATCATATAATAAGGAGACACAAAATTGATCTGAAACACGTTGTCGTACCCCGTATCGCAGATCTTGCGCGGGATACTGTAAGCGCCCGCGTTGTGGATAAATACGTCCAAGGGCAGCTCTGACAGCCGTTCGGTAGCTTCACGGACAGATGACATATCCGAAAGATCGGCTGAAATACAAGTGATATCCGCTTGGGGAAACCATACCGTCAACACGCGCTTTAAGTTTTCGGATCTTTCCGTATTTCTGTCAACAAGGATCAGCTTCGCGCCCAAATGCAACAGATATCGGCATAGCTCCCTGCCAAGACCTCCCGTACTGCCCGTAACAGCCACGGTCTTTCCCTCAAGGGATCCCGTATTCTTCCTCAGCCATTTGGCATATTGTTCCCAAGAATGTTTCATACTTGGATCTGCTTTCGCACGTAGGCGATCTGCTCTTCTACTGAGCCCACGGAGGTACCGCCCGCAGAGATGCGCTTTGCCACGCAGGTCTCAAGGCTGATCTCTCCATAGAGATCGGCTTCAAAGAGATCGGAGAAGGACTGATAGACCTCCAGAGGCAGTTCCTCCAAGACGGTCTTCTCTGCGATACACTTGGCCACGATCTGACCCGAGATCTTATAGGCGCTTCTGAAGGGCAGATCCTTTTTGACCAGATAGTCGGCCAGGTCGGTGGCATTGATAAAGCCCTCCCCTGCGGCGCGCTTCATATTATCGGCACGAACGGTCATGGTCGCCACCATGGGAATGGCCACCTGCAGACACATCTTAACGGTATCCACCGCGTCAAAGACGCTTTCCTTATCCTCCTGCATATCCTTATTATACGCGAGAGGCAGACCCTTAAGGATGGTGAGCAGAGCCATGAGGTCGCCGTAGACTCGCCCCGTCTTGCCGCGGATCAGCTCGGCCATGTCGGGGTTCTTTTTCTGCGGCATGATGGAGGAGCCCGTGGTATAGGCATCCGACAGCTCCACAAACTTGAATTCCCAGCTTGACCAAAGGATCAGTTCCTCGGAAAAGCGGGACAGATGCATCATGAGAGTGGCACAAGAAGACAAGAACTCCACGGCGAAATCACGGTCGGAAACGCCGTCCAGAGAATTGAGACAAATGCTGTCAAAGCCCAGCTTTTGAGCCTCAAAATAGCGGTCAGTGTCGTAGGTGGTACCCGCTAAGGCACAAGAGCCGATGGGAGATACATTCATGCGGCGGGCAGTATCGGTAAATCTGTCCAGATCGCGGAGCAGCATCATAGCGTAGGCCATAAGGTGATGGCCGAAGACGATGGGCTGGGCACGCTGCAGGTGGGTATAGCCGGGAAGGATCACGTCCTTGTGCGTCTCGGCCTGATCGGTGAGTGCTTCGATGAGATCCTTGACGAGGGACTTGACGGTGACGATCTCATCGCGGAGATACATACGAAGATCCAGCGCCACCTGATCGTTACGGCTTCTGGCGGTGTGGAGCTTTTTGCCCACGTCGCCCAGCCGCTCGGTCAGCACCTGTTCCACGAACATATGGATGTCCTCGCAGGTCATGTCGATGGCCAAATCACCGCTGTCGATATCGTTAAGGATCCCTTCCAGTCCCGCGATGAGGGTGTCGGCATCCTCTGCACTGATGATATTTTTCGATGCCAGCATGGCGGCGTGCGCCATGGAGCCCGTGATGTCCTGACGGTACATACGGGAGTCAAAATGGATGGATGAATTAAAATCGTCGGCAATACGGTCAGTCTCGCCCGCCGTTCTGCCTTCCCACATTTTTGCCATAATAGATCCTTTCTTGAGGGAGTACGGCAAGGAAAACTTTTTGCAAAAAGTTTCCCTTGAACCCTTCAAAAAACTCTAACAAATCATATTTATCAAGAAATCGACCAAAAACAAAATAGGAAATGAGTTGTCAAATTTGACGCATGAATTTGTTTTTGAAGTTCTTGAAAGAGGGTCCGGGAGAAAACTTCTTCCAAGAAGTTTTCTCCCGGCAAGCAAACAATTATTTCTTATTCTTGGCATCCACCATGGCCTTGACCTTGATGGGCAGACCGTAGAGGTTGATAAAGCCTGCGGAGTCGGCCTGGTTGTAGTCGGACTCGCCGAAGGTGGCGATCTCCTCGGAGTAGAGGGAGTAGTCAGACCAAACGCCCGCGTTGATCATGTTGCCCTTGTAGAGCTTCAAGCGCACCTTACCGGTAACGGTCTCCTGGGTCTTGTCAACGAATGCAGCCAAAGCCTCGCGGAGGGGAGTAAACCACTGACCGTTGTATACCAGCTCGGCGTAAGTGATGGCCAGCTTCTGCTTCTCGTGGAGGGTCATCTTGTCAAGACAAATGCTCTCCAGCACGCTGTGAGCCTTATAAAGGATGGTTCCGCCGGGGGTCTCGTAGACACCGCGGCACTTCATGCCGACCAGACGGTTCTCTACGATATCCAAAAGACCGATACCGTTCTTGCCGCCCAGCTCGTTGAGAGCCAGGATGATCTCCTTGGCGGACATCTTCTTGCCGTCCAGAGCCACGGGGATACCCTGCTCAAAATCCAGCTCAATGTAGGTGGGGACGTCGGGCGCCTGGATGGGGGAAACGCCCATCTCAAGGAAACCGGGCTTCTCGTACTGGGGCTCGTTGCCCGTATCCTCCAGATCAAGACCCTCGTGGGACAGATGCCACAGGTTCTTATCCTTGGAGTAGTTGGTCTCGCGGTTGATCTTCAAGGGTACGTTGTGTGCCTCGGCGTAGTCGATCTCCTCCTCGCGGGACTTGATATCCCACTCTCTCCAGGGAGCGATGATGGGCATATCGGGGCAGAAGTGCTTGAGGGTCAGCTCAAAGCGCACCTGGTCGTTGCCCTTACCGGTACAGCCGTGGCAGATGGCGTCGGCGCCCTCCTTGATGGCGATCTCAGCCAGGCCCTTGGCGATGCAAGGACGGGCGTGGGAGGTACCCAAGAGGTACTCCTCGTAGATGGCACCTGCCTTCATGCAGGGGATGATGTACTCGTCCACGTACTCCTCAGTAAGGTCGAGAACGTAGAGCTTGGACGCACCGGTCTTGAGAGCCTTTTCCTCCAGACCCTCCAGCTCGTCGGCCTGACCTACGTTACCCGAAACCGCGATGACCTCGCAGTTGTTGTAGTTTTCCTTCAGCCACGGAATGATGATGGACGTATCCAGACCGCCCGAATAGGCGAGAACGACTTTTTTGATGTTTTCCTTGTTGATCATGATGAACCTCCGATTATACACTGAATATATTCAGCGAAATTTCAAAATATGCGGTTATTATACAACATTTATGCAGAAATGTCAAGAGGTTTTCTGCATATTTATTCAACAAATACAGATTTATTTTTATATAATATTACATACGAATGGGGCTGGGGCCCCATGGGGGCGAAGATGCACTTTCGGGTGTCACCTCCCTGCCTTTTTTCAAATCCTTTTTTAAAAGTTTGGGGAGTTCCAAGAACCCTTTGCAAAGGGTTCTTGGCGGGTCAAGGGGCAACGCCCCTTGCGTTCTCCTTACTTACGAATGGGGGAGGGGCCCCATGGGGGTACAGAAACACCCTCGGGTGTCATCTCGCTTCCCTTTTGCCTTTGTTTTTAAAAGTTTTGGGAGTTCCAAGAACCCTTTTCCAAAAGGGTTCTTGGTGGGGTCAAGGGGCAACGCCCCTTGCGTACACCTTATTCTAATTCAAACGCACCCGTATAGAGCTGATAGTATGTTCCCTTTTCGTCGATGAGCTTTTGGTGGTCGCCGCGCTCTATGATGCGGCCGTGGTCAAGCACCATGATGACGTCGGAGTTCATAATAGTGGACAGACGGTGAGCGATAACGAACACGGTGCGTCCCTTCATGAGACGATCCATACCCGCCTGCACGATGGCCTCGGTACGGGTGTCAATGGAGGAAGTGGCTTCGTCCAAGATCATGACGGGGGGATCGGCCACCGCCGCACGGGCAATGGCAATGAGCTGACGCTGGCCTTGGGAGAGATTAGCACCGTTGTTGGTCAGCTCGCTCTGATAGCCTCCGGGGAGACGGGTGATGAAGTCGTGGGCTCCTGCCAGCTTGGCCGCCTCAATACACTCCTCATCGGTGGCATCCAACTTGCCGTAGCGGATGTTGTCCATGACCGTACCCGTGAACAGGTTGGTGTCTTGCAAAACGATACCCAAGGAGCGGCGAAGGTCTGCCTTCTTGATCTTGTTGATGTTGATCCCATCGTAGCGGATCTTGCCATCGGCAATATCGTAGAAGCGGTTGATGAGGTTGGTGATGGTAGTCTTGCCCGCACCCGTAGCACCCACGAAAGCCACCTTTTGACCGGGCTTGGCGTAAAGGGTCACGTCGTGGAGGACGGTCTTCCCTTCTTCATAAGCGAAGTCCATGTTCTCCATGCGAACGTCACCGCGCAGAGGGGTGTAGGTAAGCGTACCGTCACCGTGAGGATGCTTCCAAGCCCACTGACCCGTGTGATCGGCAGTTTCGGTCACGTTGCCCTGCTCGTCAATGTGGGCGTTGACCAAAGTCACGTAGCCCTCGTCGGTCTCGGGCTCCTGATCCATAAGTTTGAAGATACGGTCAGCACCCGCCAGCGCCATAACGATGGAGTTGATCTGCTGGGAGAACTGGTTTACGTTACCCGTAAACTGCTTGGTCATGTTAAGGAAAGGGATAGCGATATCAATGGTCAGCATCCCTACGCCGAAAAAGAGCGCGCTGACGCTATAGTTTTGAATACCCATCAGAATGAACATACCGCCCGCGGCCGCCACGATAACGTACAGGATGTTACCAATGTTCATGATGATGGGACCCAACATATTGGCATAGGCGTTGGCGCGGTAGCTGGTCTTGAACAGCTCGTCGTTGATCTCGTGGAATTCCTCCTTGACCTTCTCCTCGTGTGAGAAGACCTTGACCACCTTCTGTCCGCTCATCATTTCCTGAATGTAGCCTTCAATCTTACCAACATGGGACTGAAGTCTCATGAAATACTTGGCAGAGCCGCCACCGATCTTACCCGAAACGAACACCATGAGCAGAACGCCCAGGAGAACGACAAGGGTCATCCACACGCTGTACCACAGCATGATGCCCAGTACGGTCACAACAATGATGCTGGACTGGAGCAAAACAGGAAGAGATTGGGATACGAGCTGACGGAGGGTGTCAATATCGTTGGTATAGTAGCTCATGATATCGCCGTGCTTGTTGGTATCAAAATAGCGAATGGGGAGATTTTGCATACCGTCAAACATCTTACGGCGTAGCTTGCAGAGGAAGCCCTGGGTGATGTAGGCCATGAGCTGGGTCTGGATGGTAGTAAAGGTGATAGACAGGAGATAAAGTCCTGCCAGAATGATGACCATGGGAAGAATTTCTTTGGACGCGGAACCCCAATCGGTCACGCCGTTATCCATATAGTTCGTCACTACGGCCAGTACCTTTTGAACGAAAATGGCAGGGATCGCTGATACAGCGGCGGAAAAAGCAATGCACACCATGGCAATGGGCATGAGACGGGGATAGGACGCAAACAACAGCTTGACCACACGGAAAAGCACCTTCCAGTTGATCTTGCGCTTACCCTTTTCCATGCCTGCGGGGATTTTCTTTGCATCTGTATTACTCATTCTCGTCACCTCCCTTGGTCTGTTGCTTGTAGATCTCGCGGTAGATATCACAGGAGGACAAAAGCTCGCTATGGGTTCCCTGAGCGGCTATAGCACCGTTCTCCATGACCAGAATGAGGTCGGCGTCCTGCACCGAGGACACACGCTGAGCGATGATGATCTTGGTTGTCTCGGGGATGTAGGACTTAAAGCCCGCACGGATCATAGCGTCGGTCTTGGTGTCCACGGCCGAGGTGGAGTCATCCAGAATGAGGATCTTGGGCTTTTTCAGCAGAGCACGGGCAATGCAGAGTCTCTGCTTTTGACCGCCCGAGACATTGGTGCCGCCTTGCTCGATCTTCGTATCATAGCCATCGGGGAAGGATGAAACGAAATCATGGGCTTGTGCCAGCTTGCAGGCCTCGATCAGCTCCTCGTCGGTGGCGTTTTCGTTACCCCAACGAAGATTTTCCTTGATGGTACCCGAAAACAGAAGATTCTTTTGGAGCACCATGGCCACCTGGCCGCGCAAAGTGTCCAGATCGTAATCACGGACGTCCACACCGCCCACCTTGACCGAGCCCTCAGTCACGTCGTAAAGACGGGGGATAAGCTGAACCAAGGTGGATTTACTGGAGCCCGTACCGCCGAGGATACCCACGGTCATACCCGATCTGATATGCAGGTCCACACCGGCCAGAGCAAAGCGCTCCGCCTTGGTTGAATACTTGAAGTTAACACTTTCAAAATCAATAGAGCCGTCCTTTACCTCGGTGACCGCATTCGCGGGAGATACGAGGTTGGACTCCTCGGTAAGCACCTCGTTGACGCGCTTCATGGACTCGGAGGACATGGTGATGATGACGTAGATCATATTCAGCATCATGAGCTGCATAAGGATAGCCATACCGTAAGTCAGCATAGCCGACATATGGCCTACGTTAAGGGCAACACCACCCGACTTGATAATGAGATGGGAGCCTACGGAGAGCACGAAGATCATGTTGGCGTTGACGCAAAGCTGCATAAGCGGACTGTTACAAGCCACGATGCGCTCGGCACGGGTAAAATCTCCGCTGATATCCTCGGCGGCCGCTCCGAATTTCTCTTTCTCGTATTCCTCGCGGGAAAATCCCTTGACCACACGGGCGGCGCGCACGTTTTCCTCAATAGACTCGTTGAGTTTGTCGTACTTGCGGAACACAGCACGGAAAGCAGGCATGGCCTTACGGCTGACAATGAACAACCCCATCCCCAGCAAAGGCACCAGTACCACGAAGGACATGGCCAGAAGTCCGCCCATGTAAAAGGCCATGATGATGGAGAAAACAAGCATCAGAGGGGCACGAATGGCCGTACGGATGATCATCATATAGGACATCTGGATATTATTGACGTCGGTGGTCAGACGAGTGACCAGGGACGTGGCAGAAAACTTGTCCACGTTTTGGAAAGAGAAGGCTTGTATCTTATCAAAAATGTCGTTTCTGAGGTTGCGCGCAAAGCCGGAGGAGGCTTTCGCACAGGTGTAGGCGGCAACACCGCCGCAGGTGAGGGAGAGGGCTGCCATACCCACCAGGAGCAAGCCTGTGAGGAGGATACGCTCCATTTCCAGCTCGCTGCCTGCATCTCGGATGTAGTTGATGAGATCAGCGGTGATGAAGGGAATGAAGGTCTCGACAATGGCTTCGCCCACGATAAACAGGAGCGTCAGGATAGAGGCTGTTTTGAATTCTCTGACGCTGGCCACGAGGCGTTTCAGCATATTTTTCGTCCTTTCTGTCTGCTCTTTGCGTCAAGAGCAAACGGGGTTTCGCGAATGGACTCATCCGCAACCGTTAACCTTTTAATTATATAACATTTTCTTTTCCATGTCAAGTCTTTGAGACGGGTAATAGGAAAAAATTCAACAAAAAAACACCGACGGAGATGTCGGTGTTTTCTATTGATCCGAAATCATCAGAGTTTTTTATCAAACAAGGCGCGTCTTGCGGTGGATTTCTGCATCATGGCACGAAGTCCCTCCATGTCATCGAGCTCCAGCATGGAACGCATACGGTTCAACTCGCCCTCGAATACCGTCATTTGGTGAAGCAGGGCGTACTTGTTAAGCTGAAACAGCTCACTCCACATCTCGTCGTTCAGACGGGCGATACGGGTCAGGTCACGGAAGGAGTCGCCCGTATATTCCTCCAGACGGTTGGTGTGCTCACCGCCTGCGGGGGTACAGGTCATCAGCGCCACGGCAATACAGTGGGTAAGCTGAGAGACGAAAGCGATGATCTCATCGTGCTCCTTGGGGGCCAGGCGGGAGATACGGGCAAAGCCCAGCACACGTCCCAGGTCCTCGCATAGCTCAATGGCCTCGGGGGTATTTCTTTCGCTGGGGGTGACCACGTAGTTAGCTCCGCGGAAGATACTGTCATCTGCATACTGCACGCCGCTTTGCTCACGGCCTGCCATGGGGTGGGCCGCAATAAATTCCACATCGGGACGGAGCATGGTTTGGATGTCATCCACAATACAGGATTTGACGCCCGTTACGTCGGTGATGACGGCACCCGACTTGAAAAGATGCTGATTTTCTTTGATCCATTCCTTGAAAACATGGGGATAAAGCGCAAAGACCACCAGATCAGCCTCTCCCACCAAAGCGGGATCTACAAAGGCAGCACCGCGGGCGATCATGCCCTGCTCCATGGCGTAGTCAATGGAAGACTGACTGCGGGTGATGGCGGTGACGGTATAGCCTTGCTTGGCCAGGGAAATGGCATAGCTACCACCCAAAAGGCCGAGACCGACAATGAGAATTTTATGGTTTTTCTGTAATTTCATAAGGTACCTCTTATGACTCGGCAACGGTGATATCCGCACCGAGAGAAACTAATAGATCAAAATAGTCGGGTAGGCTCTTGCTGACAGCCTCGGCTCCTTGAATGATACCGCCCGTCAGAGTCAAAAGCGTACAAAGCGCCATGATGATGCGGTGGTCGTTGTGTCCGCAGAGCACGGCATCGGGGGCGTGAAAATTTACGGGATCAACCGTAACGGTGTCTTCCTCCACGGTGACAGACACGCCGAATTTGGCTAATTCTTCTGCCATGGCGGCAGCACGATCACTCTCCTTGATGCGAAGACGGCGGGTACCCGTAAAGGTTGCTCCCTGCTTGGCCGCGGCAACGGCCATAAGGACAGGGCCGAGATCGGGGCAATCGCTAATATCAAGAGTTGGACGGCCATGGTGCAGCAAGGGATAAAAATCGCGGTACACACGGTCGCCTTGAAGGCTGTCATCACGGAGCCCCGTGACGGTCACGTCATGACCGAGCAGGGGAAGGGCGTGAAAAAAGGCGGTATTGGAGTAATCCCCTTCTACGATGGCGTTGGTCACCTGATAGCGCTGACCACCCGGAATACGGAGGGTCAGATCATCCAGCCACTCGGCCTTGATCCCATAGAGGGCGAGAGCGGAGAGGGTCAAGTCAAGATATGGACGGCTCTCCAAAGGGGGCAGGATGGACAGAATGCTGTCCTCGGCACACAGAGGCAACGCAAACAGAAGTCCCGTGATGAATTGACTGCTCACGTCTCCGCGCAGGGTAAAATGACCGCCCCGCAGAGGGCCTCCCAGGGTCAATTTCGGGGTAACCGTATCAAGATCAAAGGTCAGTCCCCGATCACGGCACAGATCCTTGTAGACGTTCAGGGGGCGCTCAAAGAGACGGGATGCGCCCGTGAGCGTCACGGGCTTGTCCGAAAGCAGGCAAATGGGGATGAAAAACCGCAGGGTACTGCCGCATTCACGGCAATTCAGAGGGACTTGAGGCGCTGCGCGGGTAGGATCAGTTCCCTGCACTTCCACCACAGTATCGTCAATCTCGCGGCGGGCGCAAACAGCGCCAAGACCACTCAGTAACTCCATAGTGGCCAGCATATCCTGGGAATGAGAAATCCCCGTGACGGTACTCTGCCCTTCGGCCAGCCCCGCACAAATGAGCATACGATGTCCCATGCTCTTGGACGGAGGAGCTTTGACTGCGCCCGACAGGTGGGCAGGAGTAAAGGTAACGGTCATGCCTGAACGCCTCCCTTGAGATGATCATAGAGGATATCCATGGCTTCCAGATAGCCTTGGGTGCCGTGTCCCGTGATGGTGGTCATAGCGGCCAGACGGATGTAACTGACCTGGCGGAAGTCCTCGCGCTCCTCCACCTTGGAGATATGGATCTCCACAAGCGGCACACCCACGGATTTTGCAGCGTCTAAAATAGCGATACTGGTATGGGTGTAAGCGCCGGGATTGATGACGATACCGTCATACTGCCCGTAGGCCGATTGAATGAAATCCACCAGATCTCCCTCGTGGTTGGACTGAAGACAGGTGACCTCCACGCCAAGGGTCTTTGCGTGATTTTCTATTTTTTGGATCAGATCCTGATAGGTTTCCCTGCCGTAGTGAGCAGGCTCACGGATCCCCAGCATATTCAGGTTGGGGCCGTTGATGACCATGATTTTCATGAGAAAAAGTCCTCTCTGATATGACTTACAGTATGCTCCACCACCTCGTCAGTCTTGATCTCCTGATTGCAGGTGGCCAGGTAGCGGTCGTAGCGCTCCTCGTAGCGCCGTTTGATGGCTTCCACGGTGGAGGCGATGGGACGGTCGGCAGTAGGAATGAGGTGTTCCAAGGGACGATTGATGAAATAGATACGACCTGTGCGGCGGAGGGCGCGGATATTTTCGTCACGCAGGATGGCACCGCCGCCTGTGGCAATGACAGCCCCCGTGTGGGTGTTGGCCATATCCTTCACGGCTTGGGTCTCCAGATCACGGAAGCCCGCTTCCCCAAGCTCGGAGAAGATCTCGGTGATGGCCTTCCCTGCTCTCTCCACGATCACCGCATCGGTGTCGATAAAGGGACGTCCCAGAGACTCTGCCAATGCTTTGCCTACGGTAGATTTGCCGCTGCCGGGCATACCCGTCAGTACAATATTTTCCTTGTCCGAGGCGATCTTCTTGAAGATACGCTCCGTCTCTCGGTTCATCGCCACCTCATCGGAGAAGGCCTCTTCCACACGGCCGAGGAAAATACGGCAGGCCATGACCGCTTGAGCCACCAGCATATAGAGGCCGCCCTCAGCGGGAATGCCGCGATCCAGGGCATCCTGCACCAAATTGGTACGCAGGGGGTTATAGACCGCATCCACCACACCTGAAAGCTTGGGAAATTTGGACACGTCGATGGGAGTACCCACGATCTTGGGGCCGCCATCGGGGTAGGGATACATACCGCAGGGAGTGCAATTGATGATAACCTCTGCGTCCGAATGGTCGGCATAAGCCATCTCGTAAGAGATATACTCCTCCGTTGCCCAGCGCTCCACGATCAGTACGTCGGATGCCCCCTGAGCCTTGGCCACGGCGATGGCGGTATGAGCGGCACCGCCCGTACCCAGCACCAGCACCTTTTTGCCCTTGAGGGACACGCCGATGCGGCGGATGAGGGCGGTCATGCCGTAAAAATCGGTATTATAGCCATACAGCTTGCCCTCCTTGTTGACCACGGTGTTCACCGCACCAATCATGCGGGCGTGCTCGTGGATCTCGTAGAGAAAAGGCATGACCGTTTGCTTATAGGGGATAGTCACGTTAATGGCAGAGAATTCGGGGTTCTGCATGAAAGCGGGCACAGCCTCGGGGGGCAGCTCGCAAATTTCGTATGTGTAGTCGGCGCACATCTCGTGGATCTCCTTAGAGAAGCTGTGGGAGAGATGTTCGCCAATCAGGCCGTATTTCATAAAGCGTCCTTTCTGAGGGAGTACGCAAGGAGGAACTTTTGAAAAAGTTCCTCCTTGGCCTCCTCAAAACTTTTGAAAAAGTAGTCTTAACCGAAGATCAAATACGCAACGGAGAGTTGGCGTTTATTCTCTTTCCGCAAGCCAATCCGTCCCGTATCTTGTGACCAAAAGGTCGCACAGGGAGATGGCCACGGCACTGTCCACCACCACGCGAGCGCGGTGGATGATAGCGGGATCATGGCGACCGTGGATTTGCAGAGGGGTATTTTCGCATTTGCCAAAGTCCACCGTTTCCTGTTCCTTATAAATGGAAGGCGTAGGTTTGACGGCACAACGGATCATCAGAGGCATACCGTTAGTGATGCCACCCAAAATACCGCCACAGTGATTGGTGGAGGTAACGACTTCTCCGTTTTCGGCACGGAAGGGATCGTTGGCTTCGCTTCCCTTCTTGGCGGTCAAAGCAAAGCCTGCTCCAAATTCCACGCCCTTGATGGCTGGGATCCCAAAGAGGATATGTGCCAGGACGCTCTCCACGGTGTCAAACCACGGCTCGCCCACCCCTGCGGGCAAGCCCGTAACAGCAGTCTCAAGCACACCGCCCACGCTGTCGCCCTCCATTTTGGCGGCAGTGATGGCGGCCTTGATAGTCTCCTCGGCATTGGGATCGAGGACGGCAAAATCCTTTCGGTTCAGCGCATCCAAGTCGGCCGAAAGATCACCGAAGGCTCTGTCCGAGATACCGGCACAAGACGCGATGTGCGTCCCGACGGTGATACCCTTGCCCTTGAGTGCAGTCAGCGCCACAGCACCCGCGGCCACCAGACCTGCGGTAATGCGACCCGAGAAATGGCCACCGCCACGGGGATCCTGATAGCCGTGATATTTCATCTCAGCGGTGTAATCGGCGTGGCCGGGACGGGCGATATACCGCATGGCGGCATAATCGCCGCTACGGGTGTTGGTATTCTCGATCAGGAACGTGATGGGGGTTCCCGTAGTCTTCCCTTCAAAGACACCGCTGACGATACGCACCACATCGGGTTCAGCGCGTGCGGTGGACAGCATGGCGTTGGCGGAACGGCGGAGGTTCATCTGATGGGCGATAAAAGCCTCGTCCACGGGAATCCCCGGGGTCATGCCGTCCAGAACGGCGCCGATCATCTCACCGTGGCTCTCACCGAATAGGGTGACGGATATATTGTTACCGAATGTGTTTTTCATGGTTGTTTTTCATGGGAACCTTCTTGAAAGAAGGTTCCCACACCCTCCAAGAACTTTTCATAAAAATACTACGATTAGGAATGAAATTCATAGCAAAGCCATGAGCACGGTTCATTTAAATTTTCAAAAGCCTTTATCTCTTTAAAGGTTTTTGAAGGAGTGCGGGGGCAAATCAGGCCGCAGGCATATTTGGCCGAGCTTGCGAGGCAAACTTCTTTCAAAAAATTCCCTCGCTCGTCCCCCTGAGCACCACCTCGGCGTACTCATCGAGGCTCGCGGAGCGAAATTCAAAAGTACCGATCTCGGG
Source organism: Clostridia bacterium (assembly GCA_017456905.1). Classification (GTDB taxonomy): domain Bacteria; phylum Bacillota; class Clostridia; order Oscillospirales; family CAG-272; genus CAMEON01. The sequence continues at coordinate 26,219 of JAFTIL010000020.1, forward strand.
GCAATAGACGTAATTGATCTTGCTTCCGTCCATCTTTTTATCGTGGGACACGGCGGCGAGGGCGGCATTCATGTCAATATCCGTCTCGGTGGGCAGGCCTGCCTTTTTGAGAACGGTGATCAATCGGTCACGAACCGTGGGCGAACACATGGGAAGCATACCGAGAGCCACACACTCGCCGTGATACAAGGCGCGGTTGCCGTCGAGAAGGGCAGCCTGACTCTCGATGCCGTGTCCCAGGGTGTGACCGAAATTCAGTACGCGGCGCAGGGATTTTTCCTTGGCATCCTGCTCCACCACGTATTTCTTGATTTTGAGGGACGAAACAATGATCTCGTCCAGCATATCCATGGGATTTCCTGCCTCGATTTTCTCAAACAGCGCTCTGTCACAGGTTGCCGCCATTTTGATGGCTTCGGCCATGCCGCTGGATACTTGACGGGCAGGAAGAGTCGACAGTACGTTGGGATCAATGATCACCTTTTTGGGCTGATAAAAGGCGCCGATGCAATTTTTGATACCCTCGTGATTGATGGCCGTCTTGCCGCCGATGGAGGAATCCACCTGGGACAAAAGGGTGGTGGGAATATTATAAAAATCAATTCCGCGCATGAAGGATGCGGCGGCAAAACCGGCAAGGTCCCCGATGACACCGCCACCCACGGCTACCACGCAGTCGGTGCGGGTAAAGCCGTTTTCCAGCATGACGGCACAAACGTCGGCCAGCACCTCGAAACTCTTGGTGTCCTCCCCCTGGGGGTAGGTGGCAATGATGGGTTCCGCACAGGCCTCGGCCACGGTCTCGGCATACGCGGGGGATACGCCGTCGTCGGTGATGATCAATACGCGGCGGTTCAGGTCCAGAAGCTCACCCACACGGGCAAGCGCCCCCCGCTCAACCACGATATCGTAGCTCTCCTTGCCCAGATTCATATGCAATATTTCGGTCATTCTTCCACCTCCGCGTGGTCAAGGTCGGCAGGATAGCGGAAGCTGCCCACCACACGGAGCCGTTCACAATACAGCTCCAGGGCCTTGATCATATTCTTGCCGTTTTCGTTATCCAGATCTCCCTCCAGCTCCACGTAGAAATAATACTGCCAAAGCAGATCCTTCATGGGGCGGGAGCGGAGACAGCGCATATTGTATCCATAATCACCGATGACATTGATAGCCTTTGCCAAAAAGCCTGCCTCGTTGCGAACGGTAAACATAAGAATACTGTGCTTGCCCATGACCTTCTGGGGGGCAGAGGAACGGGAGAGGACAGCAAAACGGGTGGTGTTCAGACCCACCTCATTGATGTCGTGGGCCAAAATTTTCAGTCCGTACAGCTCGGCGTTCTCGGCGTTAGCAATGGCAGCCACAGAGGGGTCTCCCTTCTCAGAAACACGCTTGGCGGCCAAGGCAGTATTGGGCGCCTGGATCTCCTCCAGCTTATGTTCTTCGATATAAGCAGCACACTGCATGAGGGCCTGGGGGTGGCTGACCACCTTTTTGATATCCGCCAGCTCGGCATCGGGCGTACTCAAGAGGCAATGCCGCACCGACAGGCTATAGACACCCGTGACCACCAGATTGCCCGCGTACATCAGATCAAGCACCTGGCTCACTTCCCCCGCGGTGCTGTTTTCCATGGGCAGGACGGCCACGTCGCAGTCCCCCTTCTCCACGGCTTCATAAGCCTCACGGAAATCGCTAAAGGGCACCTGCTGAGCCCCGGGGAAGATTTTTCCTGCGGCGATGGAAGCAAAGGCACCCTCAATACCACAGAAAGCCACCTGCATACCCTCAAGACGTTTTTTCTGATAGTGACGAGAAGCCTTCATGGTATCCCGCAAAAACTCCACGTAATAAGGACGCAGATCGGCGTTCTCCAGCCGTTCGGCGTTTTTTCGGACCACCACGTCCTCACGGTCGGGGTCAAAGATGGGGAGACCATGCTTCTTTTTATGGTCGGCCACCTCGGCAACGGCTTTCATACGCCGTTCAAAGAGGCGGGCCATTTCCTGATCGACAAGATCGATCTCCTGTCTGGCTTTTTGCAACTGATCCATGATAATCTCCGTTCCGCCGCCAGCGGCGGCACAAATACACTTTGAAATTAGACCGTGTCACTTTTGCAACAAAATGAGCGGGCCCCATTTTAGGGAGAATTGTGCGTGAAACAGTAAACATCGGTTTTAGATGATTGAACTTTCACGCTGTCTATCCTTTCTGCGAGAAAAAACACTAAGGCATTTTAAACTATGCCGTATATTATACCATTTTTGCAGGAAAAAGTCAATAAAATTTCAAAAATAATGTGTATTCCGTGAGATTTTTCTATGGCTTACGGGATATGACAAAATACGCAGTAGAGATAGGGTAGAATATAGGTTGCAACAATTTACCTAAACAGAAAGGACGTCACCATGCTTTGTGAAAAATGCAAAAAGAAAAAAGCCACGCTATATTACAGCGAAAACATAGGCGGTCAACGCCGTTCCTTCCATCTCTGCGCTGAATGTACTTCCCTCATGGAAGCCTCGGGAGAGCTGGAAAATCTGAGCATCGCATTCCCTCACTTCGACTCCCCCTTCAGCCTATGGGAGGAACCTATCTTTACGCCTTCATCCGCATCTGTCAATCAGACACAACCCTCAGAGACCCCTGAGCGTGCTTGTCCGTTATGCGGCATCCAATTCAAAGAGATCGCCGCCACCGGAAAGATGGGCTGTGCCAAATGCTACGACGTTTTCGCCTCCCGCCTTACCCCCCTCATGCGATCTGTTCATGGCAACAACAGCCATACGGGAGGCAGTCCTCTCGTTTACAGAAAAAGAGCTGATCGGCTCAAGAAAATGGCAGAGCTGAGAGCTGGGATCACGGCCGCCGTCAGCGTCGAGGCCTACGAAGAAGCCGCAAAGCTTCGCGACGAATTAAGACAGCTCGAAACAGAAGCCCCTGAATAAACTTCACAGAAAGGAAGCAACAATGTCTTGGTATCATACAGAAGGCAAGGAGCAGGACGTGGTGGTCAGTACCCGTGTGCGCTTTGCCAGAAATCTTGAGAATATTCCCTTCACCTCCCGCATGGACGCCGCGACCGCCGAGGCGCTGATAGAAAAAACTGACCCTTTACTCACAGCGGGAGGTTTTGTCAAAACCGATTTTCGAAGTGTATCCCGCGCCCAGGCCTACGCCTTGATGGAAAAGCACTATATCAGCCCCGCCTTCATCAAGGTCAGTCTCCCTCATGCCCTATACCTCAACGACCCCTGCCACCTGTCGGTGATGCTTTGCGAGGAAGATCATCTCCGCCTCCAATGTATTCTCCCCGGCCTGGCGCTCAACGAAGCCTACGAGGGCGCACGCCGCGTGGACGAGTTGTTGGATGGTTCCCTTCCCTACGCCTATGACGCGGAAGGTCGCTGGGGCTATCTGACCCATTGTCCTACCAACGCAGGCACCGCCATGCGCGCCTCGGCCATGCTCTTTCTCCCCGCCCTCACCCATGCGGGTCAAATGGAGTCCTTGGCGACTCAGCTTGCACTCAGCGGCATGACCGTTCGAGGCAAATGGGGCGAAGGAACGGGGACTTCGGGATATCTCTATCAAATCTCCAATCGGATCACCCTTGGAGCTACCGAGGACGAACTGCTGGCGGGACTCAGCGAAGCTGTGGAAATGATCTGCGCACGGGAGCGTCAGCTTCGCGGAAGCATCAAGGGAGAAGCGCTGGACAAGCTGACTGACCGAGTCTGGCGCGCCCTGGGACTGTTGAAATACGCCCGCGCGCTGTCCCTGGGCGAATTCATCAGCCTCTTGTCAGATCTGCGTTTGGGTGTTGCCATGGGTCTGTTGGACGGGCCCTCGCTCCATGAATTGACCTCTCTCTTGATCGAAGCCATGCCCGCAAGCCTTGCGTTGACAAGCAGCGCCAATCCCGCCTCAGATCGGGAGCTGGATATCGCCCGCGGAGCATTGGTCAGAAAAGCGCTGAAGGAAATCACGTGAAAGCGCTCAGCTTCACATTAAAAATATATACGTGCCGCCCAACAGCGGCAAAAGGGAGATCCAAATGACAAATCGTTTCACAGGGAAGGCCCGCCGTGCCTTAAACGGCGCTTTGGAGGCCGCCGCCGATCTGGGGCACACCTACATCGGATCGGAGCATCTACTACTATCGCTGGCCTCGGATGCGGATTCCATCTCGGCCAAATTACTTTCCAATCACGGTGCAGATGGGGAAGAAATACGAAAGGCTGTCATTCGTTTGGCAGGAGAAGGCGTCTACTGTCATCTGACCGCCAACGACATGACCCCACGCACCCGTCGCATCATCGAGCAATCTGCCGTGCTTTCTGCACGCTACGGTCAGACCTATATCGGCACCGAGCATCTTTTGTCCGCTTTGCTGGGAGAAACGGATTGCGTTGCCGTACGCATTTTAGCCTCTCTCGGCATTTCTACGGAGGATATCAAGCGGGATATCAAGGGATTTCTTGATGCCGCCCCCGGCAAACGGGAAGAAGATGACCGTTCACCGTCGGCAAATCAAGCGGGCAATACGGGACGGAGCAAGCGAGAAGGGCGAGATAAAGGCGACGGCGATCACAGCATCCCCCATGCCCCCACTCTCTCCAAATACGGGCGTGATCTCACCGCCATGGCCGCCGCGGGGCGGTTGGATCCCGTCATCGGACGGGAAAAAGAGACCGAACGGGTCATCCGCATCCTTTCCCGACGACAGAAGAACAATCCCTGCCTCATTGGCGAACCCGGCGTGGGAAAAACGGCGGTGGTGGAGGGACTGGCACAGCGGATCTCCGAGGGAAACGTCCCCGAGAGTATCAAGGACAAGCTGGTGGTGACCCTGGATCTGTCGGGGATGATCGCAGGCGCCAAATACCGCGGAGAATTTGAGGAACGCTTGAAGCACATTCTGGATGAGGTGGGGAAAAACCCCGACATCATTTTGTTCATTGACGAGATCCACACCATCATCGGTGCCGGCGCAGCAGAGGGAGCGGTGGATGCCGCCAACATCATCAAGCCCGCCCTGGCGAGAGGAGAGATGCAGGTCATCGGCGCCACCACCTTGGATGAATACCGAAAGCATATCGAAAAAGATGCAGCGCTGGCGCGGCGGTTCCAATCCGTGACTGTAGGGGAGCCCTCCCCCACGGAAGCCTTGACCATCCTGGAGGGCCTGCGCCGCAAGTACGAGGCTCATCACCGTCTCAACATCTCCCCCGAGGCTCTGCAGGCGGCGGTGGATCTGTCGATACGGTATATTCCCGACCGCTTCCTTCCCGACAAAGCCCTGGATCTCATCGACGAGGCCGCGGCACGGCTGCGCATTGAAGGCCACACCTCCCCGCCCAATATCAAGGCCTTGGAAGCGGAGCTGACTGCCATTTCAAGAGAAAAGGAGGAGGCCATCCTATCCCAGGATTTTGAAGCCGCCGCACGACTCAGAGACAAAGAAAGGGCCAAGCGAGAGGCGCTGGCGCGCGGTCGTTCCGCCTGGGAACAGCATAAGGACACCGATCCCCCCACCCTCACCTCCGCACACATCGCGGCCGAGGTAACGGAGTGGACGGGAATACCCGTCAGTCAGCTCATGGACGGCGAAAAAGACAAACTACTTCACCTCGAGGCGATCCTCTCAGCCCACGTCATCGGACAGGAAGCGGCGGTATCGGCCATATCCAAAGCCATGCGGAGAGGGCGAATGGGTATCAAGGATCCTCGCCGCCCCATGGGCTCCTTCATTTTCCTCGGGCAGACGGGTGTAGGCAAGACCGAGCTTTCCGTAGCCTTGGCCGCCGCCATGTTTGGAGACGAAAAAGCCCTCATACGGTTAGATATGTCGGAATATATGGAAAAGCACAGCGTCTCCAAGCTCATTGGCGCCCCTCCCGGGTACGTGGGCTTTGAGGAGGCAGGTCAGCTCACCGAGCGAGTGCGCCGCCGTCCCTACTCCGTAGTGCTTTTCGACGAGATCGAAAAAGCTCATCCCGATGTATTCAATATTCTCCTGCAGGTATTGGACGATGGTGTTCTCACCGACGCCCAAGGACAACAAGTGGATTTTCGTAACACGGTGATCATCATGACCTCCAATTTAGGCGCTACAGCAGCGGGCAAAAAGCTTTTGGGCTTTGTGGGAGCAGGGAAAACCGGCACAGATGACGGCCAACTGACAACCGAGGACCGAGACCGCATGATGTCCGCGCTCAAGGAAACCTTCCGTCCCGAGTTTATCAACCGCGTGGACGACGTGATCCTTTTCAGCCCCCTCGGCAAAGACGCGCTGTTAAAGATCGCTTCCCTGCTGATCTCCAAGACTCAAGCCCGCGTGCGGGATCTGGGGGTGGATCTGACAGTAGACGATTCTGTAACCGAGCTGATTTCCCGTGAGGGACTCGACCCCGCTTACGGCGCGAGGCCCTTGCGCCGTGCGGTGGTTCGGCTTTTGGAGGATGCACTGTCCGAAGCACTTCTCAACGGGACGGTACAAAAGGGTGTACCCGTGCTGGCGGTGGCGGATAGTGAAAAAGTTCTTTTCAAAACCAACACGCCGGAAGCATAAAATTTTATCGTCAAGCAATACCCCATCGGCATATTCGTGCCGTTGGGGTATTGCTTTATCGAAAAAAATATAGTATAATCATAAAAAATGCTGCATTCGTGTAATATTTGCTATCAAAAATTCGTCATGGAAAGTAGATAGAAAAGGAGGTGCGCCAACTTGTCCGAAAACCCCGTCATTCAATATATTCGTCTGACTCTGATCCCCTGCTTTGCACGTCTGTTTGGCAAACGGCGTCGGTTGTCCTCCCTCTGCCTGCTTCTGACATTGCTTGTCTGTTCCCTGCTGCTTTCCTGTCTTTGTATCACCTTCGGGAAAAATCTGGTATCTCTTGACACTCTGACCGCCGCCTTTGGCGACTATATCAGCACCCATGGCATTACCGAGCAAAACCAACCCTTCCGCGAGAGCGTAAGAACGGTACTCACCTACGCCGAGGCCGAGATATACGTGACTCACGTCTGTTTTATCCTCTTGTGGCTGATCACCTCCCTCGCAGCGGTCTACCGCGTATTTTTTGAAGCTGTTGCTACAGAAAAATACGTATATGCACTTTATATCATCTACGGCGCAGACACAAAGCTTCTCAGAAAAAGTATCATCCGCGAGTTTTGGGTATTGGGTCTGCCAGCCCTGATCATCTCCGTCCCTCTTGCCATACGACTCTGTGCCGATACATCTGCCGTCAGCGACTTTTCTCTGATCTGTGCCATAGAGATGCTGGCGTTGTTCTTTCTTTTATCTCTGCTCTGCGCCCATCGTATCACAAGGCGGCTGTTTCGTGAAAGCTGTGTTGAGCTCATGACCGCCATCGACACCTCGGAATATATTGAGTCTCCCCGCCGTATTTCCCTGAAACGTACGTTGCGAAAAAAGAGCGGCTGGGGTTTGGCGTTGACCGCCTTCAGCCGCATGAGGACTTACCGCTTCACCCACGCCCTGTCGGTGGCTCTCATCGGAGCCGTGTTGTTCTCCGTGACCGCCCTCACCCTTCCCGACAACTATGCCACGGGAGACAGCACCCACGAATACACGCTGACTTTTGGCGACGGCATTTCCTTCAACACCCTGAACCAAGACTACCTCCCTGCCATCGAATCTCTGGAGGCGGTGGTCGCCACCTCGAGTCAATCTTCGGACACCGCCGATCACATTGGCACCCACATGATGCTTCTGCCAAGACAAGTCGATGATCAAAGTAGCCACGATCTTTTACAGCAGGAGGATAAATGGGCTTTGGACACCGTCAAGATCGCCTGCGGAGACGGAGTCACGGGGATTGAGCTGGGAGAGCAGACCGTCGTCATCCCGGAAAATTACAAAAATCGCCCCATGACCGCATTCGGTTACACGTTGGCCGCCTTACAAGCAGGCGAAGCGGCATACGTATATCCCCAGCATCCCGATGGAAGCGGAGAGCCTAAGATCCTAGTGGGGGATACCGTCGAGATCGCGATCCCGGATGGTATTGAAGGCTACGACCGCTATGGCGGTCACATCACCGTAAAGGTCACGAAGCTGGTCCCTGTGAGTTGGGTCTACTCCATACAAACCTATGAGCACCCTTCAGTAGTGCCTGTCTGCCCCCGTATCTATGAGGACTACATCTTCCTCAGCCCCGAGGACTACGGCTCGATCACAAGTACCGTTCATACACAACCCATATCAGTCACCGAAACTTTTTCGGATGAGCTTGGTCTGACCGAGGGACACTGCTATCTGCTTTTGCCCGATCACATGAAAGCCGACTATAGTGACCTTTCTCATGTGACGGTGATCTCCCCAAGCCAAGCCGTCAAAAAGCCTTTCACCTCCACCGTGCTCACCGACGGCAAAGCCCCCGAGCTCCCCACCGATACCTATTTCATCAACGACACCTACAAATATGCGGGTATTTATCTGGGTAAAGCCACCGATTATGCAGGATCCGTAGATGCATCGGCCATCATGGCCGAACGCATGGATACCGTGCCGGACAAGGAGAAGGGTGACGCGCCCTTGATCACCCAATTTCGTATTGTGGGCAAGTCTTACAATGCTGATCTGTCCGCGCCTTGCGTTATTTTTAAGCAAGGCCCCGAGGTGATCTTTACCTCCTTGGCCACAGAGCTGTCTGCCATGACCCTGACCGCCGCCGGAAATAAAGATAAGGCACTGTACTTCATGAACACCGAAGCCGCCGTCCTCTCCGTAAACGACACAGCCCTTGAACCCGGGTCACAGCTTTTCATGACCACTGATCTCCCGAATGAGTTTGTCGATGCCATGGCAAAGGCAGAAGTTCCGCTGATCTGTCCCAGAGAAGATTATCAGCTCACGTCAAGCCGTGCGACCGCCACCTTCCAAAAGGGCGGGGCTTTCTTCGCCATCGTCACCTTCGATGGGAGCAGCAACCTTCAGGTGGATCGTTACCCTGCCGTTATCAACGGACAAGGCAGTTATCTCCCCGTAGGTGACATGAGTGCCGATTCTATCGTGACCCTCTCAGAGCTTGACAGTATGCTTGTCTTTAGTGGGGATCCCAAAGGAGAGCGGGACAACGCCACCGTCCTGCAAGGAGACCTTGCCACCAATGCATTTACCGTCATGCCCGAGCGAGAGGCAGGACTTTCGGAGGAACTGGGAGCTCGTGAAGCCATCCTCCGTCTCCCCTCGGATCACCCCTATGCTCTGGCAGAGGGAGACTTTATCCACTTAGCCATCGCGCAACCCTTGACCCTCGATCTCACACAAATGAACCTCTCAAAAACGGATCTGTTGGCATATCAGATCGAAAGGTTAGATCACGCCTATTTGCCTATCACGCTGACCAAGGTGGTAGCCGACCCCGATATCACATCTCCTGTCTTGATCCTCTCGGAGAACACTTTCTGTGAGATCTGCAGCCGCGACGGCGTGATCTCCGAGCTCAGGATCTTCGTGGACAGCAACGCCACGCTGGAAGGCTTATCCGAGGTGTCTATCCTTCTGAACGAGTTGATAACCGAAGGCATTACCCTCGACACCCGTCATACCGTCCTACAAAGTCACGGAACTGGCAGCCAGCGGTATCCCGTCATCCTGCGGATCATGCTCCTACCCCTGTGCCTGCTCATTCTTCTGCTCACCCTGTCCTCCGCACGAACTCTATATCTGCGGCGCGAAAAGGAACGCTCCGCTTACGTGGCGGCGGGAGAGCATCGAGGCATACGCCTGCACATGACCCTCGGAGAAGGGCTCCTGTCCTGTCTCCTCAGCGGAGGACTTTATGCCCTGCTCTGTCCCTTGTTCATTTTTCTTCTCAAGCTGTTCTGTGGAAAATTCCACGTGCCCCTCATGCCCGAGAGCTTCTCACTCTCAGCATTTCTCTTCATCCTCGGAATGATCCTCATCTCCGCGTTTGGGGCATCTTTGCTGTCGCTGATACGTCCCACCGCTTTTACCAAGCCTCAAAAAAGATCCAAGAAAGGAGAGCCCTCCCTATGACCGTTTTTTCTTGTGAAGCCCTTATCAAACAGTACAAGCTATCCGACCACACGGTCACTGCTGTCAACCGCGCTTCCTTTTCTGTGGAAAAAGGAGAATTCGTGGCGATCATGGGAGAGTCGGGCTCGGGCAAAAGCACACTTCTTCATCTGTGTGCAGGACTGGACGAACCCAACTCAGGAACCGTGACCCTGCTGGGTCGCTCACTCTTTCAAATGAAGCCTGACGAGCTCTGCCGTTTTCGCGGAAAACACATGGGGATCGTCTTTCAGGATCACCGCCTTGTGCCCTACCTTACCGCCTTGGAAAACATTCTGCTTCCCCTGTCGGCGGCAGGACGGGATACCGCGAACTATGAAGAACGCCTCAAATATCTCATTGGGCATTTGGGGCTTTATGACCGTCTCCATCACCTGCCAAGAGAACTTTCAGGCGGCCAGCAACAGCGTGTTGCCCTGGCACGGGCGCTGATCCATTTCCCCATGATCCTCTTTGCCGACGAGCCCACAGGCAACTTAGACCGAGAGAGTGCGGATCGCGTAGCCTCTCTTCTCACCGAGCTTCAAAAAGCCGAAGGTGAATCCCAAGCCACCATCGTGGTTACCCACGACGAGCATCTGGCGGCCCGTGCCGATCGCGTGTTTATCATGAAAAATGGCGAGCTCACGCCCGCCAAGTAAAAAAGAACCGCAACCGTCACACGGTTGCGGTTTGTCTTATTCAGTTTCTTCAATCTTCTCGCCCGAAGGCACGCGGATGTCGGTATCTCTGGATAAGGGTTCTCCCAAGACGGGCAATCCTTTCTCATCGAAGGTGATCTTCTGAGCATAGGAAAAGCGGCCTTCCTCACCTGCGTCGGGGGTGGGCATACCGTGGTAAGCGATCCAGGTCTCGGAGCCATCGGGAGACAAGAAGAAGCTACAATGTCCCACACCGTAGACCTCATTGGCGGCAGAGAACACAGGATGGCTCAGCTTGTTCCAGTTGCTCCTGTTCATCATTTCATCTACTGAGAAATTCTCACCTTCAAATTCCACAAGACCCAGGCAGTAATATTGGGACCAACAACCGCTGGCGGAATAGATGAGTGACAGCTTGCCGTCATGCTCAAGGAAGACAGGACCTTCGTTGACACGGGAATCTTTGTCGGCGCGCTCGCCCTTCTTTTCCCATGTATGGCGAGGATGAGACACACGAATGCGCTTGTCCGAGATGGTCCAGGGGTTCTCCATCACCGCCACCATGATCACCTGGCCGGCATCGGTAAACTCGGAGTAGGCCGTATAGAGCGTGCCCGTAGCATCGTCGTAGAACATGGTCTGGTCGATGGCTAAAACATCCGGATCCGTAAATCCTTTAAATTCATATTCTCCAAAGGGGTCATTGGTCTTGGATTCCAGACAGAACATTCGAATGGTGAAAAAGTCCCACCCTTGGAAAGAACCGCAGGAATAGACATACCAGCGATCGGTAGAGGGATTATAGAACAGCTCGGGAGCCCAGATATTGCCCTGCACCTCGTCGCAAAGACTGAAGATCTGCACCTTTTCGTCGCTGAACACAGTCTCAAGAGAGGTACTGCGATAGAGAGCGATGCCCAACGCCTCGGTATAGGTGCCGTAATAGTAGCCGTCGTGGTAGACGATACAAGGGTCGGCAGCAGCACGATCAAGAATAGGATTTTGGAAAGTCTTCACAGGGCCGGCCTCACTTTCTGCTTCAGTAGGCGTTTCGGTAGGAGTTTCAGTAGGAATTTCAGTGGAGGCTTCGGTGACGGTATCAGTCGTCGGGTCAGCGGTTTCACTTTCCGTAACCGTGGTGTCCGAAGTATCTGTCGGCGAGGGAGTCTCACCTCCGCAGGCGGTTAAACGCAAAATAAGAGCAAGGGATAGGCAAAACAGAATTTTCTTCATGATTTCCTCCGAGATTTTGTTGATAACAGTTTACCACTTTTTCGCGGCTTTGTCAAGAGCGATCAACCCTTGCAATCAAAAACGACCATTAAAAATGCCAGGCCTTTGACACACAATAAAATTTCGGGTGCCCCGCAACTGCGGAGCACCCGATCTTCATTCATGCATTTTTTGCTTTTGCCGCATCAGCTCTTGCTGTGCCTTATGCTTTCTTCCCACCTCAGGGGTATTGGCGCAGGTACTTCCCCTCACGATAGCACCCGATCCGAATTTCCCTCGGATATCGTCCACCACCCGATCCAGCTTACGTGCTTTTTCCCTACCGTCGTCCTCATCAAAGAGAGACAGCTGGGGGTCATCCTCCCACGCGATCTGCCCCAAAGCCACGCCCAAAAGGCGCAGAGGGGTACGGCGATCCCAAAGCTCGTCGAAGATCTGCTCGGTTACGTGAAAGATCTCACTTGTGATATCTGTGGGTGACGCCAGCTTCTTTTGGTGAGATTTGTCAAGGAAGGCGGCAGAACGCAACGTCACCGCCACCATGCCCGCCTTACCGCCATCGGCACGCAAACGAGACGCCACGCTATCGGCCAACGCCAAGAGGATCCGCAACGCCGTATTGCGGTCGGTCACATCCGATTCCAGGGTAGTGGAATTGCTGTAGCCCTTGACCTCACGGGGCGCTGTAGCCACGGGGGTATCGTCTATACCATTGGCAAAACGATGAAGCTGAAGCCCCATTTTATCTCCCATGATCTGCCGCAGAATCGCTTCTTCCATGTTAGCTACCTGTCCGATGGTGTGTAGGTGCATTTTTTTCAGCTTGGCGGCGGTGGCGGTTCCCACCATATAGAGAGCTTCCACAGGCAAGGGCCACAGCTTGGACTGAATTTCGCAGCTGTAAAGGGTGTGGACCTTATCGGGCTTTTCAAAGTCTCCCGCCATTTTGGCTGTCAGCTTGTTTTCACCTATACCGATATTGACAGTAAATCCCAGCGTGTCCCTGATCTCGTCCTTGATACGGTAGGCCAAGGCAACGGGATCAGCATAGACCCGTTCGGTATCACTCATATCCAGAAAGCACTCATCGATGGAGAACTTCTCCACCACGGGGGCATATTTTTTGCATATGGCCATGAAATCCTCGGATGAAGCCTCGTATAGCCTGAAATCCGGTTTTACCAACACCAGATGAGGACATTTTTTCAGCGCCATCCCCACGGGCTCCCCCGTCTTGATGCCGTAAGCCTTGGCAGGAAGAGATTTGGCCAGAATGACACCGGTCCGCTTCTCTCGGTCTCCTCCCACGGCCGAGGGAATGAGCCGCAGATCGGGTTCTCCCGCCTTGACTCTGCGGGTGGCTTCCCAGGAGAGAAACGCGCTGTTGACGTCCACGTGAAAGACAAGTCGTGCCATAGAAGGTCTCCTTTCCGTTTTTTTATTATTATACCACGTTCCCGCCCAAATAGCAAGGTCTCTTGCAACAAAAAACGAGAGCGTCGCACTTGGACGCTCTCGCCAAAAAATCAAAGAGATTCAAAAACGGACAGGCCGTACTGACATAGGGCGTGGTCTTCCTCGCCCGTACCGCCGCTGACACCCAGACCGCCCACGATGACACCGCCCACGGTAATGGGCACACCGCCGCCGAAGGTGACCATACCCTCGAGGCTCTGGAGGCCATAGAAAGTACCGCCGGGCTGGACCAGCTTATTGAGCTCCATGGTGGGCATCTTCACCGCCACGGCCGTATAAGCCTTCTTGACCGCGACCTCATAGCTGACAAGGAAGGCACCATCCATGACATGGACAGCCACGGGATTACCGGCAGCGTTAACAACGGCGATGACCGCCTGCTTACCCGTTTCAAGGGCTCTCTGCTCCACGGCCGCAATGAGCTTTTTGGCTCTGGTCAGATCCATGGAGGCCGCACCTCCCAGACGAGCCATGACCTGATTTACTACGCTCTCTACGGTGGGTGCCACGACAGAAGCAGGGATGGCAGGCTGTGCAGATATAACAGGTGCTTCATCCGCAGGCTGCTGCCCATTCAAGTGATCCGAATAGCGGGCAGAGACCAAAAGATAGTCACAAAGACGGTTGATATATTGCTTAAAAATTTCAGGAACAGCGTAACGGCGGTCCATGGCCACCACGGCGCGCTCACAAGCACGGGCGGTGGTGTAGGCCACATCTAAACGGGCAGACTGCTCACAGCCGCCGGGGAGATAATCATCCATGATGCCCTCGGGCATTTTGGACAGCATCTTGTCCATGTCCTGTTCAAGGAAGGTGATCTCCTCCTCGGAGAAAGCATATCGACCGCTTCTGGCATCAGCCAGACCTTTACCGAGGGTCTTGAGGGTCTTCATGATCCGCTCCAGCTTTCCACGGTAAATGGGACAGGCTGTGACGACCCTGACCATCCCCAGCGCCGATATAACCTCCTCAGTCCCGCCGATGGCGGAGATCCGCTCGTCAGCCTTGGAGACCTGCGCCGAGGGAGTAAGATTGGTCAACCCCTTATCGCCTGCCTTGGTATATAATTTTTTCTCTTTATTTTCCATATGATATCCTTTACGTACGGTCTGATGGTAGGTACGTGACATTCTTATACAAGGTATATTATACTATATATCCCGAATTTCGTCAAGGGGGTTCGGAACGCATTTTTTATTTTCTTTCTCTTTTTCAAGTCCGCCATATCATGCGCGCACCCTATTCTCCCCCTTTGCATACCCTATAAAGAAACCCACACATCCAGGAGGTACATATGAACACAAACCAAACCCTGCCCGACGCCTCCGCCTCGGGGGTGGGACGGCTGATCTTCCGTGTGACCACAGCCAGCGGTGCCATCCCCCTTGAAGGGGCGCGAGTCATCGTGCGTGACAAGGGGATCGAAGGGGCCCCCGAACGCGGCAACGCTCTGACCGTCATGTACTCAGATCGCAACGGCAAGACCGAGATCATGTCCCTTCCCACCACTCCGCGTAGCGAGTCTCTTTCACCACAAGACAGCAATGCCCCTCCACCCTTTCTTTGTTACGATGCAGAAGTAACTTTGGCGGGTTATCGCACCGTCAATTTCGTGTGTATTCCCATTTTCGATGGAGTAACCTCAGTTCAGCCAGCCGACATGGTCCCTCTCCCGGAAAACGGACGAGAAAATGGTCTTACCTACGATGACATCACCATTGTAGAGAGCGAAAATCCGAATTTATAACGGAAAGGAGAAAACATATGACAGTCAGCGGACTGCCCGTCATCCCCGAGACCGTCACGGTCCATTTAGGCGCGCCAAGTGCCTCCGCCCCCAACGTGACGCTCCCCTTTGCGGACTACATCGCCAACGTAGCCTCCAGCGAGATCTATCCCACCTGGCCCGAAAATGCTATCCGCGCCAACGTCTACGCCCAGATCTCCTACACCCTCAACCGCATCTACACCGAATTCTACCGCTCCCGCGGGTATGATTTTGATATCACCAACTCCATTGCCAATGACCAGTCCTTCGTCAACGGACGGGAGATCTTTTCCAACGTCCGTGAGATCGTGGATGAGATCTTCAACGACTATCTCCGCCGTCAAGGAACCATAGAGCCCCTGTTCGCCCAATACTGCGACGGGGTGGAGGTCACCTGCCCCGGCCTCTCTCAATGGGGAACGGTCACTTTGGCCAATCAAGGACTGACCCCTTATGAGATCGTCAGAAACTACTACGGTAACGACGTTGATATTGTTCAGAATGCCCCCGTGGGAGTGGTAGGCTCCTCCGCACCGTCCACGCCCTTGCGGCTGGGTAGCTTTGGAGAGGACGTGAGGCTTTTGCAGATCCGCCTCAACCGCATCTCCAACAATTACCCGGGCATTCCCAAAATTGCTTTTACCGACGGTATTTTCACTTACGACACCGAGGCGGCGGTGAGAGCCTTCCAGGAGATTTTTGATCTGACACCCGACGGCATCGTGGGTAACGGCACCTGGTTTGCCGTTTTGCGCATCTATAATGCGGTCAAACGGCTGAACAGCCTGAACTCTGAGGGTTTGCAGTTTGAAGAGCTGCCCCGTGAGTTTTCCACGACCTTGTCTCAGGGAGACCGCGGACGGCAGGTAGCCATCGTGCAATACTACATAGACTATCTCTCAGCCTATTACGATACCATCCCGTCCCTATCCATAGACGGTGTCTACGGTGATGCCACCCGAAACGCGGTGTTGGCGGTACAGCGCACCTTTGGCCTGCCCGAGGACGGCATTCTGGGTGAGCAGACCTGGAACGCCATCGCCAACGCTTATTACGGGATCATCAGCCGTATCCCCGTGACCTTCACCGAAGGAAATATCGTTCCTTATCAAGGCATTGTCCTGCGTCAGGGCGCCGAGGCCGAGACAGTTCGTATTCTTCAGGAATATCTCAACTACATTTCAAATTATATTCCCGAGATCCCCTCTGTGTCCCCTACGGGGTATTTCGGACCTCAGACCCAGCAGGCCGTGGAGGCCTTTCAGCGGCTGTACGGTCTGCCCGTGACGGGCTACGTAGAGGCCGTTACTTGGGACAGTATCGCCGATCTCTACAGCGACCTCTACGTAGGCAACAGACTGAGTGACGGACAATTCCCCGGCAGAGACGTGGGCGAATGAGAAAGGAGAAACCATGCCAACCAGTCCTTTTGAAAAAGAAGCCATCACTAATCTCCAACGCTATCTCTATCAGCTATCCTTTACAGATCCCAACATTCCCCCGGTCCCTGTGGACGGAGTCTACGGGAACAATACCAAAAAGGCCGTCCGCGCCTTTCAGCAGTCACGGGGACTGACGTCAACGGGTCAGGTAGACCAAGAAACCTGGGATCTCATTTATCTTGCCTATCTGGAAAGTCTTGAAAGCACGGGCCGCACCGAGCCGCTCTACCTTTTTCCTCGCAATCCCGAAGCGTATTCCGTAGGGCTTGGAGATGAGGGCTTGATCATCTCGGCTATCCGATATCTGCTCCGCGAGCTTATGATCGACTACGGCGGCGAGTTCGAAGACATCCCCCTGGCAGGCACCTTCGATACGGTCACCGAGGGAGCGGTCAAGCAATTCCAACAGCTTTTCGGTCTGCCGATCACGGGGCGGGTAGATCGGGTGACCTGGAACCGCCTGGTCACCGCCCAGAGACCCGAGGCCATAGGCTATCGCGACGAATAAAAAATGCCCCATCCTTGCGTTTTTCAAGGATGGGGAAATTCATATCAGAACCAGCTCGTGATGAAGATCTCAAGACCAATGGCAATCAGAATGGCTCCGCCGAAAATGCCTGCCTTGCCTGCGATCTTGGTACCGACCTGACGGCCGATGAGCAGACCCAAAAGGCAGATCGCAAAGGTCACGGCGGCAATTACCGCAACGGCCAAAAGCGCTTCGTAAAGGTTATAGTCTGCAATGGTGAAGCCTACCGAAAGGGCGTCGATAGAAGTGGCCACGCCTTGCACTAAAAGGCCGCACAAGCCCACACAATGGGCCTCGGCAGGTTCATCCTTGTTTTTGATACCCTCGTACAGCATCTTGCCGCCAATGAAGCCCAAAAGTCCCAGCGCGATCCAAGGGATAAGAGTCTCAAAGGACTTGAAATATTGAACGATGGTATGGACGCAGAACCAACCGATCATGGGCATGGCTGCCTGAAAGAAAGCAAAAAGTCCCGCCATACCGCACATACGGCGTTTTTTCATATTGGGTTCGTTAAGTCCATTGGCTAAAGAAACCGAAAAAGCGTCCATAGCCAAGCCTACGCCCAAAAGGATATTCTGAAAAAAGAACAAAAAACCAAGCTTCACGGTAGATCCTCGCACAAAAAACCATGACGCAAAGGTCATGGCCGATTTTTTACCAGTATATCACAAATGCCGTGATTTGTCAATAGGGCGGCTGCTCTTTGCCCATAACCGCCTCATTTTTGTTCGTGGTAAGCTTTTCGCTCAAAGGGCGGTTGCTCGTTCTTTTATGGAGCAGAAAATCTCCTTTGGCATAAATATGCAGGCAGTTGGTCGAAATACGCGATATTTTTTCTTTTCTATACCGCAAAACGGACTTGACAAATCCCCAAGAATGGTATATAATAGTCGTGTTGTCATGCGGGTATAGTCTAATGGCAAAACTCCAGCTTCCCAAGCTGGCTATGCGGGTTCGATTCCCGTTACCCGCTCCATAAAGAAACCATAATATTGATACGAAAAATATCGGTATTATGGTTTTTTTATTGCCAAAATGGGGGTATTTTGCCCTTTTTCACAGGTTTTACACCAAAATTGAGGCTTGCTAGGAGAGTTTTCGTCCTTGCAAGCCTTTTTTGTTTTTAGGCGTAAAATACAAATCGTTCACTTTATACCCCTTTCGTTCAATTTATGGGGTATCGTTCAATTGCTGATTTGCTGAATAAACGATTTGATTTTAGTTGGTTTTTATGGTATAATATACTCACTAATAAATAAGAATTTGACCGTCAATTTTTGCTCTACCAATGGTTGATTTCTCCCTACTAAACCATTGGTAGGTGTACTTTGCGAGTAATAACAGCTATACTGTATGCGAAAGGAGGTTGCCTATGGATCAAATCAAGATAGGAAAATTTATTGCTGAGTGCAGAAAAAAGGTAAATTTAACGCAAATGCAGTTAGCAGAAAAACTAGGAATCACCGATAAAGCCGTATCCAAGTGGGAACGAGGCATGGCAATGCCCGATTCTTCGATTATGCTTGAGTTGTGTGATATTTTGAACATAAGTGTAAACGATTTATTGTGTGGGGAGGTAGTTACAATGGATAATTACAACAAAGAAATGGAAAACAAACTAATTGAAATGTTGAGACAAAAAGAAGAAGCCGACAAGAGATTGCTTAAATTGGAAATCGTCCTTGGAATAATCGCTATCCTGCCACTTATAGCTGCAGTAATAATTGCAATTATTATTCCGATGGAGGAATGGAAGGCTGGATTGTTCGTTGGACTCAGCCTGCTGCCTCTTTTGATTGCAACTCCGTTTGCAATCAAAATTGAGCAAAAGGCCGGATACTATGAATGCTCTAAGTGTGGACACAGATATCTTCCTCGATACAGCAATGTGTTTTTTGCTATGCACATAAACAGAACAAGGTATATGCGTTGCCCTAAGTGCGGTAAAATGTCTTGGCAGAAAAAAGTGATAAGCAAAGAATAAGAGGTAGCAAATGATAAGATTTTTAAAAGCTTATTGGAAAACACTGTTATTCTTTGCGGTGATAGGGCTTCTTGGCGGTTTCTTCACAGGAATATATATGTTGGATAGCTATCCTGCAGATATTAAGCAGCAGCTACTTGACGAACTGAATGCTGCCGGACTCGGTCAAGCTCCCGCTGATATTCTTATGGGTGTCATTACAGCAATCCAATCTGCTGGTTATGGCATTGTGTTGGGGGCTATCGGTATTTGGCTTGGTAAGAAGACAGGACTTTGGAAAGACGAAAGAACCATAAGCAAAAAGCCTTTGGCTGCTTCCATTGTTATTGCTGTTATTGGCGGTCTTGCAATGATTTTACCTGATATGCTGTTCTTTGGCAATTATTCAGATGCAATTATGGATTCCTATGCAGTAAAACCAACGATTACATATCTGCTGGCAACCGTGACATATGGTGCGATTATAGAAGAAGTGTTGCTGAGGCTTTTCTGGTTGTCACTAATTGCATTTGTTCTTCATAAATTGTTCGGAAATAAGCATGATAAGCCGACGGTTGCAATTTTAGTTGTGGCGAATATGATTGCAGCGCTTTTATTTGCTGCAGGACACCTACCTGCAACCGCACAGCTATTTGGGCTGACACCAGTGATAATCGTTAGATGCTTCCTGTTGAATGGCGGCTTGGGTTTGCTATTTGGCTGGTTATACAGAAAATACGGCTTGCGTTATTCAATGATAGCTCACGGTGG
>JAFTIL010000021.1 GCA_017456905.1 Clostridia bacterium
AAGCACACTCTGCACAGAGAGTCTAAGTAATTGGGAGGAAATGACATGACTGCTAGAAACACAAGCAGAAGACTTGCCCTCCTGGCGGCTGCTCTGTCTTTACTGCTGCTCCTTTCCTTCGCTGTGATCCCCGGCTTTGCTGAGGATGCAACCGAGGCTGAGGGTACTGCGACCACCGAGGCTGTTACCGAAGCTGTCACCGACGCTGTGACTGAGGCTGACGGTACGACCGACGAAACGACCGCAGGTACAACTGCAGGTACGACCGCAGGCACGACCGCAGGTACGACCGCAGGTACG
The DNA here is from genome assembly GCA_017456905.1 of Clostridia bacterium. GTDB lineage: Bacteria > Bacillota > Clostridia > Oscillospirales > CAG-272 > CAMEON01. The sequence continues at coordinate 301 of JAFTIL010000021.1, forward strand.
ACCGCAGGTACAACTGCCGGCACGACCACCGGAACCACTGATGACGAGGGTATGTCCGACGAGGATGTTAAGCGCCTGGTGATCAATCTGGGTGTTGGTGCTGTGATCCTGCTCGCCGCTGTTGCTCTCCTGATCGTCTTCCGCAAGAAGATCCCCGGCTTTGTAAAAGCCCTGAAGAGCGAGTGTGGTAAGGTCGTTTGGTGCCCCAAGGACAAGCTGAAGAAGAACACTGTGGTGGTGCTTGTGACCATTCTCGTGATTGCCGCCGCCATCGCACTGATGGACCTTGCCTTCTCTGAGGGTATCATCCTTCTGAGAAAGCTGTTCCAGTGATCTGAGGCTCAGCGGTAGGACCGAGAGGGAAGTATCATGAGCAACATCGATGAACTGAACGAAGGCCTGCAATGGTATGTGGCGCATACTTATTCCGGCTATGAAAGCAAGGTTAAAGCAAACCTTGAAAAGATCGTAGAAAACCGCGGTCTCGGAAATTTGATTTTCGATATCCGCATTCCCGTTGAGACGGTCATCGAAAAGAACGGTGCCGAGGAAAAGACCGTTGAGGTCAAGGTTTTCCCCTGCTACGTATTTATTAAGATGATCATGACGGGTGAGAGCTGGCACGCTGTGAGAAACATCACGGGTGTGACGGGCTTCGTAGGCCCCGGTTCCCGCCCCACGCCTCTTTCCGAAGAAGAGGTGGCTCGACTGAACTTCGAAGAGGTCAAGGTGCATCTCAACTTTGCCGAGGGCGACGAGGTACAGATCGTCAGCGGTATGTTCGAGGGCTACCAGGGTGTGATCCAGTCCATCTCCGAAGATCTTCGGAAGGTTACGGTGCTCGTTAAGCGCGGTCGCCGTGATATCCCTGTTGAGCTTGACAGCTCTGACATCAAGCTCGCGAAATAATCGAAGCTTTTGCGCTTCAACGGCGTCAACCGTCAAAACTGACATTTTATAACGGCGATGCGACACCATTAAGGCATCGCCCGTGGGAGGGAGAAAATATCGCCTTTGGCAAATCTCCCGCACAAGTACCACAAATGGAGGAATTCAATTATGGCAAAGAAAATTATGGGTTATATCAAGCTCCAGCTTCCTGCCGGTAAGGCAACCCCTCAGCCTCCCGTAGGTCCCGCTCTGGGTCAGTACGGTGTGGCTATCCCCGTATTCACCAAGGAATTCAACGAGCGCACCAAGAATGACATCGGTCTCATCATCCCCGTTGTCATCACTGTGTACGCTGACCGTTCCTTCACCTTCATCACCAAGACTCCTCCCGCTCCCGTTCTGATCAAGAAGGCTGCCGGTATCGAGACTGCTTCCGACAAGCCCAACAAGACTAAGGTAGCAAGCATCACCAAGGAGCAGGTGAAGAAGATCGCAGAGACCAAGATGCCCGACCTGAACGCCGGTTCCCTCGAGGCTGCCATGAGCATGATCGCAGGTACCGCCCGCTCTATGGGTATCACCGTGGTAGACTAATTCGGAGGTGTACGGAAATGGCTAAAGTAGGTAAGAAGTATTCCGACAGCGCAAAGCTGATCGACAAGAGCAAAATGTATGATCCCGCCGAGGCTCTGGCTCTGGTTTGCCAGACTTCCAAGGCAAAGTTCGATGAGACCATCGAGATTCACATCCGTCTGGGTGTTGACTCCCGTCACGCTGACCAGCAGGTCCGTGGTGCAGTCGTTCTGCCCAACGGTACCGGTAAGACCGTGAAGATCCTGGTATTCGCTAAGGGCGATAACATCGCTAAGGCTCAGGAGGCAGGTGCAGATTACGTCGGTGGCGTTGAGTACGCCGAGAAGATCCAGAAGGAAAACTGGTTCGACTTTGACGTTGTCATCGCTTCTCCCGATATGATGGGTACCATCGGTCGTCTGGGTAAGGTTCTGGGTCCCAAGGGTCTGATGCCCTCTCCTAAGGCCGGCACCGTCACTCCTGACGTTGCAAAGGCTGTTCGCGAGGCTAAGGCCGGTAAGATCGAGTACCGTCTCGATAAGACCAACATCATCCACTGCCCCATCGGAAAGGCATCCTTCGGTGCCGAGAAGCTCCAGGCTAACTTCGACACCCTGGTCGGCGCTGTCATTAAGGCAAAGCCCGCCGCTGCCAAGGGTCAGTATATCAAGTCCTGCGTGATCGCTTCCACCATGGGCCCCGGCATCAAGGTCAACCAGTCCAAGCTGGGCTGATTTGAGCCGAGGAAAAATTGATAAAAAACACGCCGAGTTTTCTCGGCGTGTTTTTTTGTCAGTCAGAAAGTGCGGCCCGCCGCCCTTGGATATGACGTGTTATATAGCAAGGAAGATAGGGCAGAGCGTGGATGAAAAGATAAAGAAGATAGACGAGGATCACCGAGAACCAGTCGGGCGTGGCCTTGCCGATAGGGGCAAAGAAAAAGGAACTGAGCTTAAAGAACATATAGTCAGAGCCGATCTTGGAGAAATTTACCAAATTGGCCACCACCGAAACCCCGAGAGCGGGGATGGCAGGCAGAAGCAGGTCTCCGACGGTGAGGGCATTTTTATAGGAATGATAACCCGATCTCAGCATGACCAGCGCGCAAAAAACCATGACTCCATGGTAAAGGAAGGTGTGAAAGCCTGCAAAGGAGATGCAGGAATAATTGCCAAGGATAGTGGCGGGATAAATGAAATTGATGCCGCCGCCCAAAAGACCCAGGGAGCAAACGTAGCCACAGCCCATATAGCGGACCTTGCCTTTCCCAAAGATGGCAAAGGGCATGGCGTACATAAAGATACTGCAGGGATAAAGAGGGAGGATGCCGCCCCATTCAAAGCTGACGGTGGCACCCGAAACGGTTTCCCAGATGATCTTGACTACCTCCAGGATCACGATGGCGGCCCACAGGATACCGAAGGTGATACGGATGGTTTTCTCGCTTTTCTTGGACAGAAGCAGACCGAGACCTATGACGGCGGCCAGTACCACGGCGGCAAAGATCAAATGAAGGGGGGTAAACATGGTGCCCGCAATATCCTCAGCGGGCGGGAGGAAGTCTTTATGTGTAAAGAAATTTTTCAAAAGCTCGGACAAGGTGTGCATAATGGGTCTCCTTGCAGGTTGTAAATAGTGGCCGATGAGCCACCTTGTCCATTATACACGGGCCTTTTTTAAAAATCAAGGGGGCTTGGGGAGATTTCATAATTCTTAAGAATTATGGATATAACGTAAAAAACGGAATGTCTCTTGGTGAGGCATTCCGTTTTTGTGTTATCAGATGGCAGACTTGGCTTCTTCCTCGTCCTTATCTTTGTCTTTTTCCTTCTTGTCGTCCTTGTCCTTCTTCTTTCCGTCTTCTTCCTCGTCATCGATCTCGTTGACAATGACGCGGATGTAGGTGGGACGGTGATCGTCGGTCTCGGTGACCTGGATATCCAGATGCTCGAAGGAGAAGCTGTCGCCAATGACGGGAAGCTTATCCAGCTCTTCCATCAGCCAACCGCTGACCGAGGTGGCGCTTTCGGATTCAATATCCACGTCAAACTCGTCGCAGAAGGTGTTGATACCCGTGTTGCAGTCTACGCGGTAGGTGGTCTCGTCCAGTTGAACGATCTCCTCCACAACCTCGTCGTGCTCATCCCAAATGTCGCCTACCAGCTCTTCCAGGATGTCCTCCATGGTGACGATACCCAGGGTGCCGCCGTATTCGTCCAGCACCACGGCAATGTGGGATTTATTGGTCTGCAGGAGCTTCAGAAGCTCGTTGATCTTTTCGGTTTTGTGGATGTAAACGGGCGGGGTGATGATGGTCTCAAGGTCTTCTTCAATGATACCATCCTTGGTGTAGAAATCCTTCAGATGGATGACGCCCGTGATCTTGTCAATGCTATCCTCGTAGACAAGCAGACGGGAGAAACGAGTCTCTGCAAAGAGCTCGGCCACTTCTTCCTTGGTGGCGTTGCGGGGAACACCCTCCAAGTCAACGCGGTGGGTAAGGATATCCTCGGCTTTACGCTCGGTAAACTCAATGGCGTTACGGAGGAGATCGCCCTCGTCGTTATCGATGCTGCCCTCCTGTTCGACCTCGTCCACGATCATGAGCAGCTCCTCCTGGGAGGTCTTGGCATCCTCGTCCTTGTGGAAAATCTTGTTGACCAGCTTTTGCCATAGGTTGAACAGGAAGCTGATGGGGGTGAGGATCCAGATGATGAACTGGATGATGGGGGCGGAGAACATGGCAAATTGCTCGGGGCGGTTCTTGGCGGCGGTTTTGGGGGTGATCTCACCGATGAGCAGTACCACAACGGTGATCACGGCGGTGGACACGGTAGAGCCGAGCTCATCATCCTTCAAAAGGCCGATGAACACGATGGTGCCGAGAGAGGCGAGCAGGATGTTGACGATGTTGTTGCCGATGAGAATGGAGGAGAGCAGCTTGTCATATTTCTCTGACAGCTTGACAGCCAAAGTTGCCCGCTTGTTGCCCTTTTCGGCCAGGGTCTTGAGTCGTGTCTTGCTCATGGTGGAAAAGGCGGTCTCGGTGGCCGAGAAGTAGGCTGACATGATGAGACAGACCGCCATGACAATAAAATGAGGTATATAATCGGTTAACATTTTTTATAAAAGCTCCTTGTGATGATGTAAAAAAGTAAAGGTGTGTTTAGGCCGTTCTTCGGCCGATGATCTCGGGTCCTGCGTCCGAAAAACGACGCAAAAAGGCCTACCTGTTCCGTCCATAGCAAAACAGGCACGCCCGACTCATATGAATATAAGGGCATACGCACACGCAATTACAGTTTCCGTCACTATCGGTTTTACTGCCGCTACTGTCCATGATTTCGGTACCAACTCCTTTCAAAGTAATGCAATTATCCCTATTATATAGGAACATGGCCGTAAAGTCAACAGAAAACGCGGTTTATTCACAATAAAGTAACGCTTTGTTTTCAAAATATTCTTCCCGCGTGGCTGTTTTGAGCCTTCGCAAAAGTTTGGGGTGAAGAAATGCTCGCCGAACGTTCAGAGGTAGAGCTTGCAGAGGGCCCTATAGTTTTGGCTTGATGCTGATCTCCCCGCCCCGTAAAACCTCGGCAGTGCCGTTGTCAAGCGCCAAAATGAGGCCATAATCCTCGTCTACCCCCATGACGATGCCCTCCATGCTGTCGGGGGGAAGAGGCTCGCTGTCAGCAGGGAAGTGACGGGTGCAGATCACTCGTTCTCCTGTAAAGCAAAGCCTTTTTCTGTAAGAGGCAAGGCAGTTCGCGGCTTTTTCGGGAGACACCGACTCCATGAAGCGTTGTACGATACAGGCACAGAGGCGGGATTGATCCACGGGCGGGTCGTTATCTCCCAGTACTGCTCCTGCAGGATTTCGCAAACCCTTGGGAAAGTCGCGGGTGGTGATATTGATACCGATGCCCACCATGATATGGTGTCCTCCCGCAAAGGTTACCGCCTCGGTGAGAATACCGCACACCTTTTTGCCTTCCAAATAAAGATCATTAACCCATTTGACAGACACCTCCTTGCCGCAGACCTGGGAGATGGCTTCGGCGGTCGCCACAGCGGCAACAGGCGTTACCGATGTCAGACGCTCAAGAGGAGCCGAGCTGTCAAAAACCAGAGTCATGTAAAGACCGCTCCCTTGAGGAGAGTGGAAGGAACGACCCAACCGTCCCCGCCCGTCCGTTTGCTGATGAGCGACCACGAGGTGGGGCGCGCTGATACCTTGCTGCAGATGACGGCGCGCTTGCGTGTTGGTGGAGTCAATGGTATCGTAGACGAACACGGCCATGTCGGCAAGCGAAGGCGGCAAAAGGGCCTTGATGTGTTCAACAGAGGGAAGCAACTGGGTGGGATAGGTCATATGGGTCTCCTTCGGGGGATTTCTTCTCTATCATGATACCATTTTACCCCCTTGATTTCGTGAACGCACTGTAAATATTCGGCACAGAGGCAAAGTAAAATCGAAAAATAACTGAATGTTCTGTGAATTTATGTCCAAACCTCTTGATTTTTCACAGAAAAAAGTGTATGATATATCATGTTATCAATCATCCGATCGCAGAGATACGCGGTCGGTCATTTTAATGAAATCGGAGATATATCCATGAAAAAAAGCAAGCTTTTATTGATCCTGGCCGCCGCTCTTCTGTGCTTGGCCGTTTTCGTTTCCTGCAGTAACGCAGGCGACCCCCAAGGTACGGGCGATGGCACCTCTGTTGACGGTACGGGCGAGGCCGGCACTACCGACGGTAGCACCGCAGGCACCACAGCGGGTACCACCGCTGATACCGAAGCCACGACCCAGATGCCCCGCTACGATTATTTCGAGGCCGAGGTAGGTCCTGATGTGACCCTCGATCAATCTATATACAAGAACATGAGCCTTAAGCTCTCCCCTGATCTGCTGATCACCGACGAGCAGGTGCAGAATTATCTGCAGTACCTGATCTTCCAGGAGCGTACGGCTGTCAACGGCGAGACCAAAGTCTACGACCAGGCCCTGAAGCTGGGCGATACCGCTTATATCTATTACAGAGGCACCGTGGACGGCAAGGAGTTTGACGGTGGCTCCAATATGGAGGACAAGTCCCCCTACGGTCTGGGTCTGGGCTCGGGCTCTTTTATTCCCGGCTTTGAGGCAGGCCTTGTGGGTGTCATCCCCAACCAGACCTCCAAGGATAACCCCGCCGAGGTCCACGTCACCTTCCCCGAGGGCTACAACGATGAGCTGGGCGGTAAGGATGCTATCTTCTACGTGGTGGTAGAGTACGCCGTGCAGTACACCCTGCCTGAGTATAACCGTGAGTTCGTTGAGAAGGAATTGGGCTACAAGTCCGAAAAGGTCCATGTGACCGACCAGTCCTTCCTGGATGAGTTTGAGGACGAATACCTCAAGTCCTATCTGGAGAAGCAGAACGAGGAGTACGTGGAGTCTGCCAAGACCGACGCTCTGTGGACCTATCTGACCGACACCGCCGTGTGTAAGAACCTGCCCCAGATGGAGTTGGACTACTATATCACCTCTTACAAAAACGAGCTGCAATCTGCCTACGACTATTATAAGTCCACTTACGGAGAGCAGTTCACCTCCGTGTATCCTTCGATCAACGAGTTCGCTGTCTATTATATGGGCTTCGAAAAGGGAACTGACTGGGAAGCTGAGGTCAACAAGATGGCTGAGTTGATGGTCAAGAAGGATATGCTGATCCACGCCATCGCTGAATGGGAGAACATGGAGACCGTCACAGACGAAGAGCTGGAGAAAGAGATCGAATACTGGATCGAATACTACGGCGGCTACGTTACCAAGGACGATATTCTGAAGAATATCGGAGAGGCCTATCTCCGCGAGTCTGCCTTTGCTGTGAAGATGTACGACTACCTCATCGGCAACTGCACCTTTGAGTACGCAGAATAATGAAGTGAAGTAAAAACAAAAATCCCTTCGCAGTGCGAAGGGATTTTTATATTACAGATCGTTGCGACAGATATCATCAAGCGTCTCGCGCTTGACTGCCACGTAGCTCTCACCGTTCCTTACCATCACCACAGGGGGCTTGGGGATGCGGTTATAGTTGGAGGACATGGCGTAGTTATAGGCGCCCGTAGTGAGCACCGCCACGATGTCATCGCGGGTCACGTCAGCGGGCAGGGTCACGTTCTCCTGCAGGATATCGCCGCTTTCACAGCAACGGCCCACTACGGAGCAGATAAAGGTCTCGCCGTCCTTTTCGTAGTCCTCCGAGGCGCGGTTGGCCAGGAGAACGGTGTAGGGCGAGCCGTACAGAGCAAAACGGGGGTTGTCGGTCATACCGCCGTCTACAGACACATAATTTTTGTAGCCGGGGATACGCTTGACGGTGCCTGCGGTGTAGAGGGTCAGGCCTGCATCAGCCACGATGCTGCGGCCGGGCTCCATGCGAACGGCAGGGAGATCAAGACCCAGCTCAACGCACTTCTTTTTCATAGCGGCTGCGACCTCGTGAATGTTGGCCGCAATGTCGATGTGGGGATGAGACTCAAGATAGCGCACGCCGTAGCCGCCGCCCAGATCCAACTCGGGGGCGGTGTAGCCGTACTTCTCTTTGATATAAGCGATAAATTCCAGCATGATCTCCGAAGCGCGAAGGAACACGTCGGAGTCAAACACCTGAGAGCCCACGTGACAATGAAAGCCCATGAGCTTCACGTGAGAAAGGCCCAACGCATAGGCGGTGATCTTTTCGGCCTGTCCTGTCTCGATGGCAGATCCGAACTTGGAGTCCACCTTGCCCGTGGCTACGGCGGCGTAGGTGTGAGGATCGATGCCGGGGGTCAGGCGAAGCAGAACCTTTTGGGTAATGCCCTTCTCACAGGCAATGCGCTCTACGGCGTCCAGCTCCTCGTAGTTATCGGCCACGAAATAGCCAATGCCACAGTCCATAGCGTAGGCAATGTCGGCGTCGGTCTTGTTGTTGCTGTGGAAATAGGCTTTTCCCATGGGGAAGCCCACCGAATGAGCGGTGTAGACCTCTCCCGAGGAAACCACGTCCACACCCATGCCTTCCTCCTTCATGATGCGGTAGATCTGACGGAAGGAGGCCGCCTTACTGGCGTACAGAGGGCAGGCGGTGTCGCCAAAAGCCTCGCGCATGGCGGTGAGATAAGTGCGGCAACGCTCACGGATGCGATCTTCGTCCATAACGTAGAGAGGGGTGCCGTATCGGGTGGCCAGCTCGACGGTGTCCATACCGTTTAGGCAAAGATGGCCCTTTTGATTGATGGAAAGGTTGGAACAGAGCATAGAGAACTCCTTGGTATTGTAAAATCAGTTGTTACTTTGGGGAATGTAAGGAATGATGGCGGCGGCCATGCCTGCGATGGAGGTGGTCTGAAGCCATACCTTGCCGGGGCCTGTGAGGACGGTGTTGAAAAAGCCCTCCCCGCCGAAAAATTTGTTTTTGAGTCCGGGCACCTGACGAATATCCATCTGCACCGTAGGCTCAAAGCCCACCAGATGGCCCGTGCCAACCACCAGTTGACGCCCGGGATCAAGATTGTATTCCATGAGATCGCCTGCCACCTCTGCAAAAGCGATGCCGAATCCACTGAGACGTTGCATGATAAAGCCTTCGCCTCCGAAAAAGCCCACGCCGACTTTCTTGTTGAAGTGAGTTGATAAGGCAACGCCGGATTCAGAAGCAAGGAAAGCGCTTTTCTGCAGGATCACGTCTCTGCCGGGCTCGATCGTGAGTTCTAAAATGCGGCCGGGAAATTTCGCGCCGAAGGTGATGAGGCTTTGCCCATGGGCGGTGTAAATGTTCTGGAACATACTCTCTCCCGAAAAGGCACGGGAGAACATTTTTCCGAGGCCGCCGCCTTGGGTAGTCATTTCCATGTTGGGGGACATCCAGATCATAGAGCCGCTCTCGGTGATCATAGCTTCACCGTCCTGCAAACGGCAGGACACGGCAGGGAAGGAACCGCCGATGATTTGATATTCCATAAAAAAGTCTCCTTTTAAGTGATTTAAAGAAAATATACACCGTCGTAAACGTGAACGGCCTCTCCTGTCATGGACAGGCGCAGATCAGACGTACAGGTGATCGTCAAAACACCGCCTTTCATGCGTACGGTAATGGGGGTGTCCGCAGGAGAAAGCCCCATCAGGACAGCCGCCGCAACCGACGCGCAAGCGCCTGTGCCACAGGCCAGGGTCTCGCCGCTGCCTCGTTCCCACACCCTCATATCCAGGACATGGTCGTTGGCAAAGCGGACAAACTCCACGTTGACGCGGTCGGGAAACAGGGGGTGGTGCTCCAGAGCGGGCCCGATGGTGAGTAGATCGACCGCTTCGGGGTCATCCACAAAAAGGACTGCGTGAGGATTACCCACCGACAGGGCGGTGATATGGTAAGTCACCCCCGAAACCGACACGGGTGTGTTCATCAAGGGCAGATCGCAGGACAGCGGAACAGCCGAAGGCTCGCCGCAAGCTTGTCCCATGTCTACCGTGGCAGATGAAACTTTTCCGTCGGCGCCGAGATGCAGATCAAGGTACTTGATACCCGACCTGGTCTCTATGGTCAAGGTGTTTTTGGGGCAGTAGCCTCTGTCGTGAAGATATTTTCCAACGCAGCGGATGGCGTTTCCGCACATAGACCCTTCACTACCGTCGGCATTGAACATTTGCATACGGGCGTCGGCCACGGCCGAAGGTAGCATGAGCACAAGACCGTCCGCGCCCACAGAGGTACGTCTCGGGGACATACGGTAAGCCAACTCCGACGGGGACAACGGCAAAGGAGGGAGGGTGGGATCCATGCGGTCAAGATAGATATAATCGTTGCCCGCACCCTGCATTTTGGTGAATGAAATCGTATGGTTCATAATAATACACTTGTGGGGAGGGTCCCCACATGGGCGATAAACACGGCTTCGTATGATCATGCCAACACCCCTCGACAACTCAAAAGGCCGCATCTTTCTTTCGGGTGTTCGCTCTCTTGGTCAAGTTCTCTTTGTTTTAAAAGTTCTTGGAAGGGATCAAGGGGAACCTTCTTGAAAGAAGGTTCCTCCCTTGCGTACGCCTTAATTCCCGATCATCGCCTGCATATCGTACAGGCCTGCGGGGCGACCCACGAGATAAGCGGCGGCAGTCAGGGCGCCTTCGGCAAAAAGGGCGCGGCTGTGTGCCTGGTGCTCCAGGGTGATGGTTTGGGAGTCGGTGGCCACGATGACCTTATGCTCACCCACCACGTTGCCCATGCGCAGGGCGTGGATGCCGATCTCCTCGGGGGTGCGTCCCGCGTGGCCGTGGCGGCCGAAAACGTAAAAGGCCTTGTCCCGCACCATGCGGATGGCATCGGCCAGCGCAAGGGCTGTGCCGCTGGGGGCATCCAGCTTGCGGTTGTGATGAACCTCCACGATCTCAATATCCGCGTCCGGGAAGGCTTTTACCGTGGTTTTGGCCAGCTCGCAGAGCAGGGCAATGCCCAAAGACATATTGGCGGCGTGGAATACGGGGATGGACTCAGCAGCCTTACGAATGCAATCCAGCTCCTCGGGGGTGTGACCCGTGGTGGCGATCACCACGGGAATATGACGGGACACCGCGAAATCAAGAAGCGCGGGTGTGCCCGTGTGGAAGGTGAAATCAATGATACAATCAATGGCGGTGTCTGCAGGGACGGCGGCGATACCTTCGTAGACGGGAAAAGCAAAGCCGTCTACGGCGTGGATGTCCACTCCGCCGACGGGAACAGCCCCGCGGTAACCCTCGGTTGTCAGCTTGGCCACCTCGTGACCCATGCGGCCACCAATGCCGCAAATCAGGATGTTCATATGGTTGGTCCTTTCTTTTTAGATATTGGGAGGTGTAAATTATTGTTTGGCGGGGTACGGTTAGGGAAAACTTTTTGAAAAAAGTTTTCCCTAAAACCCTTTCAAAAACCTCTAACAAAAAACATTTGCCAAGAATTCAAACAGTGGAAAGAGTGTGGAACTCTCTTGACCCGTCGAGGGAAATTCGCATTATAGTGAGTGCCCCGTTTACCGCCCATGTGGGCCCTGTCTCACTGCGGCTCGGTCACGCCGCGACTCCGACTGCCACCGGCAGTCATTCAGTACCGCGTCGCCGCTTCGCTACCCACAAGAACCTCCCAATGACCCTTCGCGGGATGAAGCACGCACAGGTTAAACATCCCCGGCATTGGCAGGCGGCACTGCCGCCAAACAACAAGTTATCTTATTTAATCAATCCCAGATCCTTCATGATGCCCAGCATCTTTTCCTTGTGGGCATCTTCCATGGGGGTGAGAGGGAGACGGAGCTCGTCATCGCAGTAGCCCATGGCGGTCATAGCAGCCTTTACGGGAATGGGATTGACCTCGCAGAAGAGCGCATTTACAAAATCCAAAAGATCAAGCTGAAGCTTGCGGCTACCCGCGATGTCACCGTCAAAGAATTTCTGACAGATCTCGTGGGTGGCGCGGGGCATGGGGTTGGACAGAACCGAGATCACACCCTTGCCGCCCAGGGCAAGGATGGGAACGATCTGGTCGTCGTTGCCCGAGTAAATGTCGATCTTGTCACCCACCAGCGCGGCCAGCTCAGCGATCTGGGAGATGTTGCCCGAGGCTTCCTTGATGGCTACGATGTTGGGGTGATCCGCCAGGACGGCCACCGAGGCAGGAAGCAGATTGCAGCCCGTGCGGGAAGGGACGTTGTAGAGGATGACAGGCTTGGTGCTGGCATCCGCAATGGCGGTAAAGAACTTGATGAGACCGTTCTGGGTGGCCTTGTTGTAATAGGGGGTGACCAGCAGCATGGCATCGGCACCTACCTCGCAGGCGAACTTGGTCAGTTCAATAGCGTAAGCGGCGTCGTTGGAGCCTGTACCCGCGATGACAGGCACGCGGCCCGCTACCTGTTCTACACAGAAGCGGATGGCCTCGCGGTGCTCCTCGTCGGTGAGGGTAGAGCCCTCGCCCGTGGTACCGCAGACTACGATAGCGTCAATGCCTTCGCTGATCTGCCACTCAATGAGCTTAGCAAACTGCTCGTAGTTGACTTCGTTATTGGTGAGAGGGGTGATGATGGCGGTGGCGGCGCCGGTAAATACGGTGTTTTTCATGGGGTTCCTTCTTTCTATTTCAAGCGAATTTGTAACATACGAAAAAGGCAGATCCACGCAAATGCGGTGTGCTCTGCCTTCAGTCACGTCATTTCCGTCCCCAAGCGGGGAAAAGCAGGATAGCACTCCGCATTTCTGCGACAGCAAAACGGATCTTATCCGAGTTGCCAGATTCTCCCGCGCGCGACGGGGGATCTTCGGCACTCGACCCTTTCCCCGCCGCAACGCCTGCGCAGGCTGTCACACGGTGGCTACTTTTGTCGAAGTGCGCCTCTATCTTTTACGGGGTCAGTATATCATGTTTTTTCTTATTTGTCAATAGGTTTTGGCGCTTTTTTGAGGGGGAGAGAGGATTTTCCTGCAAATGTATTGGAAATTGGGATGTCATGGTGCCGCAAATCAAAAACGAGCCCCCGTGTCGGAGGCTCGTTCGATTTTATTTCATCATGTCTTCGATCTCATCCCGCTGGGGGGCGGACTTGGTGGAGGTCAATAGTGGAAATCAGACAAAGGGAGGTTAAGCTTTTTTCTTGCTGTTTTGATAGCATATTCTGCAACCAGTATTAAGTTTTGCACGGGTTCTTATGTTGGCTGAATAACTATGACCCTCCGGGCATATCCACCAAACTTTCTTTTCTGTACCAGCACAGACTTCAGTAGGGAACAATGTGGTGTTTTTTTCATAGTCCCACTCTTTAATAAGCGCAGGGTGTGATGTGGCTAAATCGTTATATCCAACCAGTATTTTTTGGTTTGAGCAGTAAGGGCAATTATTCCCCCGCAATCTTACAGAGATGCTTGTTTTCCAGGAATGTTTTTCCTTGCATCGCCACCAAATTTTCTTATTTGAACTATTCAAAATTTGAGACGGAAGTAAAGGGGCATTTTTGTCATAATCCCATTCGGAAAGCAATTCGGGGTGAACCGTTTCAAAGTCATTATATCCCGCTAAAACGTATCGCCCCGCGCAATATGGGCAATTCGCTCCGCGAACTCTACTTGAAATAGAAGCTTGCCATTCGTGATTCTCGTTGCATTTCCACCAAACTTTCTTTTGAGAACCCGAAGGAAACATATGGGGTAATAGACTGCCATTTTTCTCATGATTCCACTCTGCTAATAAACGAGGGTGTGTATAAGGAATGGAATCCTGTTGCTCGAAGGTGATTGCGTCTTGTAAAATCAATGAATAGTCTGCTACTGGATTGAAAGATGTATATATATTTGTTTTAAAGTTTTGATTAAGATACGCAAATAAAAGAAATAATGTTTCTTCTAAATAATTTACATTGGCTTGAGTTGCTTTTGTGATGATATGATGAGAATATATATGGTCATATAAGGGGCAATTCGGCTCGCGTATTCGAATTAAGTGTATATTATGCTCATGGCAAAGGCGGTCTTTTAGTAAATCTTTTTTTACATCTTGGTGCCAAAAATCCCCGTCATATTCAACTGCTACATTGAGAGAAGGGATGAAAATATCTACTTCCATCTTTTCTAGCCAAGGGAAGCGGACGTTAGGTAGAGTATCAGGAAAGTGTTTTTTTAAATAAAAGCAGATAACTTTTTCGGGCAACGATGTTTGGGTTCCTTTGGCGCATTCGGGACAACCATTTCCACGATTTCTTGAAGATATGGTTGCTTCCCAAATGTGATTATGGTTGCATATCCACCAAACTTTTTTATCAGACCCTGCGGTTATATCTCTTGGTGTCAAGGGAAGATTTAGTGAGGGATGCCATTCTGCGGCTAGCGACGGATTTATTGATTGAAGATCATTAAACCCAATGAGAACTTTTCTTCCGGTGCAATAGGGACAACCTCTTCCACGAGTACGAGAGGCAGCAGAGGCTTTATAAGAATGTCCTGCTGGACAATGCCACCAATAATTTTGGTTGCTATTAGGAAATATATTCGAAGGTGTTACGGGGGTATTAAGTTCATAGTTCCATTCTTCTGCAAGCTTGGGGTTAACAGTTGCCAAATCATTGATTCCAACTAATACTTTTTGTTTGGTGCAATAAGGACAATTCGTTTTGTTGAATGCGCGAGAGGCAACGGTTGCTTGCCACTCGTGATTTTGAGGGCAAACCCACCATACTTTTTTGTGTGAACCATATGTTACTTGAGTGGGAGTTAATTCTTTGTTTCGGAGATGATTCCATTCCTTGGCTAGGGCGGGATGCGTTGTTGCAAGATCATTATATCCTATCAAGACTTGCTTGTTCTCGCAAATGGGACAGTTGATATTATCCCTCACCATACTACATATTTTTGATTGAAATTCATGCCCGTGGGAACATACCCACCAAGCATATTTGTTGGATTGAGGGGCAACTTTTGATGGGGACAAATCTTGGTTTTTGCCTTTGTGCCATTTGGATGCGATGTTAGGGTATAAGGTGGCGAGATCGTTAAAACCGGGCAAAATGATTTTGTTTCCGCAAATTGGGCAATCTGATTTTTGGCTTGTTCTGTTGTTTACAGTTGCCTCCCATTCATGACCTAATTTGCATTTCCAATGAATCTTTTTTGTTGAACCATAAGATGTGTTTTCGGGAGCGGACAAACCATTTTTGGAAGCATCCCATTCGGTCAACATATCAATACGATGGTTTTCTTCGCACCAACGTGCGAAACTAATGCTTCTATATGACGGTTTTGTGGATTTTTTCATGCCTTCATCATTTTTTCGATCTCGTCCCGCTTGGGGGCAGACTCGGCGGCGCCGTGTCTCGTCACAGACAAAGCGGCAGCGGCATTGGCAAAGGCCAGGGCCTCTACGGGGGACTTGCCCTCGCCCAGCGCCACGGCGAAAGCACCGTTGAAGGTGTCGCCCGCACCTGTGGTCTCCACGGCCTTGACAGGGTAACCGGGGACGATGGCCTCGTCGGTGCCGTTTGTCCAGTAAGCGCCGCGCTTGCCCAGGGTGATGACCACGTTCTTCACCCCTCTGTCAAGGAGGACCTTGGCGGCGGCGCGGGCATCCTCGTCGGTGTTGACTTCCACGCCCGTATAGAGGGTCACCTCGGTCTCGTTGGGGGTGAACCAGTCCACGAAGCGCCAGATCTCGTCGGGGAGAGGCAGGGCGGGGGCAGGGTTGAGGATGAAGGGCTTGTTGTATTTTTGGGCCAGCTCGGCGGCGGCCATGACACCCGTCATGTTGATCTCCAGCTGGGTCAGCACCACGTCGCAGGTGGCAAAGTCTGCCTCGGCGGCCAGCACCTCGTCGCGACCTACGTGGCTGTTGGCGGCGGGGATGACCATGATGCGGTTCTGGGCGTCTGCCTCGTCGATCTCAATGAGGGCGCAGGCGGTGTCCACCTCGTCGGAGACAAGGATATGATCCTTCCGGAATCCCTCACGGTCAAAGTGAGCGGACAGAACCTCGCCAAAGGTGTCCTTGCCAAGGCGGGTAATGAAGTACACGTCACCGCCTGCGCGGGCGGCGGCGGTCATCTGGTTGGAGCCCTTGCCGCCGGGGCCGATGGCCAGACGAGTGCCCATGACGGTCTCGCCCGCCGTGGGGAGCTTGGGAGCAAAGCCCGTGAGGTCTACGTTACTGCTGCCGGGGCCAATGATCTTGGGGTTTTTCATAATGATGACGATTCCTTTCCGCTGCGTTAAAAGGGATATGTAAGATCCGATTTAGTCACGCAGCATTCAAAAAATGTGGAGCGGTGAGTGATTAGAGGTATCCGCTTGCTTCATCTTCTTGCACGAGACGAGGGCACTTTTCATGCGCCTTATAAGCACGGATGTACTCACATAGCCAGCGATAATACAAGTCTCCGTGACCGCCCTTCATGGGCTCGATGTCACGGCTGAACTCCTGATTGAAATTGTCGGTGAAAACGTACTTTCCGTCGATTTTGAAAAGCTGGGCGCACCATTCGTTCCACCAGGTCAGGGTGATCATTTTGGGGTGGATGTCAAAGGCGGTCTGCCATTGAGCATTCCAGAAGCGTCCTCCCTGTCTGCCGTGGGCGGTTTGGGTGTTGGACATATAGGTAGATTGGGTCGCTACCGACACGCCGATATGCTCGGGCTTGCCCTCGGCATCGTAGGCTACGGTGAGGCGGTTGTCTGCCTCCAGATAACTCCATTGGCCGGGTTGCACCTGTCCTTGCAGGCCATACATCGCGCGTGTCGTGAAGGTGTCCGTTTCGGAGGTGCGGTAACGCCAGTGAAGAATGAACGGCTTGCCGTTCCAGTATACAAAGCAATCCTTCCATTTTTCCACGCCGTAGAATTTCTCATAAAAGACATCGAAGGCCTCCACCTCGTTGGGCCACGTGACCACATAGGGTGTCTTGAGTCCCTCCTCCCGCATCTCCGTGATGGTGTCCAAAAGGGCGATAGTAGAGTATTCCACGTGGCTGTCCCAAAAGGGCTTATTACGGACGGTGTTTCCTCCCACGAAGGTAAAATCCAGCACGAGAAAATCCACGCCTGCCTCTTGCAGGAGGGTCAGGTTACGGCGATGAGCCGCCTTGTCGGTGCTGCGGTAGTAGCCTTGGGAGGGTTCTGCCCAGTAGTGGAAGGCGTACAGATCGTTGTGCTGTTCTTCGGCATTCCCAAAGCCGTATTCGTCGCTCCAACCGTATTTTTCGGTCAGCTCGGTGACGTTGTTGGCGTGGGTCACGGGGTCCTCCCCGCTGCCCAACACCGCGTTGAACCACATGGTATAGCAAATGCCGACGAGGTCTTGGCGGTGGGTGATATCGAGGCCGTATGTTTTTTGGTTCATGGTGTTCTCCTTTGCTTACGACGGCGTTGAGCTTTGGTTAGTTGGATATTCGACCCTGATCCTCAAGGTAAATTCCCACCTGCTCCTCCTCGGTATCTCCGGGCAATACCCACTCCTCATGGCACGGTCGGGGGCATCGTAGGGCGCGGTGGCGCACTCCAGGGCGATGTTGTAATAATCCTTGAACTCGCCGTTGTTGATCCAAACCCCGAGGTAGGGCAAGGCGGAGCCGAAGGGGGTGCCGAAATCCATCTCAAAACGGTGGCCTGATTCTTCGTAGATCGCGCTGACAAAGCCGCCATCGGAGGGCTCGTCAAAGTAGTATTTGTAGGCGCGGCCTATGCCGGGTACATAACCCGACAGTCTGTCAAGGGGCAGACTGTCGGCGGCGGTAGCGCCGAACATATAGGTCACGGGGGTATCTGCAGGGTAAGGGGTGACAATACGAAGATCGTCCTGCCCGCGGAGCATACAGTGAGCCGCCCAGATGAAGGGGAGGGACTCATTACCGCTGTTTTCGATGGTATAGGTCACGGTGAGACTTCCGTCGGGTTGGGGCGTGATGACCTTCTCATAGGTCAGAGGCAGGATGCGGGAGGATGCTGACAGCTTGACGCTTCCTCCGTTGATCGCAACCTCATAAGGCAAACGGCAGGTCTCCCCGTGGTCGGGGTAGGTGATGCCCGCGTATTCACCCTCGGTGGGGGTGTAGGGGTCTACCGTGGGAAACATATCGTCGAAGGAGGCGCATTCCGAGTCCACGTAGGAGCCGTCATAGGTCAAGGGCGTATAGTCGGGGGCGGGATTCTGACAGAGAAATTCAAAGCCGTCGGCCGTTTTGATCGAAGCCAATTTTCCACCGTCCTCGGGAAGAAACAGGGCGGTCATAGCACGGGTGGTGACCGCCAGGGCGGGACGAGACTTGTAGGTTGTGCGGGTGATGGACATGGCGGCCTCCTGTATGATGGTTGAGTTTAGTATAGCACATTTTTGGCCCGTTGTCAATGCGTGAATGAAAAGTCGGTTTTGCCGTTGACAATCCCTGCTTTTCGTGGTACAATGTAAAGGGCACCTCTAAATATTCATCGCTCGACGAAGTGACGGTGCTTTTTCCACCATACGTCACAAAAACCCTTCGCGTAGAATCAACTACGCACGCGGATTTTTTTAGTCTGACGAAAAAATCCCCCGCCCCTCGCCGCACGCTGAATATTTAGAGGTGCCCTAAGTGTATTTTCCCACCGTATGGAGATAATTCTTATGAAAAAACAAATTCTTTTGATCATCCTTTCTTTGATTTTTATGCTGAAAGGATGTCAGATCCCGCCTGCAGGCGGAGATACCGATACAGGTGATACCAAACCTCCCGTATGTGACGTCGAGGCCCATGAGGACGAGGGCAACGACGGTTACTGTGACCTGTGCGGCGAATACGTTGTGGTGGTGCTGGACTTTTATGCCCTCAACGACCTCCACGGCAAATTCTCCGACGGCTCCAATCACATCGGTGTGGATGAAATGACCACCTATCTGAAGACCGCCATGGCCGCTGACGAGGAGGCTTTTCTCCTGTCGTCGGGCGATATGTGGCAGGGAAGCGCCGAGTCCAACAACACGGGCGGCCGCATCATCACCGATTGGATGAATCATTTGGGATTTGCGGCTATGACCTTGGGTAATCATGAGTATGATTGGGGTGAGGAGGCCATCAAGGAAAACGCCGAGATGGCGGAGTTCCCTTTTTTGGCCATCAATATTTATGAGCGTGCTGACAACACCTTGGTGGATTACTGTCAGCCCTCCCTACTGGTGGATCGAGGCAACGTTCAGGTCGGCATCATCGGTGCCATGGGAGATTGCTATTCCTCTATTTCGGGGGACAAGACCGAGGATATCTACTTTATCACGGGGAGTCAGCTTACCTCCCTGGTAAAAGCCGAGTCTGACCGTCTGCGCGCCCAAGGGGCGGATTTCATTGTCTACGTCATCCATGACGGCTACGGCAAAAGCAACTATAACGGAACTACCTCCGTGTCGGGGGCGGCGTTGTCCTCCTATTACGATAGTGCCCTGTCGGATGGCTACGTGGATCTTGTTTTCGAGGGCCACACCCACCAGCGCTACGTCATGAGAGACGGCTACGGCGTTCACCATTTGCAGGCGGGCGGTGAAAACAAAGGTCTTTCCCATGCCGAGGTGGCGGTGAATATCGCCAACGGAGAGCATCGGCTCAACACGGCGGAGTTTGTTTCATCAGATAAGTATTACGCTATGGCCGATGACCCTGTGGTGGAGGAGCTGCTGGATAAATATCATGACGAGATATCGGATGCCCTTCGCATCGTGGGTACGACCTCTCGCTACAGAAACAGCACCGAGCTTCGCAATCTGGTGGCAAAGCTGTATTATGAAGCGGGTGTGGAAAAATGGGGCGAGACGTACGATATCACCCTGGGCGGCGGCTTTATCTCGGTGAGAAGCCCCTACGAGCTGCCCGCAGGGCAGGTCTCCTACGCCACCCTCCAATCCATCTTCCCATTTGACAACGATCTTGTGCTGTGCTCGATCAAGGGCAGTGATCTTCTGTCCAGATTTGTTTATACCGACAACAGCAACTATTTCGTATATCTGGGCGAGGATAAAAACAGCGTCATCGCAAGCATTGATGCCAATAAGACGTATTATATCGTCACAGATACCTATTGCTCCACCTATGTGCCCAACCGCCTGACCGAGGTGGAGCGTTACGAGTCCGGTATTTACGCCCGTGACTTGCTGGCAGATTATATCCAAGCAGGCGGCATGGAAAATTAACCGCATTTTGATAACCATAAGGATGCTGAGCGGCTACCCGATAGAGGGGAAGCGGTTTGCCTTTATATTTAAACCCCCGACAGGACTGGGCCTGTCGGGGGTTCTCTTTTTGATTGTAGCTTTTGTTCGTATCAGTCTTGATAGAGATAATTAAATCTACCGAGAGGGGCGGTGTCGCCGTTCTCGTAGAAGTCCATGATCTCCTTGGCCTGCATATTGTCGCTCCACTTGAACTCGAAGTTCAGCTTGCCGTCCATACCTATGAGTGTGCGGGGAACAGACAGGGTTAAGGTGTTGCCCTTGACGTGGAGCTTACCCACGCCGATCTTCTCCCAAGTGAAGCTACCTGACTCCACGGTGGGGACGTAACGCTCAATGACACACTTGCCCTTGGGGGTGGCGGTGCGGTTGACGGCGATATCATAACCCTCCCAGCCCGTGGCCTTGGAGCGGTCGGTGTCCAGGAACAGGGTCATCCAGCCGTCGCCCTCACGGGGGGTAATGGCCTCGGCGCACTTGACGAAGAAGTAGATATTCTCCTCGTCGCGGGTGACCTTGGCCTCTACAATGTCATTGCGGCCCGTGTTGTTGACGTAATGACAGCCCGCAAAGCCATCCCAGTCGCGGTGGATGGTGGTACCCTTGGGGTTGCGGTAAACGGGGGTCACCTTCTTCCATTGGGTCTCGCCGCCGCTGACGTTGATGGTTTGAGGCTCGGAGACTTTCACGCGGGGTTGGCGCCCTTGTAGCGGCGAATGTTATGGGCGAGCTGGAGGTAGTAGGTGTCCAAATAGCCATCGCGGTCCATTTCAATGTCGCGGCTGTGTTCGCGGTCGTACTGATCCACCATGGCAAGTTGGGGAGAGTCGGGGTCGGAGAGCCAGGGCTCCTTCCATTGACCCATGATCCACTCGTTCCAGCCTGTGACGAACACCAGGTCGGGATCCATGTCAATGGCGCGGTCCCATTGCTCCTGCACGTTATAGCCGTACTTGTAGGAATCTTTGGTCAGCAAGTCGTGGCCGTGCTTGTAGGTGTAGCTGCGCCCAAAGGTGCCCACGTCATTGAAGTGGGTACAGATGCGGTCTTTGTTGGCGTTCTGTCCTACGCCTACGGTCATCATCTCACAGGTGCCGTCGGGACGCTCGCAATACTTGTGCTGGGGGAAGATCTCCAGCCAGCCCCATTGGTTGGGGTGCCAGGTGCCGCAGCCGTAGCCGGGCTGACCGGGACGGAAGCAGAAGAATTCCTTGATCTCCTTGAGGATGCGGTCATCGGTCTCGCATACGCCCTTTTCGGGGAGCACGCTGTCGTAGGCCATGACCACAGGCTTGCCATCCTGGCAGTACCACAGATCGGAGTAAAGCCCCGGCTTGTAAAGGTTTTGGTACAGGGAGTAGAGCATGGCAGTGGTGGTCTCGGGGACGATGCCCAGATTCAGCATGAACACGATCTGAGGAGTGCGGATGCCGTCCAGCCTGGCTTCGTGCATACCCTTGAAAAGGGGCTCGTAAGCATCACGCCACAGGAGGGCGCCGTTGGTGCAGTCAAAGGCGATCATATCCACGCCGGCGGCTGACAGGAGTGCCATGTGATGACGGATGATGTAAGGGTCGGAATTGCGGTAGAAGCCGTAGAAGGGCTCGTGCCAGAAGCATTGCATAGGACGCTCGCCCCAGGCGGGATGATCCTTTGAATACTCTGCGGCGGGATATTTCTCCAGCACGTTGGTCACGTCTACAGGACGGAGATGGGCGTGGGACTCCTGCCACGTCCAATAGAAGATACCTACCTTGCGCTCGCGGGTCTTGCCCTTCACATCCTCCACAGAGGCCACCTTGCGGCCCAGCATATCCGTAGCCTCCCAGGTGTCGGAGGCGAGATCAATCAGGTTCTTTTCGGGAACGGGGGTGTAGACCATATCGGCGTAAGGCTTCTTGTCGGTGAAAGCAATGCTATGCAGAACCGCTTGACCTTTCACGGTGACGGTGACATCCTGAACGCCCGAGACTGCATCGATCTCGCATTGTGCCTCGGTGACGGGTGCGGGGGGATTGTCACCCGCGATCCTGCCCATGGCGGAGCAGTCGGGGGAAACCCAACTGGACATGGCGATGACACCGACGGGCTTGTCCCCCACCGAAATGGTGCCCAAGGAAGTGTTGCCCGAGTGGGAGAAGGTGAGGATACAGGTGGTGCTGTGCTCACCGCAGTCAATGCCCTTGGCGATCCAGGTTTTGGTTCCTTCCAGACGAATGAGTTCAGTCATGATGTAACTCCTTTCGGAAATGCAGAATTTATGTGCATCTCCCCGTAGGGAAATGATTTCGGAATGGCTATAGCTGTGGGGCAGAGGCCCCACATGGGCGGCTTGTGAGGCTCGTTCTGTTATGTCAGCTTCCCTTGAAAAATCAAGTACCTTTCGCTTACTTTGGGGTGTTTGATCACTTGGTAAAGAACTTTTGTTTTAAAAGTTCTTGGAGGGGGGTCAAGGGAGGAACCTTCTTATCAAGAAGGTTCCTCCCTTGCGCGCTCTTCTTCCTTACCCCCCGTAATAGATCTTGCCGGGAATGGGCTCGCCCAAAAGCTCGGAGACGGAGACGACCTCGTAGCCCTCCTCGTAAAGCTTTGCGAGGATGATGCAGGTAGCGTCGTATGTACTTTCGTAGATATCGTGAAGGAGGATGATGGAGCCGTCATCCACCTGAGACATGACGTTATTGACGATGGTGTCCACTTTTTCTTGCATCATTTCGGGGGTATCGTCGGGCTTATACTTGTAGCGCCAGTCCTCAGAGTCTACGTCCCAAAGAATGACGGAATAGGGACAAGCGGCGGCCCGTTCCTTGGAGATGGCACCTCCGATAGGGCGCATAAGAACGGGGGTTTTACCGCCCCATTTTCCAATGACCTCGGCGGTTTTGGACAGTTCAAATTCAAATTCTGCGTCAGTACAGGAATTGTAGTATAACTCGTGGGTATAGCCGTGGATGGCCAACTCGTGGCCCTGCCTTGCAACAAAGGCCATGGTGTCGCCGCCGTTGTAGGCAGTACCGTCCACTCGATTGCCGATGACGAAGAATGTGGCGGTGAAGCCGTAGCGCCCCAGCTCGTTGACGATCTGCTTGGTCCAAATATTGTGAGGGCCGTCGTCAAAGGTGATGGCTACCTGTTTCTTGGGAGGATCAGCAGGCTTGCCGTCCACAGGGAGATTCGAGGCGTTGGTGCTTGGGACGGTGTTCTCACCTTCGGAGGGTGGATCGCCGCAGCCCGAAAGACTAACGGTCAGCGCCAGAAGCAGGGACAGGATCATCAAAAGGGATATGATGCTGTGGAGGTGCTTGCGTAGGGAGGTTGTTGTGTTTTTGATCTGAGTTTTCGTGATGATCAGTCCTTTCTTTTAATTTTGGTTCGGTTATGAATGGTTGTTTATCTTCTTTTCGCTTTTCTCCCCTCGTCGAGAGAAACGTTAGTCAGACAAATGATCTTTATCTGACTAAACATCCCCGGCGATGGCAGGCGGCATGGCCGCCTTTAATCCTCTTTCGGCACTCTCTGAACGAGCTCGATATCCTTCCCCGTCTTGACCAAAGAGTCCGAGGGAATGACCCCGCGAACACAGGCGGTGGGATAGACCACCGTGCGCTGGCCAATGATGGTGCCGGGATTGACCACGGCGTTACATCCGACTTCGGCGTAATCACCGAGAATGGCGCCTAATTTGCGGCGGCCCGTTTCAATGACCTCGTCCCCGTTTTTGATGGAGATCAGAGTGCCGTCACCCTTGACGTTGGAGATCACGGCTCCCGCGCCGAGATGGGCCTTGTAGCCGAGGATAGCGTCGCCTACGTAATTGAAATGAGGCACCTGCACCTTGTCGAAAAGGATGCAGTTCTTCAGTTCTGTTGAATTGCCCACCACACAACCCTCACCAACGAGAACCGCGCCTCGGATATATGCGCCGTGGCGGATCTGGGCGTTCTCCCCAATGATGGCAGGCGCGCCAATGGCGGCGGAGGGCGCCACTACGGCCGAGCGGGCGATCCACACGCCCTCGGCGTGCTTTTGATAGATGGCGGGATCCAAGGTCTGGCCGATGGCAAGAATGATCTCCTTAAAGACGGGGATCAACAGCCACGGAGATTCTACTGTGGATAATTGAGACCATGCGAGAGAGTGGCCGGGCTCAAAAAGCTCAAGTGTTTTCATTTGAATTTTTCCCATGTTGCATACCTTCCTTTGTTTATAAAGTGAGGCCCTCGGATCTGATGACCGAGAGCAATTCGTCTACGAACGTTTCGCAGATTTCCCGAGCGGCGGCTTCGGCCATGACACGGATGACAGGCTCGGTTCCGCTCTTGCGAAGCAGCATCCTTCCGTTACTGCCAAGACGGGCGTTCAGTTCCTCCTGCTTGGCCCTGACGGCGGTGTTTTCAAATACCGCATCCTTGTCGGGGACCCGAATGCTTTTACAGAGTTGAGGATACATGACCACCGCCTCGCAAAGCTTGGAAAGCGAGAGCTTGGAGGAGACCACCTGCTCCATGAGCAAGATGGCGGTGAGGATCCCGTCCCCGGTGGTGGCGTATTTCTTGATGATGATATGCCCCGATTGTTCGCCGCCCAGGCTGTGTCCGTTTTGGGCCATATTCTCGTAAATGAAGCGGTCGCCTACGGTGGTCTGTACGTAATCAATGGCCGCTTGCTCCAAAGCCTTATACAGACCCATGTTGGACATGACGGTGGTGACCACGGTGTTGTTGTTCAGCGTTCCTTGAGCCTTCATGGCTTTTCCAAGCACGTATAGGATGTGGTCTCCGTTGACCTCGTTGCCGTTCTCGTCTACGGCGATACAGCGGTCGGCGTCGCCGTCAAAGGCAAAGCCGATGTCCAGCTTCTCTTCCTTGACCAAACGGCAAAGGGCATCGATGTGAGTTGAGCCCACGCCCTCGTTGATGTTGATGCCGTTGGGGGTGTCGCCGATAACGTAGGTCTTGGCCCCCAAAGCTTCAAAGACCGCTTTGGCGATCATCCAGGAGGCGCCGTTGGCACAGTCCAGCCCCACGCGGAAGCCCTTGTAGGAATGGGCGGCCAAAGAAATGAGATAACCCACGTAGCGGTTGCGCCCCGCAGCATAGTCTTCGATCCGTCCGATGTTGGCACCCGTGGCTACGGGGAGGTCATCGCCCGTCAGGCCAAGTGCCGCAGCGCCGCCGTCAAGATAGGCTTCGATGACCTCAATGGTCTTGTCGTCGATCTTTTCTCCGTTGCGGTTGACCAGCTTGATGCCGTTGTCGGCGTAAGGGTTGTGGGAAGCTGAGATCATGACGCCGCAATCAAAATCGTCACGGGCGGTCACGAAGGATACGCTGGGGGTGGTGGTGACGTGGAGCATATAGGCATCCGCGCCCGAGGCGGTGAGCCCCGCCACGATGGCGTATTCAAACATATAGCTGGAGCGGCGGGTGTCTTTGCCGATGACCACACGGGTCTTGTGATTGGGATCGGTTTGCCCCGAGAGAGGGGACGAGTAGTACCAGCCGAGAAAGCGGCCGATGCGGTATGCGTGATATGAATCAAGGGTCACGTTGGCTTCCCCACGGAAGCCGTCGGTGCCAAAGTATTTTCCCATATTGAATTAGTTCCTTTCTTGCTATGCGAATGCTGTAGCCCGAGTCTCTGTTTACTCTACCGTAACGCTTTTGGCTAAATTTCTCGGCTTGTCGGGGTCGAGGGTGCGCGCCACGCTGACGTGGTAGGCCAGAAGCTGGAGCGGAACAGAGGCGATCAAGGGGGTAAAGCAGGGATGGGTGGCAGGCAAGGGAATGACGCGGTCAGCAACGTCCGAGAGCGCAAGTCCTCCCTCGCGGAGAATGTTTTCTGCGGTCGTCAAACAGATCACGTAAGCTCCGCGTGCCTTGACCTCTGCCACGTTGGAGAGGGTTTTGTGCAAAAGATGAGGCTGGGTCACCAGGGCGACGACAGGTGTGCCGTCTTGGATCAGGCTGATGGTGCCGTGCTTCAGCTCTCCTGCCGCGTAAGCCTCGGCGTGGATATAGGAGACCTCTTTCAGCTTGAGGCTCCCCTCCATGGAGAGAGCGTGATCCATGCCTCGACCGATGAAAAATATATGACGGGCGGAAGCCAGCTCTTGGGAGAGACGGCACAGATCCGACTCCAGAGAGATCAACTGCTCCATTTTCTCGGGGACAGACGTCAGCTCTCGGATCAGCTTTTCTTGCTCGTCTGCTGAAAGCACTTTTTTGGCTCGCCCTAACTGTAAAGCTAACAAATACATGGCCGCCACCTGGGCGCAGTAGGCCTTGGTGGTGGCTACGGCGATCTCGGGGCCTGCGGGGGTGTAAAAAACGTGATCGGCTTCCCCTGCGAGGGTACTGCCTTGGACGTTGACGATCCCTAAAGTGGGTATCCCCATAGATTTGCATAGCCGTAGAGCCGCGACGGTATCGGCGGTCTCTCCGGATTGACTGACCAGTACGGTCAGCGTGTGGCTTGGGTGAGGGATTACGGGTTCACGGTAACGGAATTCCGAGGCGATCTCTACCTCCACGGGCACGCGGCACAGAGACTCGATGGCCGCCTTGCCCACAAGACAGGCGTGGTATGCCGAGCCGCAGGCGATCATACGGATGTTTTGAACCGAGGCAAGAAGCGCCCCGTCTGTGAAAAAGGGATTGTCGGGATCGGTCAGCCCGCTTTCCAGTGTGCGTTTTACTGCTTGTGGTGCTTCCTCAATCTCCTTGCGCATGAAATGCTTGTAATGCCCCAACCGTGCTGCGTTTTCGGACAGGGTGAGGGTTACGGGGTCACCATAGCTCTTTGTGACATTCGTCACGGTATGAGTATCGTTGTTATATGCGTAAAAGGATATACCTTGCGTTGTCAGCTTGATGATGTGGCCATCCTCGGGATAGAAGACCTGCCGCGTGAGAGGCAGGAGGGCGGGGATGTCGGAGGCCATGATCCCCGAAATTTGCTGTTTCCCGTTGTTGATACACCCGATGATGAGGGGGCTGTCACGGCGGACGGCGTATATGATATCCGGCTCGTCGGCAAAGAGGATCCCCAAGGCGTAAGCGCCCTTGAGCCGCGTAAGCACCGAGCCGATGATGCTCGCTTTTTCGCTTTCGGGGGCGTTGCTGCAGGCCTTGGACAAAAGATGCACGATGACCTCGGTGTCGGTTTGGGATCTGAACTCTACGCCCTCGGCAATAAGCTCGCGCCGAAGGTCGTAGTGATTTTCGATGATCCCGTTGTGGACCACGGCGATGCACCCGTCCTCACTGATATGGGGATGAGCGTTTTCTTTCGATGGGATACCGTGGGTGGCCCATCGGGTGTGGCCAATGCCGCAGGAGCCTGGAAGATCGGCTCCGCCGCGGGTTTTGTCAATGAGCGCCTGCAAACGCCCGCAGGCCTTGGCCACCTGCAAAGGGGGCGGTTCTGTGGTCTTGACGGGAGCTTGAACAGCCAGGCCCGCCGAGTCGTAGCCGCGGTATTCCAACCTTGAAAGTCCTTCCAAAATAATGGGGGACGCTTGCTCGTAACCTGTATAACCCATAATTCCGCACATAAAATGTACCTCGCTTTCTCGTACCATAGTATGTGACAGAAAAGCGGTTTGTCATACGGTTTGGAGAATAGAGAATAGATAAGGTGGATTTTCACGAAGAAAATCTGCATTTACCACCTCATCCGCCGCCCGCCGCAGGGAGGATTTTCATATAGTTGTGGGGAAGGGGCCCCACATGGGCGGTTAATGGGGCTCTTTTATCATGTGAGCTACCCTCGGCGGATCAAGAAACCATATCTTTCCTTCGGGTGTTCAATCACTTGGTCAAATCTTTTTGTTTTAAAAGTTTTTGAAGGGTTCCAAGGGAAACTTTTTTCAAAAAGTTTCCCTTGGCGTACTCTTTTATGTTCCTTGCGTATACTTTCAGTCCGGCGACACAACGCCCTCGCGGTAAGCGTCGAGGAGGGCGCGGAGGTCGTCCATGCGATCCTTGATGCGCTTGCCCGCGTCGGTGTCGCGGACGTACATACGTTGGGGCATCATTTCAAAGACCACGTCGTTTGTGGCCAGAATGTCGCAGTTGTCGCGGACGGCAGCACTCTTACCCTCGAAGGGGCTGTGAGACACAAGACGGAGACCCTTTGAGGTGTAAATGAGGGTGTAGCCTGCAATGCCCGTCTTGTCATGATAGGCGCGACAGAAGCCTCCGTCAATGCGGATGTAACGGCCGCCTGCCTTCACGGGGGGCTCGCCGGTGGCCGCACGGATGGGCACGTGACCGTTGATGATATGGGCGGTGGCGGGGTCGAGACCAAACTCGCGGAGAATGGCACAGGCGTGGTCATATTTTTCAACCAAACCGTAGTAGGCGTTCTTGTCCTCGGCCCAGGTCTTGCGGTCGGCCACGAAATACCGCTCAAAGGTGGTCATCTGAGCGCGGCCAAAGAGGGGACTCTGCTTGCCGCACCAGAGATAGTACATGAAGTCGAGGGCATTTTGATCGCCGTTGTAGAAGGCGGCGCGGGCGGTCTTGTCGCAGTAGTCCATATAGGCGCGGCCCGAAAACACCTGTCCGTCGTGGGTCTTGACCTCTTCAAAACTTCCGTCGGGATTCATGGGAATACAGCCGTGGAACAGGAGATTGCCGTTGAAGATCTTGTAGAGAGAGCCATTGGTGTAGAAGAAATCAATGTGGCGGCGCAGACCCTTGCTGTGACGGAAGGCGTGGGTCAGGGATGCCATGAGGGAGGATTCCGCGGGGGACAGCTTGTAGGGATCGGCGGGATCTATGGTGGGGAAGTGGCCGTCGTTGAGGGGATAGACCTCCCCGCCAATGGTCACGGTGTTGTTTTCGTAGTCGATCTTGTCCAGCAGCAGGCGGTGCTCCATACCGTACTCGGGGTGACGCTGGATGATCTGTCCTTCCAGCTTGAACATGATGATGGCAATGGCCTTGTGAGCCTTGGACAGAGTGTCCATGCTGCTCTTGACGTAGTAAGCGTCATCGGGATTACGGGGCATGAACCAGGTGCAGCCCTTGTAGGTCTCCTGAGCGAAGCCGATGAGGTCACGCAGGGAGATGCCGTAGCTGTTTTCGATGGTGGACAGGGTATTGTACTGCAATGCGGAGTTCAGTACCGTGGCCACACAGGCGGCAGATCCCGCGGCAGCACCCATCCAGACGATGTCGTGGTTGCCCCATTGGATATCCACGTTGTGATGCTCGCGGAGCATATCCATGATGCGGTCGGCGTGCTTGCCTCTGTCGTAGATGTCACCTACCACGTGCAGACAGTCCACCGCCATGCGCTTGACAAGGTTGCAGAGCGCCACGATAAAGGCCTCGGCCTGACCCACCTCAATGACCGTGGAGATGATATTCTGATAGTAGGCTTGCTTGTCATGCTCCTCGCCCGAGGTGTGGAGTAGCTCGTCGATGATGTACTGGAAATCCTTGGGGAGCGCCGCCCGCACCTTGGCACGGGTGTACTTGGAGGCCACCGAGCGGGACAAATCCACCAGACGGTACAGGGTGATGCGGTACCAGTCGGGGGTGATGACACCGCTCACTTTCAGTTCCTCCATTTTTTCTGTGGGGTAGTAGATGAGGGTGCAGAGGGTGCGGCGCTCGTCCTCTGACATGGTGCGATAGAACAAGAGATCCACCTTTTCGCGGATGACCCCCGAGCAGTTGTTGAGGATATGCTCAAAGGCTTCGGCCTCGCCGTGAAGGTCGCTCATAAAATGCTCGGTGCCCTTGGGGAGATTGGACAGGGCGTTGAGGTTGACCAAAGTCGCGCTGGCAAGAGCAATGGAGGGATATTCGGCGGCGAGCAGACGCAGGATCTTGAGTTGCTCCTTGGTATAGGCGGTTTTAACGGTGTCCATAGGTTCCTCCGTTTATGTATGAGTTGATGAAGGTGTGGTCGTTAGGGTTACTGCATCCATTCGTATTCCTCGTATAGGTCGGGGCGATAAATTCGTCCCTCCTCCACGGTCACATGGGCGCGGACAAGGTCTTCGATGGCCTTGCGGATGTGGTAGTGGGGGTAGCGGGCGGTGGGTTCCCACATGGAGATCAGATGCTTCTTGTAGCCTCCGCCGCCAAAGTTACCAACCGCAAAAATATCCGTACTGCTTCCGTCCATACCGGTGAATTCCTCAGGATTCCACGTGGGGTGATGGGCGAAGTCCTGCTCCACCATGACGTCCACCACAGAGGCAACCTCCTCGACGGTGAGGGGGATAGTTTCCTCCTGAATGATATGGAAGGCCGATTGCTGAAGCCAATTTTTGTAGTACAGATGATAAAAATACAGCACGCCTGCGCCGTTCTCGTGGACGTAGAGATCATACACGTAGTAGCCGTGATAGGTGTTCCCGTCATCCCTTACGAGATCGAAAGATACCGATTCGATACAGCGAATAAAATTTATACATTCAACGCCGTCTCTATCATGGTATATGGAATGGGGAATGTTGATTTGATTGCAGCTATCATAGTACCCCGACCATTTTCGCTCATTGTTTTTGGCAATTTCCTCTTGGGAATAGTAGTCGAGATAACAGTGCTTTGGCAGTTTGTCTCCCATGATCTCAGCGGGAAAATCCTGCTCGTATATATAGCCGTCCAGCTCGTCATAGCGGGCATCCATGCTTTCGTTGAGGCCGGAATAGATATCCTTGTCCAAATACAACACGCCGTCCTTCATGTAAAGGGATAGATAGAACAGTTCATTGTCGGGGAGGGAATAGACCGTGTAGTAGGTGTTCTTACCGCCTTCGGTATAGTTGCGGACGATCTTGTTTCCGAAGATAGATGCAATATACTGATAGGTATACTCCTGATCTTTGTCCCGTCCCATAGCATATGTGACATATTCAATATCCAACGAGCCCTTTTTGCCATCGGTTTTTGATGTATAATATTTTACGGTGCTTTCATCATACACAAAAGGCGTCTCGTTATCAATGACAACGTCCGTGCCTTTTACGTAATCGGCCGGTAGTTTCTCTCCGCAAGCTGTCAGCAAACACGGAGCCATCACGAGCAGAGAAAGAGTGGTCAAGGCGCAGATCAGTTTTTTCATGGCAAATCTCCTTTACAATAATATAAGGGGGTTCTACCTATATAGACACGTTTCTGTGGGGAAATCTTACTCAGAAAGTTTTAAAAAGTAAATTGTGGAAAATGATATTTGATATACGAATGGGGCAGGGGCCCCATGGGGTGCGGGATGAAGTTATGGGTATTTGATTTCTTCACCAATAGCTTTTTGTTTTAAAAGTTTTTGAGGGGGGCGGGGGAAACTTTTTTCAAAAAGTTTCCCCCGTCGTCCTTCTCATTCAACCTCCACCTCAACCCAAGCGGGGATCTCGTCCTTGAAGAGCTGATAGAACTCGGCGTTGGTGACGAGGACGATGGAATCATCCTGCGCGGCGGCCTCGGTGATGGTCTTGATGAACAGGTCGAACTTTTCCCAAGTGTAGAAGAGGTCAAGCTCGTAGCCGTGGCACCAGACGTAGAAGAGCATATCCTCGGTGCAATCGGCGGCGATGAACTCGTTCAGAAGTGCCATGGAGTCGGCATCGCTGAAGGAGCAGGTGGGATACCATGTCATGAAATACTCGGGCAGGGAGAACTTGCCAAGACCCTTGGCGGTGTTGCGGGTGGTGCAGCTACCGTAGCGGACGTTGGTGGTCTCCAGAATGGTCTTGATGTTCTGCTCGTTCCACTCGGTGTCGCCGCCGGGCCAAGCCAGACCGATGGGCTCGTAACCAAAGATCTTCTTGATGTTCTGGGCGTCGCGCTTGACCTCGTTGGTCACCTGACGCTCGCTGTAATTCTTCAAAGAAGGATGATTAAGGGTGTGGCACTCCACGTCAAAGCCGTCGTAAATACCTGACTCAATCTCCTTGCGCGTGTAACGCTGGTGAGGCACGTCGGGACGGTTGAAATGCTGGCCGACCCAAGCCCAGTTGGCACCGTACAGACCCGTGTTGATGTAGAAGGTGCAGCAATCGGCGTTGTACTTTTTGAGGATCTCCATGACCTTTTCGTCCTGGGTGATGCCGTCGTCAAAGCGGATGGTGAAATATTTCTTGGGGGTGCCGTCGCGGACGATGCCGTGATCCATCCCGGCCTCGGGGGTCTCGGTCACAGCCTCGGTGGTCACTTCTTCGGTGGGGGCCTCAGTAGGGGCCTCGGTGATGATCTCGGTTTCGGACACAGTGGGTTCCTCCTCAGTAGGTGTTTTTGTGGGGGCTTCGGTGGGAGTGACAGTCACCTCTGCGGCGGTGTCGTCAGGGGTGCTTGCGCTGTCACAGGACATCAGCACGCCCAGACAAAGGACCAGAAGGGCGGTAGTGATCAGAATGAATTTCAGCTTCATATCATGCGTTCCTCTCTTTATTAAAATTTACTGATGACCTGCTTGCAGAATTCCAGGGTCTCTCCGTCGGGCCCCTTGACGAAGGCTACGCGCAGGGTGATCTTTAACGGGTGGGAATCAAGAGACAATTCTTTTGGGGGTGTGTCAGGGGTAGCGCCGATGGAAAGCGCATGGCGGTAAGCCTCGTCTACGTTCTGTACCGTGAAGGCCAAATGAATGAAGGGGCCCTCCTCGGTGTGGGTCATGGCAGGCTTGGCAAACAGCTCCAGCTTGTTGCCGTCGCCGATGTCGAGCAGGGCGATGCGGGAATCCCCCTCGCCCCATTGGGTGTAGAGCTTGCAACCGAGGGCTTGATAGAATGCCATGGACTTGTCAAAATCCGTGGCACCCACGGCCATGTGGCCAAAGCCCATGCCTTTGATGATCTCGTTTGGCATGATGTGTCTCCTTGTTTATTTTTTGAAAATAATTTTCTGTCTGAGCTGTGTGGCCACGTTGTCAGGGGTTTTGTAGAACTTCACCAGGGGCACCAGCTTATGTCCGTGGCGCTCGGCTACGGGCTTGGGCATCTCCCAACCTTGGGTGTCTATACCCTCGGGGAGAGATACCTCGCACAGCACCAGGTCGCCGCACATATAGCGGCCGAACTCGTCGTGAACGATCCAAAGCTGACCATTCTCCTTGCGTTCGATCTCATAGTAAAGCATATCCACGTTTTCGTGGATGTACCAAAGTCCCTCAGCCAGACGCATGGTGCAGCAGAAGGGAGCCTCGTAGGTCAGCAGATACAGAGACTCATGCCCTTTGCTGTCGGGGATGGTGATGGCATCGGTGCCCGCACCGCCGTTGGAACGCTGAGCGGAGGCCAGACCGTTGTGGAAGATACGGGCGGCACAGCGGCGGTAGCTGTCCTTGCGAGTGATCTTGTAAAGCTCCAAGGCTACCATGAGGGAGTCTACGATGGCACAGGGCTCTGTCCAGGTGTCGGGACGACCCCACCAGTTGAGGTTCTGATAGGCCGCGTCCATGCCCTTGCCAAAGGCGTAGAGGTGGAAAATATCCTTGGCGGCAATAAAATATTTGGAATCCTCGGTGAGATTGTAGAGGCGGAGCATACCGCGGGCGGCGGTGAGGGTACAGTGGGTCTGTACCTTGAGGGCTACCTTGTCGATGCTGCTGTAGACCCCGATCATCTCGTCCAAAAGCGCCAGCACGCGGGCATCCCCCGTGATCTTGTATACGTGGGATAGACCGTCAATGCTCATGAAGGCGCAACCCACGTCGGTGGATAAGATCCAGTTGCCCATGACGGTGGCAGAATGGCCGCTGACACCGCCGTCGGAGGTGTCACGATCCACGGGATAGGTGCGATACTTACCCTTGGTGGGCAAAAACAGCCCTTCAGTAATAGAGATCAGAGCCTTCAGGGAAAATTCGTCTCTGAACTGCTCGTAATGCTCGCAAAGACCGCGCAGGAGCCAGGAATGACCCGAGAGCTGTTGCTCGTGGATCATCTCTCCCGCGGCAGGGCCGAAATACAGAGATTCGTTGGTGTGCTTGGGCATCTCTTGGAGCAGAGGCTCCATGGCGGGATTTTTCTCTCGCGTCATTTTATAGTGGCTGACAAAGGCCAGAAGGGCGCGGCCTTCCTTGTCACCGGGCCAGTCGGCATCGGGGGCTTGGAAAACATCGGGAAGCTGATAGTAGGATTCGCGGAGACGCTGAGCATTGAGTCGGATGCGGGCCTGCACCTCGGGGGAGTAGGGGGCATCGGGTGTTTCGCGGTGGATCATATGTACCTCTGTAATAGTGAAATTTGTCGCTGCGCGACAAGTGAAATATGCCTACGGCACATGAAATACGTTATGCGTGTGAAATTTGCCGCTTGAGCGGCAAGCGAATGTATATTTCGCTACGCGAAATAAATTTAATCGTGGCATTAAAAGATATGGTTGTGGGGTAGGGGCCCCACATGGGCGGTCAACGCATTTTGGGGTAAGATACGAACTGCCCTCGACAGATCAAGAATATATCTCTCCCTTTCGGGTATTCGATCTCTTGGTCAATTCTTTGTTTTTGAAAGTTCTTGGAGGTCCAGGAACCTTCTTTTAAGAAGGTTCCTGGTGGGGTCAAGGGGCAACGCCCCTTGCGTTCTTCTCATTCCAAAGCCGCATACACGTCCTGTTCGAAGTAGGAGGAGGTCTGGGAGCCCGCGCCGCCGTCGTAGCGGGAGTTTTTCATGTAGACAGCGGTGATCTTGTTGGCAGGGTCTACCCAGAAGTGAGAGCCGTAAGCACCGCTCCATCCAAAGCAACCCTTGGGCATCCAATGCTCTTCGGTAATGACGCGGACACCGAGGCCCCAGCGCTCTCTGACGGGCATAACCTCAAAGGGGACCCAAGGCGTACCCATTTCGCGGATGAGGGCTTCGGGGACGAGCTGTGTACCGTCGGGTAGTCTGCCGCTGTCAGCCAGCATCTCTGCAAATTTGACATAATCGGGCAGGGTAGAGCAGAGACCCGCACCGCCCGAGAACCAGGTAATGGGGAAATTCTCGAAAATACAGCCGGGGATGGTGGCACTGTCTTCGCTGATGCCAACGCCGTTTTCTTCGCGGCGGCTGTGCATGACGATAAAGCGAGACCACTGATCGTCGGTGGGGATAAAGGTGGTGTCGACCATGTCGAGAGGCTTAAAGATCTCTTTCGTGACAAACTCGTTGTAAGGCATGCCCGAGGTCAGCTCTACGAGACGGGCGCAGACGTCAAAAGCGGCGGTTGCGCTATACATCTGGGCTTCGGTGGGTTGGAAATCCAGCTTAAGGGTAGAAAAATAATTGACAATATGCGCCAGGTCCTGCCTGTCCTCGTCGGTGCCAAGCCCCTGACGGTTGCCCAGATCTCCCGCGTGGAGACCATTCTGATGGCTGAGCAGCATACGGGGGGTGAGTAGCCGCTTGGCGGGCTCCTTAGCCACCACCTTGTCATCCTTCAATTCACCCACCCACATATCCGAAAACTGCGGGAGCAGATTTGTGATGGGCGCGTCCAGATCCAAAAGCCCGCGGGATACCTGAATGAGCACCGCGATGGCGGTGATAGGCTTGGTCATGGATGCCAGGCGGAAGATGGTGTGGTCTCCGTCGTCCATGGGGATCTTGAGGGTTTGATTTTTGTAACCGAAGTATTTTTTGTAGACCTCTTTGCCGTCCTGCATGACGCACAGACCCGCACCGCCCACGCGGCCGTTGGCCTGATCGTCAGCCATTCTTTTGTCCAAAAGCTCGGCCAGAAGCTGAGAATTAAGCTGCTTCATTTGACGTGAATTCCTTTCTTGGAGAGGAGGGGCGTACACTCCCCCTCATTATAAAAATATTGTATCATACCGCCCATGATTTGTCAATAGAATTACTCTTATTTTGGAGGATATAAACAGAAAAATCCCACCTTCGTACTCGTCGAAAGTGGGATGCTCGCAGGCGGCTTGCCCGGTTTATTCCTTGATATATTTCTCTGCCTCGGCGACGGCCATTTCGTCGCACCGCTCGTTGTAGGGATGTCCCGCATGGCCCTTGACCCAAACGAAGGTGACGGTGTGGATCTCCAAAAGCTCCAAAAGGCGTCCCCACAGCTCGGGGTTGAGGGCGGGGGACTTGTCGGCTTTTTTCCAGCCTCTCGCCCGCCAGGATACTGCCCATCCTTTGGTGATGCCGTCGGTGAGGTATTTGGAGTCGGAGGTCAGAGTGACCTCGCAGGGGCGTTTCAGCGCCTCCAATGCCTTGATGGCGGCGGTCAGTTCCATGCGGTTGTTGGTGGTTTGGGCCTCTCCGCCGTGAAGCTCGCGCTCCTTTCCTTGGCAGACCAGCACGGCTCCCCAGCCGCCGGGGCCGGGATTGCCCTTGCAGGCACCGTCGGTATAAATATCAACGTGGATGAGTGTAGACATGGGATGCTCCTTTTGTTGTGATGTTCAAATGAGGTAGAGGCTCTTCACATTCTTTTACATATCTCCCTTCAGCGCTCTGGTAAACGCCGTGGGGAAATCCTCTTGGGTCAAGGCCCACATAGCGGCGGCGAAGGTGGCCTCTACGGGAACGTCTCGGGTAGTGATGACACGTTCTCCGCAGGCTTCGGCGATGCGACGGCCCACGCGGTAGACGGTGAAATCACAGGTGCCGTAAGGCACTTGGGAGGTGAGAATGAGCCAAAGACCGTTGTCGGCCAGCTCGGTGAGAATGGGGGTCAGGGTGTCGGGAATACCGCCGATGCCCACGCCCTCGACCACCAAAGCATCCAGCCCCTCGGCCATACGGGAAATGAGGGCAGGGGACATACCCGGGGTCAGATGCGCCAACGCCACGTTGGTGTTCAGCTTGTCGGACAGTCCTGCCGCCGGATATCGAACGGGCGCGGTGTGGGGGGTGATCATGACTCGCCCTGCGCGGATAGTGGCACGGTCGGGACAATTCACGCTCTCAAATGCGTCGGTGTCGGTGGTGTGGCGCTTTCTTGCGCGCAGACCGCGGATGACACGTCCGGCGAAAACAATGTGCACACCTCTCGCCTCGGGATGGCAGGCCCAAGTAAAGGCATCCGCCAGATTAACGGGGGCATCCGATCCGCGCTGTCCCATGGGGATCTGAGAACCCGTCAGTACGATGGGCTTGGGGCTGTTGCGCATGAGACAGGACAGAGCGGCTGAGGCGTAGGCCAGGGTGTCTGTGCCGTGGGTGATGATAAAGCCGTCGTATTTATCGTAATCCCGATGGATGACCGCGGCCACGCCTTGCCACTCCACAGGGGTCATGTCGGTGCTGTCCAGACGGTACAGATCGAGGGTGGCGGTGTCGCAGATCTCGGAAATACGGGGAACGTGGCGCAATAGATCCGCCGCCGAAAGAACGGGGACAAGACCTCGGCCGCGGTCACGGCAGACAATGGTGCCGCCGGTGGATATGAGTAGGATTTTTTTGCGTTCCATGTTGGACACTTTCTGAATGATGAAATTTTAACGGGAGGAGCAAGCCTCTCCCCTACATCTGAATGGGGCAGGGGCCCCATGGGGGTATAGAAATACTTTCCGCTATTGGATCTCTACCCAAAAATATTTTTATTTTAAAAGTTCTTGGAGGGGGTAGCGAAGCGGCGACGCGGTACTGAATGACAGCCCGGTGGGCTGTCAGAGCCGCGGCGTGACCGAGCCGCAGCGAGACCAGGGGGGAATGCAAGCCATGCCTTCGGCATGCTTGCCCCGAGCTTTGGCGAGGAGCTTCTTACAAGAAGGTTCCCCCTTGTGTTCTCTTTTTAATCAATATCCTCAAACACTTCCTCGGGGCGCTTTTGCAGGAGGGCGGGGTTCTCGGCGAAGCGGCGCATGAGCTTGAAGGCGGACGCAAAGTAATAGCCGTCGCAGATGCGCTCGTCGGTGACCACCTTGAGGTCGATGAGACGGCGGGTCTTGAGGGTGCCGTCGTTTTGGGGCTCCTTGACGGTGCGCTTGATGCCGTAAGCTACGAAAATGGGCAGATTACCAAAGTTGTAGATGTGATGGTAGATGGGCTTGATACCCAGAGAGCCCATGCTGGTGATGATCATACTGCCGTGGAAGGGGCTGACACCCGTGAGGAATTTGGGGAGCCATCCATGATAATCCAGCCAATTTAAAAGCTTGACCACCCCGCGCAAGATGGGGCGGGGAAGGTTGGCCAGGGTGTTGGCGGTCTTGTCAAAATCACTGCCCAACTCGGCATTTTCCTTTTCCTTGGCCACCACGGCATTGAATTTGTCGTAGAT
This sequence comes from Clostridia bacterium, assembly GCA_017456905.1. Classification (GTDB taxonomy): domain Bacteria; phylum Bacillota; class Clostridia; order Oscillospirales; family CAG-272; genus CAMEON01. The sequence continues at coordinate 38,675 of JAFTIL010000021.1, forward strand.
CTCCTCGATAGTATCATCGGGTTCGAAATACACTTTTATACAGGTGTCGGGAGAGTCGAGAGACATTTCCTTCTTGATGGTCATGACCACCTCGATGTTATTGCGGGCATAGATCCGCTGTCCGTTGACAAAACGGTTGATGCCGGGCTTTTGGGATACGGTACGAACGTAGGCTGCCAGCATGATATGCAAAAAGCTGAAATTTTCGTAGCCTGCGGCGATCATGTCCTTGATAAAGACGTCGGCGCGGGTCACATCCAGAGTCTCGGCAAAGGTGTTCAAAGCGTCGCACCGCATGGGCATGATGAAGGGCATGAACTTGTTCATGGCATTGAGGGTGCGCAGATGGCGGCCTTCCTTACGGTCGGTGAAACGCTTTTTGCGCTTGACGGGTATGTAAGTGCGGGGCTGCACGGCCTTTTCCTCCTTGGCTTCGGCTGTCTCGGGGGTCTTATCCAGCAGGGATGTCGACATAGGCGTTCTCCTTGTTTTCATAGAGTAAGGGGTTTTTCTGTCTATATTATAGCCGATTTCTGTCGAAAGTGCAAGGGAGTATTGTTAACTGAATGTAAAGTATTTTGCTTCTGTCCAAAAACACCTCCCCGAAACGGGGAGGTGTTTGGACGTGAGAATTATTGGCTGATGTGCTTCAGAATGTTCTGGATCTGTCTGTCGAAGCGCTTGGAGTTGGAAGTATACTTAGAAGAGAAATTATCGGTGTTGCCGATAACGCAATCCGAGAACAGGCTGGAAAAGCCCAGGTCGGTGAAGTACATGGCCATATCGTATGTACGGTTTTGGAAGATCAGATCAAGCATTTCTGCGGAATCAGGATCACGGACGTTACGGCTGGTAAGCATGGTGTCGTAGTAAGCGGGCTTGACCAGCTTGTAGGACAGCACGACGTAAGCCTCAAGAACCTCCTCAAACTGCTGGTTCTCGATCTCGTCTACGATGGAGGTGGGAATGCTGAGGGTAGAGCCGATGTCATGGGTCCAGGTCAGATAGTTGGGCTGTTCCTTGTCAAACTTGGGCACAGGAACCACGCCGTAGTCACCCTCCATGGTCTGATTCAGTGCGCGGAGATAGCTGGCGGCTTCACAGTAGAAGAGGCCACGCTCTTGCACGAAAATGTCACGGGAGAAGGGCTCATTGCCGGGCTTGGCCACGTACGAGGAATTGTTTTCATGAACGATAGCCTGAGCCTTTTCGAGTACCTGTGCGGCTTTTTCAAGCTGATTGCTCAACGCCAATTCGGGATAATCCATGTCGCGGCTGTTGGCTACGTACCGCAGACCCGCGCCATAGAAGAGGGTGTTACCGATGGAACTGGGAGCAGAGAAGCCGTAGGTATCCTTTTCGTCCCAAACACCGTTACCGTCGCTGTCGGCGGACACGCTCTGGATGATGGTGTTAAAGTGATCCAAGGTCCAATCGCCGTTTCTGACGGTGGTGTAAGGATCTTCGATCTTAGCTTCCTGCTGGAGTGTCTTGTTGAACATGAAGACGAAGGTTACGTCGTCGTCCACAATGTTGTGAGCGCCGTTCATGAAGAATATGTTGCCGTCAAGAGCGAAATCCAACGTACCGGGATCCCACCAGGGCTTTTCGTAGTCGATGGCCATTTCCAGGTAGTTGTAAAGATAACCCGAGGTGGCCATTTTGGCGGTGATGGATGCTGGGGCGGTGATCAGCGCGTAGTCGCCTGCGTTGGTCTGACATTCGGCACTGACCTGGGTGGTGACGCCGGCGGTGGTGGTGGGAGAGGGGACGAAGGTAAGGTGGCAACGGTCTTCGAACAGAATGTTTCTTTCGTAGACCGCGTCGTTGATCACGGCACTGCTGGTTTGGTCGGAGGCTTCTGCCTCAGCTTCAACCTCTTCGGCATAGCCTGCGATATCGCTGACGAAAAGAATGCAGAAGTCATCTCCGCCCCAGTCAATGTCGGTAAGGCGGTCGAGGGCTTCCTCCGCGGGGTCAACGGTCTCGACTTCTGTTTCGGCGTTGTCGCCGTTGCCACTGCCGGAGGGTGCGTTGGTTTGTGCCTGAGTTTCATCGGGCTCGGTGGTCTCGCCGCAAGCGGCGAGGGTGCTCACCAGCATAAGAACGGCCAATATAAGACTTAAGATCTTGCAGAATTTCATTTGCTTCCTCCTAATAAGAATATGGAAAAATCCACCTTATATTATATACTTTTCCTTGCGTTCTGTCAATAGGCAAAGGCCACAAGTGAATTTTGGTAAAATTGTGAAAAGAAACCGAAAACTAAGCCTGTCCTGGCGCATGAACGATGGAGTTACAGCGAGGGATTCGCCTGTCAGACCATCACTTGATCAAGTTGAGGATGACGCCGAAGAGCCAGAGCAGCACTGCGCCAACGGCCTGAGGACAAGCAAAGGCATTTCTGATTGTGACGGGCCATTTTTTGCGGGGGATGGTGTTGAGACCCGGGGTGGAGAGCGCTTGGGGATCGTCCAAAAGACTGCGTGTGCCGCGTCGCTTCAGAATACGGGAGACCTCCCCGCAGAAAAAGGCCGAGGAGAGCAGGAGCAGGGCAATCAGAAGGATCACCAAAAGGCCGATGCTGCCCGTGCTGCGGCAGTAGCCCGACAGTCCTGCTTGAACGAAGATGCCGAACAGGTTATAACCTAAATGCACGATCATGGAGGCGATGGCGGATCTCGTTACGTAACGAACGGCGGCCAGCAAAAGCCCTGCGAAGAGATAGACGGGAAGAGCCGTTAGGTCGAAATGCAAAAAGGCGAAAAACAGGGAAGAAAGCAGGGAGGCGTAGAGGATGCCGTGCTTTTCGTATTCGGCGCAGAGGATGCTTCGGAACATGAGCTCCTCGCAAAAGGCCGGAAGAAGACCGTAGGCCAGGATCAAACGGATGGAGGCCTCTGCGGTGCCGTCGTGTATAGAGGAGAAGGTGTCATAGAGGGTAAAGGAGGGCTGGGCGTTCATCATGCCGCAGATGAGTGCCAGCAAGGTGCATCCGCTGATGAGCATGAGGATAGCTGAGAGGATGAGAAAAAGGTGGGATAGCGCAGGGGGGACGAGAGCCAGCTTGCCCGAGAGCGCCTTCCCTCGCAGGCGTATGTAGAGATAGGTGGGGATGGGAAAGATCAAAAGCTGGAGCAGGATGGTGCTGAGATAGGCGTTCTCCTCTGTCAAAAGGAAGGTGTCGATGAAACGTGAGAGGAGGAGCAGGGCGTAGGAAGCAAAGATCAGCCAGGCGGCGTATGGATTAACGGCGTGATCGCCGCGGAGAAAGGATCTGAACGCCGCTTTACGTGAAGGTTTATGATTTTGATCCATAAGGGCAGATCACCCTCCTTTCGTCAATAATGTAGTCCACCGGTATATCGTGGGGGGCATGGGGAAGCGCTTGTGTGTGACAGACCGAAAAGGCCAACCCCACGGTGGTCGCCGAGATATGGTTATCGGAGAGAGACGCGAGAAAACGGTCGTAGTAGCCGCCACCGTAGCCGAGGCGGTAGCCGCTGTTATCAAAGGCCAATCCGGGAACGAGGATCAGCGCGTTTTCAAACGATTGCAAATCGAGGGTAGGGCAATTGTCGGAGGGCTCAGGAACGCGAAAACGGGCAGGAACCAGCTTTTCGGGGGTGTAGTCCGACAGGCGGCGAAAGACCATACGTCCCTCGCGGGCGTCTGAGAGGGTGACAGGCAAAGCGTAGGCCTTCCCCTCGGATACGGCACGCGCCCAGATGGGAGACAGATCCATTTCGCTCCCCATGGTGGCGTAGCCGCAGACGAGGGGGGTGTTTTTCCAGGCGGGCAGGGAAAAAAGCGCCTCTCTGATGGCGCTTTCCGCAACCAGCCGTAGTTCTGTGCTCAGTCTGTCCCTCAACGCCGAAAAATGACGGCGCAACTCGGTCTTGCTGGGGGTCATATCAGGCACGGACGGCATCTTTGATCTTGCCGGCTGTCTCGGGGCCTTTCAGTACGCTGATGAGCTCCAGACCGAATTCCAAGGCTACGCCCATGCCGGTGGCGGTGATGATGTTCCCGTCGCGGATGACGCGGCCCCCGATATTGGTGGCACCCACGAGCTCGTCCTCAAATCCGGGATAGCAGGTGGCGCGGCGACCCGTGAGCAGCCCACGGCGGCCGAGGATCAAAGGCGCGGCGCAAATGGCGGCCAGATAACCGTTGCTCTTTATGGCGGCCTTGATGGCGGTATCTACGGCGGGTGCGGCATCCAGATTCAGGGAGCCGGGCATTCCGCCGGGCAGGATGATCATGTCGGGGGCCGGGTCGATCAAGGCGAGAAATTCTTGATCCGTGATATCGGCGGCTACGTTGATCCCGTGGGACCCCGTGATCCGAGGGGCTCCGATGCCTACGGTGCAGACCTCCACCCCCGCACGGCGGAGCAGATCCAGAGGACAAAGGGCTTCTATTTCTTCAAAGCCCTCGGCAAGGAACATATAAACCATATAAACCTCCATTCCGCCGCCACAGGCGGCACAAATACAGCTTGAAATTCGACCGTGCCGCTTTTGCGACAAAATGGGTGGGGCCCCATTTTAGGGAGAATTGTGCGTGAAACAGTGAACTTCGATTCGGGATCATTGAACTTTCACGCTATCTCCATTTCTCCGCCTTGCGGCGGCATAAGATACTTCGTGTATTTATTCTATCACGATTATACCATTCTTTAGCGTATATTGCAAGTGTTTTTTTCGGAGGTTTTTTATTTTTCCTCGGTTTCCTTCCTGCGGCGGCGAAATAGCCTCTCTCCAAGCAAGGCCTGTGTCCCCGTAATCACTAGCATACCGCCGAAAAGCCGTCGCAGAAGCAGGGCGTCCAGATGATCGGCAAGATAAACGCCGGGAACCACCCCCGCCGCGGCAAAGAGGGCGAGGTATGGAATGATGCGGAGAGGAACGGCTTGTTTTTTTGCGTGAAGAAAAAGGGAGGCTCCCGCAGAGCAGAGATAAAAAATGAGATTGAGTCCCTGTGCTTCGGTCTGCCCCATGCCTGCCACCGACGTGAGAAATAAGACAAATAGCCCCGCACTACCCATACCCATGCCCGACAAAACACCAATGACCAGCGCCGCTGCCATGGTGACGAGTGTCCACGCCGCCGTCATGACAGCACCATGCGAAGTCCCGCGAACAGAACGAGGAGGGCGAAGATCTTTTTCAGGGCTTGGCGGGGGATCTTACCCAGCAAAAGCGCGCCGATCAGTCCCCCTGCGGCGGCGGGGAGGGCGATGGCTACGGCTAAGGAGGGTGCGCCGCCCATGCCTCTCGCGAAATACAGCGTGGCGGAGACCAGAGTGGCGGGGATCATGACCCAAAGCCCCATGACAAAAACCGCCCGTCCCTCGGGAGGCGGCAGGGAAGCGCCGTGCTTTCGGACGGGGAAGGGCGGCATACGGGAGAGAAGAGTCACCAGCAAAATACCTCCCGCCGCGCCTAAAAGCCCGTTGAGAAATCCCGCGCCCAGCCCCAACAGCGCCCACAGGAGCAAAGAGACGCGGGGATACTTGTCAAAATAGCTTGTTTCCATCATTAAAATGATAAATCCTTTGTATTTTCCTCTTGAATTTTTTTGAAGTTCGTGTTATAATAAAGTATTATTATGGCGTATTGTCACCAAAAAGAGTTTTTCCGCAAGTCTTGGCACTTATACGACCGAGATATCGGCAGCAATATGAAGAAAAAGGGAAAGGATACAGACATGGCAAAAGAACAGAAAAAAAAGACCTCTGCCGCATCCGCCAAAAAAGGAAGCGCTACCAAGAGATCTACCACGGCCACCGTGGCGTCCTCCAAGGGAAAAAACACCAAGGAAGCCGCCCGATTGTCCCGTGAGGAACAGGCCAAGCTGAATAAAATAAAGAGCGAGCAGAAGACCGCTGCCGCCGCCAGACGAAAGAATTTTTCAGAGCAGTATATGCCCTATATTATGGGTGCTGTGGGACTTTTGCTATTGGTGTTCTTTACGGTACATCTGATCTGCGGCGAAGCCGGCCCCTCCGAGCATTGGATGGGTCCCGTGGGCTATTGGTTCAGCTATTTCTTCTACGGCCTCTTTGGCTGGCCTGCTTACTGTATCCCTCTTCTGCTCATTTACCTCGCCATTTTCTGGCGTAAGAATTGTCGGGAAGAGACCGTGGTCCTCCGCAGCGTGCTGTCAGTGGTGCTCATGGTGCTGATCTCTGCCGTGGTCCACGTGTTTTCCTGTGCTGCGGATGAGAGCTTGGCGGAGTTCGATCTCATCCTTTACTTCACTTCGGGTGCTGAATTTACGGGCGGCGGCTTCGTCGGCGGTATGTTGGGCTTCTTGCTCTACCACGGCCTGAAGGTGTGGGGTACCATTCTGGTGTCTGTCCTGGTGTTTCCTTTGCTCATCATGTTCCTCGTGGGCGTTACGCCCGCGTACGTGGGTTCCTTGATCAAGGCCCAGATCGCCGCTTCCCGTGAGGCAAAAGCCGAGCGCGACGCCGAGGATGCCCGTGCGGCGCTGGAGGCCCACGATGTCCCTGCTCCAACGAAGAAGAGAAAGCTTAAGGAAGCTCCCATGCCCGACGAGGACGAAGAGGAAGCTTACGTCCCTCCGCGCCACAAGAAGACCGCTGAGACGGAGACTGCGAAGCCTGCGTCCGTCAAAAAAGACAAGCCTGCCCGCGCCGAGACCCTGCTTGTAAATGCACGGACGGGAGAGGTCATGGATGACGAATATACAGAAGATGCACGTGCCGAAGCCGATGACGAGCCCGACGAGGAGGCCTACGTACCCCCTAAAGCCATCCGCAACAAAAAGGCAACGCTCACGGAAGAGGTGTCGGCAGACAGTGATGATACGGAAAAGGACCTGCGCGTGAATGACGATGCAGAGGCCCTTCCCCAAGGGAAGGCACAAGCAGACGATACTGCTGATGAGGGGAATGAGCTTTATATTCCTCAGCGCCGTTCCTTTAGCGATCGCCGTGAAGCCAAGGCTCGCCCTGCTCACGTAAGCCGCTGCAGAGATGACGACGAGTTTGCATCCGACGATACTCACGAGGATATGGAGACCCTGGAGATCTCCTGGAACGATGAAGCCGATGGCGGAAACGAAACGGTGGCTACTGCCGCCCGCAGTGTGCAGTCTTCTCCCTCTGGAAACAGTGCCGAGCCCGAGAAATTCGTGGTGGTGGTGAACCGCCAGGAGACGGCGGCTGTGACCAGCACCACCGATCATCAAATCGACGGACTTCCCGACGAGGAGATCGTTCTTCCCTCTGCCATGGAGGATGTCACCGAAGAAGAAAAGAAAGAATATACTTTCCCCCCTATTGATCTGTTGATCCCCGGCCCCAAGCGCTATGAGGCCGATGAAAACGAGATCGTCCGCAATACCCACAAGCTGCGTCATGTATTGGAGTCCTTCCATATCCGTGTCAAGGAGATCGCTTGCTCCTGCGGCCCCACCATCACGCGCTACGAAGTCAAGCCCGATACGGGTGTGCGTGTTCGCTCCATTGCCAATCTAGTGGACGATATTGCTCTTGGTCTGGCCAAGTCGGGTGTGCGTATCGAAGCCCCTATCCCCGGCAAGGACGCTGTGGGTATTGAGGTACCTAACGATCGCGCATCCACCGTGGCCCTCCGCAATCTGATCGAGGCCCCCGAATTTATGAACCACAAGAGCCGTCTGGCCGCGTGCCTTGGTGCCGACGTGGCGGGCAGCCCCGTTATGATGGACATCAACAAGATGCCCCACCTTCTGGTGGCGGGTACCACGGGCTCGGGTAAGTCGGTGTGTATCAACTCCATCATCATGAGTATCCTTTATAAGGCCAAGCCCGATGAAGTCAAGCTCATTCTGATCGATCCCAAGAAGGTAGAGTTTGCGGTGTACCGCGATCTGCCTCACTTGTATTGTCCCCTTATTAGCGACCCCAAGAAGGCCGCAGGTGCTCTCAACTCCGCTGTGGTGGAGATGGAACGCCGCTTTGAGCTCATCGAGGAGGTTGGCGTCCGTAACCTGGCGGGCTACAACGAGCTGACGGCGGGCGATCCCGAGCGTCCTCCCCTGCCTCAGATGGTCATCATCATTGACGAGCTGGCTGACCTCATGATGACCGCTTCCAACGAAGTGGAGACTGCCATCTGCCGTCTGGCACAGAAGGCAAGAGCCGCAGGTATCCACTTGATCCTGGGCACACAGCGTCCTTCGGTGGACGTCATCACGGGTCTCATCAAGGCCAACATTCCTTCCCGTATTGCCTTTACGGTATCTGCCGCCGTGGACTCCCGTACCATCATTGATACTGTGGGTGCTGAAAAGCTCATTGGCCGAGGTGATATGCTGTACGCTCCCGTGGGTTGTAATAAGCCCATGCGTGTGCAGGGTACCTTCGTCAGCGACGGTGAGGTTGAAAAGGTTGTCTCCTTCCTGAAGGAGCACAACGAGCAGATCGAATACGACGAGTCCTTCATGCACCTTATCGAGGTGGAGGCCGCCAAGTGTGGCCAAGGCAAAAAGAAGGGCGGAGACGTCGGCAATATCGAGGACTTCAGCGCCCTCGGCGGTGACGACGAGGACGGCAAGTTCTGGGCGGCTGTGGAAGTCGCCGTGGACGCCGAAAAGATCTCCACATCCCTGCTCCAGCGCCGTTTGAACCTTGGTTACGGCCGTGCCGCCAAGATCATCGATCGCATGGAAGAGATGGGCTTTGTGGGTCCTGCCGACGGCAACAAGCCCAGAAAACTGCTCATAACCAAGAGCGATTTGGCTGAGATCCGCATCAGCGGACGTGCCGAAGGAAGCGGCGACGAATAAAAATCCAAACGCGGAGGGAAATACCCTCCGCGTTTTTGTGTTTTGCCTAAAAACAGATGCCGTTTCATGGTTATAGTGCTGAAGTTGGAGAAAAACAAAAGATTTTCCTTGACAATCTGATGACCGCGTGATATAATAAAAATATAGTGATAGCGGGCGGTGATGTATTAACAAGACCCCAAATTTTTCCCCAAAGCACATGATGAATATTCTTTTTATGATGTAACCTCTTCTATAGTGCTATTTACTTGTGTGTCTGAATAATAGTCATCATTTGAGCAAATGATCACGATTGCAATTACGACTGCAATTACCGCTAATATAGAACTGATTAAGCAGATGATTTTGGCTTTTCTATATTTAGTGGCGTTCTTTTTGATTGCCTCTATGTCGGCCCGGCTTTCGAATCCCAGTGCGATTTCTTGTGGAGAACCAATTTCATTATATAAATCATCTGCAGTTAAACTTTGCACCTTGCTTTCAAGTTCCCGTGCTTGTTGCTCTAATTCATGCAAAAGAGCCGTTTTCATATCTTTGGAGCAAGTTAATGCCTTACTGATTTCTTTGATATATTCGTTTACTATTTTATTGTTTTGCTTTTTCATCTGAATTCACTCCTTTAATGAGATTGTTTGCTCCATCGAAAATCAAATTGAACTGCTTGATCGCATACGCAAGATATTCTTTTCCGGATTCTTCAATATGGTAATAATTTCTGAATCTTTTTTCGCCCACCAATTCCTTGCGACTTGAAATCAATTTCCGTTCTTGCATACGGTATAGAGGCCCGTATAGCGATCCCTCTTTTACAATAAAAGTGTTGTTGGTACGTTGTGCTAACTCGGTTTTGATTTTATATCCGTACATATCTTCTTGTGATAATAGGGATAAAATTAAAATTTCAATCAGACCGCATTTGATATTTTCTTCTATATCGTCTTTCCAAGCCATGTATGTTTATCCTCTTCCTTGAAAATTTTGGTTACTGTACGACTTGTTTATATTATACATCAAAATGGTAAAAGGTCAATGCTATTTTCAAAATACTATGTTGACAAATTTATATAAGCTTGGTATAATATCAATAAGTTATGATAAGGGAGCCTTGTTGCCATCGCTTAACAAGGATGCACCCAACACAATTCCAAAATGCAATGAGAGGAGAACATACGATGCTTCAACTATCTGACACCGCCATTTGTTCTATCCGCAAGAAGGGTATCTCCAAACTGTGTAAACAGATCATCAAAAGCCTTCTGTTTTATGCAATGAGCCTTACGCTCCTGTTTGTTGTCTCTCGCACCAATGCTGTTTTTACCATGGAAGAATCTCCGGTTACTTTTTGGATCATTTTCGGCGTTCTTATCCTGCTCCCACTTATCTGTTACGGCTTTTACAAGTTGCCTTTCAAGATGAATATGAAAGGACAAGTAATAGAGATCAAAAATGACCGCCGTATGGCACCAATCGAAAAGAAAAGTAATTATTATGCCCCCGGTGGTGCGTTGCGCACTGCGTTAACCAACGTAGATGCTTGTGATATCGTGGTCCGTTCGCATCATGGACTCTCATTTACCTATACCTTCCTCCGCAACGAAGCCGCTGTTGCCCGTGGGTATTATGTTGTGGGTGATGAAGTGATGCTGCCGCCATGGGCAAATTTTCCCGTAGTGATCAGCCGTGAGATCAAATGTCCCGTTTGCCCTTGGTGCGGCTGTCCGGGCGCTGATATGACCGCAGAATGTGAAGAATGCGGTGTGATTTTTATTGACGAAGAAACACCCCAATATAAGGAGGAATAATCTTATTATGGAAAACACCAACATCACGAGGACCCTCACCCAAAAGCTCACCGACAACATTAGCCTTGTCCTTTTTGGCAAGGAGGCTGTTATCAAGACCTTCCTCTGCGCCTTTTTCAGCGGCGGTCACGTCCTCTTGGAGGACGTCCCCGGTACGGGTAAGACCAGCCTTGTCCGCGCCCTGGCCGATTCTTTCGGCGGTGACTATAAGCGTGTGCAGTTCACCCCCGACCTGCTCCCCTCGGATATCACGGGTATCAACTACTACCGCCAGCACACGGGGGAATTTGCCCTTCGCAAAGGCCCCGTTTTTACCAACTTGTTCCTTGCCGACGAGATCAACCGCGCCACGCCCCGTACCCAATCTGCTTTGCTTGAGTGTATGGAGGAGCGTCAGGTGACCATCGACGGCGAGACCATGCCGCTTTCGGATATCTTCATGGTCATGGCCACTATGAACCCTCTGGAATTCCAAGGCACCTTCCCTCTGCCTGAGGCGCAGGTGGACAGATTTATGATGAAGCTTCATTTAGGCTATCCCGATCTGGCAGGAGAGACACGCATTGTGGATAAGATCTGTACGGGAGCCAAGGGCGGGACAGTGGAGACCGTGGCCACCCTTGAGGACGTTCGCGCCGCCCGTGCAGAGATCGACGCCGTACATATCAGCCCTGCTGTGGCAGACTATATGGTGCGTCTGATCCGCGCCACCAGAGACCACGAAAAGATCAAAATGGGCGTCAGCCCCCGTGGTGTGGTGGCTATGACCCGCGCCACCCGCGCCTGGGCCGCCATGGAAGGGAGAGATCACGTTTTGCCCGATGATGTCAAAGCTCTGGCCATCCCTGTGCTGGCCCACCGCATCATCACCCGCACGGGCAGCAGCCTTCAGCTCACCCAATCCAGCGAGGCTTTGATCGAATATCTTTTGACCAAGGTGCCCGTCGTCCTCGATAAATGATCAATAAGGAGGACTTATGAGTTGGTTCGTTATCGCCTTTCTTTTAGCCTTTGTGGCGGTGTATTTCCTCCAACGGAAGCGCTGGCGCATGGTGGTGGAGAAGGAGCTTTCCTATCATTTTGAATTCAGCACCGATGAGGTGTTCTCAGGGGAATACCTGTACCTCGATCAAGTGGTGGTGAACAACAGTGATCGCACCATTTCCTTTTTGAAGATGGAGACTCTGCTTCCCGAGGGTCTCAAGGTGGTACTCACCGCCGAGGATGAGAAGGGGAGGGACGAGACGGTGCAATCGGTACAGAGCGTGTTCCTCCTGCCGCCCCACGGTCAGGTGTCGAGACGCTGGCGCATCGTAGCCGAAACTCGCGGCCTTTACACCGCTCAGACGGTGCAAATGCACGTCATTTCCCATGATGCCATTGGTATGAGTACCTACTCTATGCGGATGCAGCCCGAGGCTTCACCCAAGGATCACCTGACGGTGTTGCCCGTGGCGGCCGAATGGCTGACCCAAATGGCGCTGTCCCCCTCCTTTACGGGAGAACGCACCACGCCTAAGGGTTTGGTGCAGGATCCCATGTCCATCTGCGGCGTTCGTGAATATGAGCCCTTTGATCCCCTCAACACCGTGGATTGGAAGCAGACCGCCCGCTTGGGCCGCATGATGGTCAAAAAGATGGAGGTTCAGCAGAACGACAGCTATCACATCGTACTGAATATGCAATCCGTGATCATTGAACCCGATTTCCCCGAGATCAGCGCTCCTGCCTACGTGGAGGATTGTATTTCTCTTTGCGCCTCCCTTTTGGACAGTGCCATCCGCCGAAATATCCCCGTCCGTCTGATGGCCAACACAGAACCGAGCGAACTTTTGGGCGGCAGCCGTGTCCATGATGGACGGCTGGGTTGCCATATCTTTGCCAGCGAGCAGTTTTCTGACAAAAGCTCGGTCATCGAGGCCTACCGTATTTTGGCCAAGCTTCCCATGAAGCTGTCTTTGCCCACCGAGCGGCTGCTCGCGGACATCATAGAGAACCCCTACCTGTACGCCCAAGGCGGCAATATCGTGTTCGTCACTCCCTTCGTGGATCAGCGTATGGTGAATTTTCACCGCGTCATGACGGAGCAAGGGGTCAATGTGATCTTTTATATCATGACCTCCTATCAGAACGCTCTGAATATGCCCCCCGAGGTGGAGGCTTATTTCCGCCACAGCCAATGGAGAGGAGGTGTAGGTTATGCGTCATAAAACCCTGCGCCCCGCAAAACTGAAACGCAAATCTCCTGTCAAACTGGCGGAGGACGTTACTTCAAAGGTCAAATCAAGGGTGGATGGACACCAAAAGAGAACTGCCATCGAAAGATGGCGCGGCCGATGGCTGAGATTCTATAAGCTCCTTGCCTGCGTGGCCTTCTGTGCCATTGTCATGCCCTATTTTGAGATCCTTGTGTCGGTGGGCGCGGGGCAGTACGCTACCGCGTTCACCTGGTTCGCTTCGGCCCTGCTCTTTGCCGTGGGCTACGGCATCCATAAAGGCATCCGCTTCCTCTTCATCAAAAGTGATGAGGAGGAGTTCAGCTTTTCCTTTGAGACCAAATGGCAGTTCTCGCCTCCTGCGGTGATGGTTCCCTCCCTCATTCTGGGTGCCGCCGTGGCTGTCGGCTTCAGTTTTGCGGCGGGACAGGTATTGGAGACCCTCCTGTACCCCTTTTATAACGCCGAGGTGGGCTTCCCCCTTATGGTGATCGCCTGCGTGGTAGCTTCGGTGTTGGGTTCTCTCCTGGTGCCTTTTCAGTTCCACCAGCTTTGCTCCCTGCGTACTTTGATCGAATGCCTCTTTGCCCTGGGCATCCCCTTCGGTGTCGCGACCTGGTGGTTGGACGGTGTTAACGGCCTATTTGCCGCTTGTGTCCTGGTCTATGCCTTGTGTCTTTTTGTGCTCATGAACCAGGAGTACGTGATCAAGCCCTCTTATTCCTCCAAGACCTGCTATGCCACCAAGGAGCTTCGCCTCCACGGTATGGGCCGTGCGGCGGGACTGTGGCTGACCACCCTGCTCACCGCCGTGATCATTCTCAGTCTTTTGGCTGTTTTGGCCATTCCCCTCCGCTTTTTCCTGACACCCGATATGAGTCTGGTGTTGAATTTCCCCATCAAGGGCGCACCCGGTGTTAATCTGGCGCTGTTCTTCTTGGGGTTGATCATTATCCCCGTGCTGTCGGTGACGTGTATCATGCGCTTTGTGCGCCCCAAGGGACTCAAATACTGGGAGAAGATCATTGGGGAGTTTTTCGGCAAAATCATTGGATTTTTCCTCCGCCTGCGTTTCCTCAAGAAAAGGAAGGACTTCAGCGAAATGGACTTCAAGCAGGTGGTGGGGGAACGCCCCAAAAAACAGCATTACGTAGATACGGTGACTGAGACCAAAGCCGAAGCTACGGAATTGCCCAAGAGTTACAGATCCTTTGTCAAGCAGCTCAAGGCTTTGCCCGATATCAATGAGCAGTACAGATTTGCCTACGAGGTGCTCATCACCGAGCTGTATGATGCCCACATCGGCATCGCCAAGCATCAGACACCTCTGGAAATGGCCGACGTCATCGGCCGCAAGACCAATATATCGGAGATGGACAAACTCACGGAAACCTTTACCGCTGTGACTTACGAAAAGGACAAACAGGCATCTTCGCGGGATGTGGATGCGGTCTGTAGGATCCTGCAAGCCCGACTCAAAGCATAGCAACAGCTTTATTAACGAATAATTCATGAATTGTTTGTTAACCCTCCACACATGGGTGTTATAATATCCCAAAAGCACGTTGTTTTTTGAAACTTTCGTGCATGATTGGAAAGGAGAATTTTAAGATGAAAAAAATTCTTGCAACACTATTGATCCTAACCCTGCTTTTGTCCTTTGCTTCTGTAGGCTCCTCCGCACTGTCTGCCAACGTAACAGCCGATACCTGGTCTACCATTGAATTGAAGGCTTTGTACGTGCAGTCCGGTATTGAGATCTACTCGGATCTGGATGAGGATTATTTTGAGTATTGGTGGGAGGATGAGGTTCCCGAGGCTGACGGCGATTGGCTTCAGGCCTGCACCATCAATATGCGTGGTTTTGCCATGTCCACCGACGGCCGTTATCTTTACATGGGTACCCTGAACGGCGGTACCGGCATTCGTGGCGTGGTGGTTTACGACACCCAGAAATGCGTAGTTACCGACCTGTACTATCATTACGACGGCGAGGAAGCCGGCCTGCCCGGTTCTCCCTACTCCTACGCCAAGGGTATTGCCGCCGATGACCGCGGCTACGTATACGTAGGCTTTGCCTTCTCTCAGAACTATAACCTGGTCAATCTGGGTATTGCCAAGCAGATGGAGGACGGCACTCTGGAAGAGGTCGCCCTGGAGGCTGCTTACGAGTTTGGTGATCCCGGTGACAATGGCGGCATCCACGTGGGCGTCAACGGTGTTGACGTAGTCAAGGTTGGTGATAGCTACTATTGCTACGTCATGGTCAACTATGACTACGATGCCCTCTACTGCTTCGACGTGACCGATCCTGCAAATCCCAAGCTGAACAAGGGTTTCGGTGACAACGGTCTCATCAACTTCAGCGACGACGCCAATCCCGTCAAGGCCGACGGCTTTACCCTCAAGGAAGGCCAGTACATGGACGTTGACGATGACGGCACCATTTGGCTGGTGGTCAACGCCAACGAAGGTAAGGACGGCATCATGAAGATCGCACCCGACGGCTCTGCTTGTGTAGATCTCGTTGAGCTCAGCGGTGTTTATTCCGTGGAGCACGAGGGCGGCTTCCTCTTGTGCGGTCTCAAGAGCGGTGCATCCGTGGAGGTTTTGGACGATGCTTCTTACGAGAAGATCGCTTCTGTGCCCCTGACGGCTGAGTACGGCGATCGCGTAGTGCGTATGCTGGTCATCAACGACGTTCTGTTCGTGGCTGATGCAGGCTCTGATACGACAAATTTCAACGCCGTTCATGCCGCCGCGCTGACGGCTGACGGCCAGGCGTTCCTGGATACCCTGGTTGCCAATATGGCTAACTACGGAGAAAAGGAAACCGAGGAAGAACCCACGGAGGCGCCCACCGAGGCTCCTGTGGACGAGACCGAAGCGCCTGTAGACGAGACTGAGGCTCCCTCCAAGGAGACGGAGGCTCCCACCGATGCCGCTACCAAGGCTCCCTCCAACGAGGTCACCGAACCTGCCGTTGATAAGGGTTGTGCTTCCGTGATGGGTGCAAGCACCGTACTGGTCATGATGGCCGTGGCCGCTGCCTTCATCCGTAAGAAGGATTGATCTTGGATCATATACGCATAAAACATGCATAAATAACCAAAACAACGGAGAGCTCCTAGGAGCTCTCCGTTGTTTTTATTGAAAAATTAAAAAATATTTAATCTATGTTCATATTCTTGCTGTATAATGAACGGTATCTATATCTAAAGAGTTTACTGTCCGAAAGGAAGAATATATGTATAACAAAACAATCTTTCTCGACATGGATCTTTACAGCATTTTTCTGCTGGTGGGCGTGTTGACTTGTCTCATTTTCATCCGCGTGCTGGCGGATAGGCGTAAGATGAGGGCCGCTTGGCAAAATCTCACCCTGTTTAACGCTGTGTTTGCCGTACTTTTGGGCTACGGCGGCGCGGTCCTGTTCCAGGCCTTTTATAATTTCATGGACGACGGTGTGTTCGTTATTGCCAATAACACGGGTGCTACCTTCTACGGTGGCCTCATCGGCGGCACCGCTATGTTCATCATCATTTATTTTATCGTGGGCCGTTTCCTGTTCAAGGACGGCTACCATATTCCCCATTTGCGTACAGCTTCTGATATGGCGGCACCTTGTATTGCCGTGGCCCACGGCTTCGGCCGCCTGGGTTGTCTCATGGCGGGCTGTTGCCACGGTGCCCGTACCGACGCCTGGTACGGTATTCCTATGGATATCCCCGGCGACGGAACAGACGCGCTTGTGAGAGTTATCCCCGTTCAGCTTTACGAGGCCATTTTCCTCTTTGCCCTGTCGGCTGTGACCTTCGTTTTGTTCTGGAGGGGAAAAAAATACCTTCTGCCGCTGTATATGGTGACTTACGGTATCTGGCGTTTTATTGCCGAATATCTGCGGGCAGACGATAGAGGTGCCACGGTCGTGGATTTCTGGTCGCCCTCCCAGCTCATTTCCGTGCTGCTCATTTCGGGTGGTTTAGTTCTTTGGGCCATTGAGCTTTATGTCGACCATAAAAAGAAAACGGCGGGGCAGAAAGAAGGCCCTGCGGTCTCCGAGGATGAAATTTCCGACGGCGGTGTGCCTGACGAGGCTGCTGAGGTATGATGATGGATCAACAAAAAACACCCATCCCCTCGGGAGCATCTTCCGGTACACCTCCCAAAAAGAAAAACGGTGTGTCGCGTAAGGTGGCGATGGGCTTGACTCTTGTGGGCATGGCGGTGCTTCTTTGGTTTGAGGTGGCTAAGCCCGTTTTGTCCGATGACGAGACGCTGCAACGGCTGTATACCATGGTCATCACCCGCGGTGTGGGTGCCGTGGTCTTCTTTGCCATTCTGATCAATCTCGGCTATCGGGTGCTGAATCCTGTCCGCAAGCCTTTGGGCAAGGCGTTGCTGTTTTGTATTCCTGCCGCTTTGGTGGTGGTGAATAATATGCCCATCCTCTCTATGATCTGGGGAGACGCCTATTTCGTTCACGGTGAGCCCAGGTATATTTTGTGGTTCTCTTTGGAATGTCTGGCCATCGGTCTTTTTGAAGAGGCCGCCTTCCGAGGCGTGGCGCTGTTGCTGATCGCAGAGAAGAGAAGGACCACCAAAAAAGGCCTGTTTATGAGCATTGTTCTGTCCTCTGCGGTGTTCGGCGTGATCCACCTGGCCAACATTTTGGCGGGTGCATCCCCCGGGGCCGTGATCCTGCAGATCGGGTACTCCTTCCTCATCGGCGCTATGTGCTCGGTTGTCCTGTTCAAAACCGGCAATTTGTGGCTGTGCATCATCCTGCACGCCGTCTATGATTTCAGCGGCAACCTCATGCCTACTCTTGGCGCGGGAACGTGGTGGGATACGCCTACGGTGATCTTTACCGTGATCCTCGCCGTATTTACCACCGTGTTTTACGTGGTGGCCTTTGTGAAGCTGGATCCCAAGGAGACCGAGCGCCTCTATCAAAAAGAAAATTGATTTATATTTAAAACAAAGAAAGGCAAAACTCATGGAAAACCGTTACTATCAACCCGAATTTGAGACTATGTCTCTCGAGGATATGCAAAAGCTGCAGTCCGAAAAGCTCGTGAAGCAGGTGAAGCACATTTACGAAAACGTGGCCTGCTACCGCGCTAAGATGGACGAAAAAGGCGTGACTCCCGATGATATCAAGGGTATCGAAGACCTCCACAAGCTCCCCTTTATCACCAAGGACGATCTTCGAGATCAGTACCCCAATGGATTTTTGGCCGTCCCTCAGTCTGAGTGTGTGCGTATTCAGTCCACGTCGGGTACCACGGGACGCCGTGTTGTTGCTTTCTATACACAGAAGGACGTTGACATCTGGGAAGACTGCTGTGCCCGTGCCATCATGGCCGTGGGCGGCACCAACGAGGACGTTTGCCAGGTAGCTTACGGCTACGGTCTGTTCACGGGCGGCCCCGGTCTCAACGGCGGTTCTCACCGCGTGGGATGCTTGACCCTGCCCATGTCCTCGGGCAACACCGAGCGTCAGATCCAGTTCATGATGGACCTGGGTGCCACAATTCTTTGCTGTACCCCTTCTTATGCGGCTTACATCGGCGAGTCCCTGAAGGATCGCGGTTACAAGCCTGAGGATAATAAACTGAAGGCAGGTATCTTCGGTGCCGAGCCCTGGACCGAGGAAATGCGCCGCGACATTGAGAAGTCTCTGGGCATCAAGGCCTATGATATCTATGGCTTGACCGAGATCAGCGGCCCCGGTGTCTCCTTTGAGTGTACCGCCCAGGCAGGTATGCACATCAACGAGGACCATTTCCTGGCTGAGATCATCGACCCCGATACGGGCGAGGTTCTCCCCGAGGGCGAGAAGGGCGAGCTGGTGTTCACCTGCCTCGATAAGGAAGCCTTCCCCATGATGCGTTACCGTACCCGTGATATCTGCGTGCTGACCCGCGAAAAATGCTCCTGCGGCCGTACCCTTGTGCGTATGCGCAAGCCCATGGGACGCTCCGACGATATGCTCATCGTCCGCGGTGTCAACGTGTTCCCCTCCCAGATCGAGACCGTTCTGCTCCAGGAGGGCTACGCGCCCAACTACCTCATCGAGGTGGATCGCGTGAACAATACCGACACGCTGGACGTTTACGTAGAACTCACCGAGGATCAGTTCTCGGATACCGTCAAGGGCGTTACCGCCGCAGAGAAGTCTCTGGCCAACGCCATCAAGACCATGCTGGGCATCAACCCCGCCGTCCATCTGGTGGCCCCCAAGACCATCGCCCGCTCAGAGGGCAAGGCCGTCCGCGTCAAGGACAAGAGAAAGCTGCATGATTAAGGGGGGCGAGGAGTACGCAAGGGGAACTTTTGATAAAAAGTCGCCTCACAAGTTCGGCCAAATATGCCTTCGGCATAATTTGCCCCCTTGATCCCTCAAAACCTTTAAAAAAGAGCAAGGACATCCATTAAGAGATCAAAAGCTATAGATTTAGCGAATCCGTAGAGGAAGGATTTGCTCTCTCACCAAAAATCACTTCGACTGAAAGGAAATAATATCATGGCAATCCGACAGATTTCCGTATTTGTACCCAATAGTAACGGCTCTCTTGAGAAACTGGTCAACATCCTGGCTGAGGCGCAGGTAGATATGCGTGCCATGGCCATTGCCGACACCATGGAGTTCGGTATCCTTCGAATGATCGTGAAGGGTCACGATAAGGCTTGCAAAGCCCTCCGCGAGGCAGGCTACCTCGTGTCTCAGAACGAGGTTACTGCGGTGGAGATCCCCGACCAGCCCGGCGGACTGGCTCGTGTGGTCAGCATCCTGGCAAGCCACGGTGTCAACATTGAGTACACCTATGCCTTTATGACCCGCTCCCACGGCCATGCCTGCGTGGTGTTCCGCGTGGAGGACAACGAGCTTGTGGAGAACATTCTGGCACAGAACGATATCGTCTGCCTCAAGCACGGCGGCCGCGACGAGACCCCTTGGTAAAACAAAAAATCCCGACCGCATAAGCGGTCGGGATTTTTTATGATCTTTTCTTTTTGATGAGCGTGGGAAGAGCGATGGCGGCGTAGGCGCAAAGTCCCAGCACCGCGCCTGTGACGATAATGAGCACCTTGAGGTACGTGGGGTAAACGTAGATCTCCGCATCAGCCCCGCCGTTGGGGGCAGACTCGGTCACATCCGTGCCGGATGCGCCCGCATCGGGGGTGCCGACGGAGGTGTCGGGGGCGGTGTCATCCTCGGGGCGCGCCGTACCGGGCAGAGGCTCGGCTTCGTTGCGGGCGGGCTCGCTGTCGCCGTCAGCCGTCAAAAGAACGTATGCATCGGTGGCCACGGCATCGGTACCCTGTCCCTCGGGGCAGATATACAGATAGGCGTAGCGGTCGTTGGGAGCGGTATCGCCCAGCTCCATGAACTCCATGACCTGACCGTCTTGGGTGGCGTTGTCCGCCCACTTGAAGGAGAAGGTGGCGGCGGTGCCGCTGATACCAACGACAGACTTAGCCAGGCGGATGACCATGCGGTTGCCCTCCACGGTGTAGAGCGCTTGACCGATCTGTCGGCCATCCCAACCCTCGGCCAAAGACTCCACGGATACGTAGTGGCTGTCTCTTGCACGGTTGAGGACGAGATCAAAGCCCTCCCAGCCCGTGGCGGGATCGTTGTCAAGATCGACGAAAAGGTTCATCCACGCGGAGCCGTCGTCCATGACGATGTCCTCGGCGGTCTCAACCATGAAGTAAAGATATTGGGCGTCCTGGGAGACCTTGGCGGACACGAGATCGTTGCGACCCGTGCTGTTGACGTAGGTCAGATTGCTGAAATAGCCCGTTTCACTTCTCCAGGCGGTGTCACCCACGTTGTCGCCGTAGGCGGGGGTGACATTGTCCCAGGTGGAGGCATCGCCCAAATTGATGGAGCTTTGGCCTCCCGCCTCGGTGACCTTGCCCGTACCCTTGAACTCGCGGATATAGGAGGCCATCTGGTAGTAGAAGTTGTCGCCGAAGCCGACCGTGGAGCCGTCCCGCAGGCGCATGGGCTCGGCATCGCGGGAGTATTCGGTATTAAACTGATCCACGAACTGGTAGCCGGGGTCGGCAACACCCGCAAAGGTCTCGTAGCCGCTGCTGGAGTGGTTCAGACCGGCGATCCATTCGTTCCAGCCGGTAATCAGCACCATGTTGGGATCGTAGTGCTTCACAGCCTCAAACTGGAAGGCGAAGCCGAGACCCGCGCCGGAGTCCAGGGAGAAGCCGAAGTCCTCGTTCTGGATCTCGGGGAATTGGGTGTTGAGATAGGAGCGACCCTTGCTGGTGGTGGGGTGATGACCCACGCACAGCGCGAGCTGCTCGAAATTGCCGTTCAAATCGCGGCCGGGGCCGCCGCTGACGTAGCGGAAAGTGCCGTTACGCTCGCGATATTCCTGAAGCCAGTTCCAACCGCCGTCTTCGTCCTTCCAGGCCCAGCAGTTACGGACGGTAAAGGTGTCGTGGATCCAATTCTCCAGCTCTCCCGCGCCGTCTTGGGCGCCGCAGAGCGTCAGGGGCTTGCCCTGGTACTGATAGAACAGATCGCCGTACTTTTTAAAGCCCTCCTCGGAGAAGATACTGCCGCGGAGACTCCCCATGACGGCACCGTAAGAGCCCGCGCTGAACACACAGATATCGGGGGTACTGCCGCCCTCCTCGCGGATGGCCAGCCAGGTGTCCAAAAGGGCGGTGAGACCCTCGTGATAATAAGCGCCGTTGGTGAAATCAAGGAAGATGAAGTCCACGCCTGCGGCCTCAAGCTGGTAGGCGTGCTTGCGGAAGACCCACTCGTCGGTGTTCTTGTAGTAACCGAAGTAGGGCTCTGCCCAGTAGTAGGAGCCGCTGTTGTCGGTGTCGGACAGATGGGATTTCAAACCGTCCAGACCGCTGTCAAGGAAGATCTTGGTGTTGTCCTTGATAAATTCGCTGTCGTCGCCTGTCTGGCAGAGGAAGTAGAAGAGACCTACCTGCTTTTCCTCCCGTACCTCCACGTTGGTGGGGGTGGTGCGGTCGCGGTCGTCGGTGGCGACCCAGGTGGTGTAGTCGATCTCGGAGGTCACACCCTCGCCGTCGGTACGGGTCAGGGTGCTGTGGGTGAAGGACAGATTATCCAATGTGCCCACCATGCTGTCGGCGTGGAGGGTGAAGTAGCCCGCGGCTCTCACGGCGGTGCGGTCGATCGAGCCCACTGTATTGCCCTTGGCGTCGGTCACCGAAAGCGCGCCGTCGTAGGCGTCGTAGGTCACGGTGCAGAGCAGGGTGTCGCCGTTGTAGGCTTCGATGCGATCTGCCTTGTCAAGGAAGGTCAGCTTGCCCACCGAGGCCACACCCTCCGTGCTGACGGAGGCGGATAATCCGCTTTCGGGCTCGGTGACGGTGACGCGCTCTGTGCCGTCAAAGACAAACCAGATACCCCGGTGGTCGGGGTCGGTGGCGCTGCGGGACAGGCGGAGACCCACGGACAGCTTGCCGCTCGTGACGTTGGCGTCCACCGACATCTCGCCGCCCTTGATACCGTAATCGTCACCAAGGAAGATGGCGGAGCCGAAGGAGAAGGTCTTGCCCTCCACGCAGGAGAGGGTCTGACCGTCGAAGATCATGTTGGTACGCAGAGAGGCGGTGGCCAGATGCTCGTCGCGGGAATAGTCGGTGATCTCGATCTTGGTAAAATCGTAGGTGAAGGTCTCGGTGTCTGCCTTGACCCAATCGTAGTCTCTGTCGTCATGGGTGACGGTGACGGCGGGCAGGCTGACCATGGGATTTCCTGCGCCTGCGGCGGCGGTCAGTACCGAGGCCGAGGTCGTCAGGAGAAGGGACAGCATCAGCGCGCCGCAGGTCAACCGAGCCCAAGGCTTTTGACGAATGGTGTGCTTCATGGCGCGCTCACTTTCTCACCTTGATGGTGACGTAACCCGCAGTGATACCCACGGCCACCAGCATGACCGCGATCAGAATATAGATGGCCAGAGAAGCATCCACCACCCGAGGGGCGGGGGCTTCGGTCTCGGCGGGGGTGGTCGCCTCGTCGGTGACAGCCTCGGTGGGCGTCTCGGGAGCGTTGGTAGGCGCCTCGGTGGGCTTTTCCGTGGGAGCCTCGGTCGGTGCTTCGGTAGGTGCCTCTGTGGGCGCTTCGGTGAATGCCCCCACAGCAGCCTCGGCATTGGTCAACTTTTTTAGATTGGAAACCAGGCTCTTGTCTTCCTCGGAAAGGGCATCGTAGAGCGCGCGAGCGGCTTGAATCTGTTCTTTGTCAGTCTCCTTGACTTTGGAGGGGAGGGAAGCGATGGCCAGAATGGCTTCCATGTGCTTTTGGGCCTTGACGCATACGTTGTCTACATACATATCACAACTACGGGTAGCCCAACCGATGATAGAGTTGCCGCTTCCAACCAAGGTGTCGGTGTAGGCGGCAATCTCTTTGCCATTAGCATCGGACAGGACGACTGTGCCGAAACAGGGATCCGTGACCAAGGCGTTAGTATATTTCTTCCCGGGATTTGACATGGAAAACTTGCAGAGCAAGTGATCGGCAACGTACAGGGAGATCTCATTTGTGCCGTTATCGACCACCTTGAGAACGTTGTTCGCGTTAGAACCAAAGGATGCTCCCTCGGGCAGAGTTAAGGTAAGGGTGTTGTTCTGAACGCAGTTGGGCGCGTTAACATTGTAGGTTTTGACGTTGACACCCAGCGTACCGTTGTGGGGATATAGGAAAATACCGGACAAGCACAGAGAATTGTTGGGAGAGCCGTCGCCCTCATAATATGCAGCACTGCCGGTTTGGGGCGCACGGATAAACACGCCGGACATGACTTCGCCCTGCGCGCCGATGATGCTCAGAGAGAATTCGTACGCTCCCGTGATAGGGGTATGGTTAAAGACTTGGGAAAATACGTGGGATTTCAAAATCAGATTTCCGCTGGCTTCTTCCTCCACTCGAATATAGCCGTCACCGATGGCATTAGCATCCAGGGTGAAGAGCTTGGGCATGGTAGTGGAGGTGCCTTTGACCTCTGCTTCATATTCATCGAAATTTTCCTCGATCAAGAGGACTAAGTCCTCTTCCTCCGCAGACACGGCCAGTAAAGCGAAGGAACTCAGCAAAAGACATACGCATAAGAACAAAACAGGTAGCTTTCTTTTCATGGGAAACTCCTTTCGATTAAAAAAGCCCAAAGGCGCGTATTTGGGGCCTTCGGGCGAGGAATCAAAATATAGGAATGGGGGAAGACTCACGAGGTAGATTTCCCTTCGGGAAATAATTTTATTGTTACATACGAATGGGGCAGGGGCCCCATGGGGGTACAGAAATACGCCCCGCTATTTGATCTCCACCCCATAACTTATTGTTTTTAAAGTTCTTGAGGGGTTTGGGGAACTTCTTTCAAGAAGTTCCCCAAGAAAAGTAATCAGAAAATAGGATACCCGGCCTTTTCGTGAGCCTCGATCAGCTCGTCGCAGAGAGACACGATCTCGTCGGTGGACAGCTCGGCGCCCGTGTGGGGCTCCATCATGGCTGCTTGGTACAGAGTCTCGCGCTTGCCGGTGTGAGCGGCCTCGATGGTCAACATCTGAGGATAGATGTTAGAGGCGTTCATGGCGGCCAGCTGGAGGGGCAGGTCACCCACGTAGGTGGGGGTGATGCCGTTGTTGTCTACGAGACAGGGCACCTCAACGCAAGCGTCCCAGGGCAGGTTGGAGATGCAGCCGTGGTTCAGCACGTTGCCGCCGATCTTGTAGGGGGTGTTGGTAACGATGGCTTCCATGATGTGAGAAGCGTACTCCAGAGAGCGGGTGTGCTGGACGTTACCGCCCGCCATCAGCTCTTCCTTCTGCTTCTGCCAGCCCGCGATCTGCGCCACGCAACGGCGAGGATACTCGTCCAGCGGGATGTTGAACTTCTCGATCAGGTCGGGACGGTTGGGCTTAATATAGAAAGCGTTGTACTCGGCGTTGTGCTCCGAGCTCTCGGTGCAGTAGTAGCCAAGCTTGTCGATGTAGTCGAAGCGCACCATGTCGCCGTGCTTCTCGGTGGCGTTCTTTTCCTTGGCGCGGCGGCGGATCTCGGGATAGAGGTCGTTGCCGTTCTTGTCCTTGATCTCAAGGAGCCAAGCCATGTGGTTGATACCTGCGATCTTGGACTGAGAGCCCTCAATCAGCTCGGGCATACCCACGCCGTGAAGGATAGCGGGCACGCAAACCTGGACGCTGTGGCACAGACCCACGGTCTTAACCCCCGTGTATCTCTGCATATAGCCTGCCAGAATGGCCATGGGGTTGGTGTAGTTGAGGAACCATGCGTCGGGGCAGACCTCCTCCATGTCGCGGGCAAAACCCTTGAGGACGTGGATGGTTCTCATACCGCGCATGATACCGCCGATGCCCAGAGTGTCGGCGATGGTCTGACGGAGACCGTACTTCTTGGGGATCTCAAAGTCGATGATGGTGCAGGGGTCATAGAGACCGACCTGGATGGCGTCCACCACAAAGTTGGCCCCGCGGAGCGCATCCTTGCGCTGTTCCACGCCAAGATACTTCTTGACGGTGGCGCGGCCCTGGTTGATGGTGTTGTTCATGGCGGTGATCAGGAGATAGGACTCCTCCAGTCTCGCAGGGTCAATGTCGTAAAGCGCGATCTCCACGTCGTGGAACGCGGGACAAAGCATGGTGTCACCAAGGACGTTCTTGGAAAATACGGTGCTGCCTGCACCCATAAATGTTACTTTCATGATAGATTCCTCCTGTCAAATATGATATACGCTTACGCGTGTGATATTTGCGTCGCAAGTGATATTCGCCTGCGGCGAGTGAAATGTGCCTACGGCACGTTAGGGGAAGGTTTGATCCGAATGGGGTAGGGGCCCCATGGGGGTATCGTAATACCTCCCGCTATATGATTTCTTCTCTCAATTGTCTTAACTATTGAAAGTTCTTGGGAGTCCAGAACCTTTCTTTCAAGAAGGGTTCTGGTGGGGTCAAGGGGCAACGCCCCTTGCGTACTCCTCGTACTCTTATCTCACAATCTCAATACCCTGAGGTGCCTCGATTTCCACGACGGTCTCGCCGGCGGGGTTCTTGTGAGCCCAGACCTTGATCTCGCCCTTGGGGGTGGGGTAGGTACCCTTAGCCCAGTCGAGCCATGCCAGATCGGGCTTGACTTCGTATTTGCCGGGGGCCAGATTCTTCACGCCCAGAACGTAGTTGGAGAGGTAAGGGCAGGGACCCGAGGCCCAGCCGTGGCAGAGGGAGTGACGGAACTTGATGTAGCAATAGTTGCCGTAGTCACCGTGGATGTCCACCATGCCTTCGGGAACCACCTCGTCGATGCGGCCTGCGTTCTTCATCCAGTCAAGATCGAAGTCCTCCCAGAAGGTGGTAGCGCCCATGTCCAGCATACCGCCCCAGTACTCCTTCATATCGCGGAGCGCACCTGCGTGGTCGCCTGCGGCAGCCTTAGCGGCCATGATGTAGTAACCCATGAAGGTGGAGTAGCCGTGGCCGCCACCGGGAACAAGGACTCTCTCGTTGACTTCCTTGGGATCTGCCAGCCCTGCCAGCACCATGAAGGAGTTGGCCTGCTTGGCGGCGGTGGGCTCGGGCTTGTGAACCTTCATGCGCTCGGCGGATGCCTCACAGAGGGCGGCGGTCTCATCCTCGCCCAGCTCGCGGAGCAGGTAAGCGCCGTTGTCCAGCGCCAGCTTCAGAAGGCCCTGGAAGCCCACGTGCTTGGCCACGGGATCGTCATTGGTAGGCCAGTCAAGGAGACGGCCCTCGGGAAGGGTCTCGCCGCCATCCTCATCCACGAAGGTGGCCAGCAGGGACATGAGGCCGCGGAGATAGTCTCTCTGCTCCTCAAGATATACCTTGTCTCCGAAAGCGCGATACCAGTCGCAATGGATCAGGAGCCACCAGATGGAGTAAGCGGAAATGCCGTTCATCCAAGCGCCCACGGGGGTCTCGTCGCGGACGACGTCGAGGGAGCGGGGCACGATATCGTTGTAGCCGAAGGTGGCCAGAATGGTGTTGACCTCGGTGTGCATATCGCCGATCCAGACCAAGCGGTCACGCTTGATGCCGTCCCACAGGTATTCTTGCATATTGACGTGGGCGGTGTAGGCGGCGGTGTTCCAGATACGGGTCAGCTTTTCGTCGGAGCAGGAGAAGGAGCCCTTGTATTCCAGGTCGAGGTAGTGAACCACACCCTGCACAGCCTTGAATTCCACAATAGCGTCGTCGTCGATGAGCTCAATGCAAACGAAGCGCTGGCCGGACTCGTTGGTCTCGTTGGCGGAGTAGAAGCCCACGTTCATGACGCGGTCGCGGATGGCGTGGTCATTGGTGGTGTTCTTGACCTTCAAGGGCGTGATCGCTTCCATAACGCTCTCACCGGTACGGACGATGATGTTGCAACGGTCATCTGCCCCCATACCCTTGGAGCCTGCGCTCCAGATCATGAGACGGATGCTGCCGGGGAACTCGATGCCGTAGTCCAGCACGATCTTGGCGTGAGGCTGGCCGGGCTTGTTGACCATGGAGCAACGCTCGCCGGGGACGAGGGTGATCTGGTTGCTTCTCTCCTGCAGAAGGGATTCGGCACCGCTAACGCTACCCTCGGTCAGCACGACGCGCTTGGGGGCGATGTAACGGCGAGTACGAGGGTCGGTGATACTGCCGTTCAAGGCCTGGAATTTTTCGTTGAGTTTCATGTTTGGGGTCTCCTGTTCCTTTTATTTTTGCTAAAAAGTTACTTGGTTTGGTTACGGCCGAGATATGACATCGTAACTATGAATAATATACCATATTTTAGAAACGATGTCAATATATTTGTGTGAATTTTGACGGAAGGACCTGCACTTTTTGGTGGTCAAACTTTGGTAATGGACACGCAAAAAGAGAAGGCAGACCCGAAAGGTCTGCCTTCTCTCTTGATTTATTTGCTTGGCATATATTCGTAAATGAGCTTCCCCGAAAGGTCGTACACACCGAAGTAGGTGCGAACACCGGTGAGACCGTCCTCGGCAAGGACGTAGGATTCCAAAGTGATGCCGTCGGCATACTTGTGAAAGCTCAGATCCCCCATGCCCGTCAGCTCGATGAGCACCTTTCCGCCCGCGGTGATGAAGGTGGTGTCGTCGAACTCCCACTTTTTATAGCCCTCAAAGGAATAGTGGTAATTGTAGTCGTTGTAATCCTGTCCGTAAAGGGAATTGGTATCCAATACCTCACGCGGCCGAATGACAAACTTGCCCTTTTGATTGATGCAACCGAATTTTCCCTCTTTGCACACCAGCGCCAAACTGTCGCTTTCAAAATCCAAGGCGAGTTCAAATTGCGGCTTTATGACAAACTTACCCGTCTCATCAAAAAAGCCGTATTGACCGTCTACCTTCATGGCGGCGAGGCCGTTGTCGGCAAATTCGCTCACGGGAAAATCAAACTGCGCCTCTATGACCACAGCGCCCGTTTTGTCGATATAGCCGTATTTCTCTCCAATCTTGACACAGGCCAGACCGTTGACGTTGAAATCCATGGCGCTCTCGTATTGCGGCTCTACGATGACGGCGCCCGTCAGGTCAATGTAACCGTATTTCCCATCCTGTTTGATGCGGGCCAGGCCGTTTCTGAAAGCGCTCACATCTTGAAATTGCGGTTCCGCGAGATAACTGCCGTCTTTTTTGATGAAGCCCCACTTGCCGGCGCATTTGGCGCGGAGCAATCCGTTTTCGTCGAAATTAAAGCCGTAAATATCGTCAATGTGTACGGGGATCGCGATTTTGCCGTTTTTGTCCACAAAGCCGTATTGCCCGCCGGCTTCTACCAGCGCCAGATCATCATAGAATGAATAGATGGTATCATATTGCGGCTCCAGTACGTAAGAACCCGACTGATCGATCATACCGTATTTTCCGTTGATGCCAACGGTGGCAATGCCGTTTTCGTTAAAGAAAGAAGCTGAGTCAAATTGCGGTTCAATGACGAAAGCCCCCGTTTTGTCAATAAAGCCCCACTTGCCGTCGTGTTGTACGTTGGCCAGGCCATTTGGCATAAAATCTCCTGCCGTCTTAAATCTTGGCGCTATGGCAACGGTACCCGTCGAGTCGATATAGCCATACTTGCCGTCTGCTTGGATGACGGCCATGCCGTTATAAAAAGGATCGGCGCGATCAAATTGAGGCTCCGCGAGATAGGCCCCTGTTTGATTGATATAGCCCCATTTGCTCCCTACCTTGACGGGCAGGTAGCCGCTCTTGTCAAAATTCTCTTTGTATATGCCGTCAAATTGCGCGGGGATGATGAAGTCACCGCTCGTGTTGATAAAACCGAATTTACCGTTTTGCTTGACGCAGGCCATGCCGTTATCGTCAAAGGCATAGGCTTTCTCAAACTGTGGCTCGATGGCGAACTTTCCGTTGCTTTTGATGTAACCCCAGCGTACCTCGCCGTCTTTCTCGGCGGGCACGGCCAAAAGGCCTTGGGAGAACAAATCTGCCCCGCCCTCGGTGTTGGAGTCTTCCTTCCCGCAGGCAGAAAAGCAGGTCATGATGGCCAGCAAGGACAGAAGCAGAGCCAGCGACAGACTCAACAACTTGATCATTTTCATGGTTCATCCTCCCAACAGATAAAAATTGGCGGTTGCGGTTGTTTTATTGTACCATACTTTGGAGAGTGTGTCAACACCCCCGGGGATTGGAGGACTTCACAAATTCGGCTGCTTGCGGTGCGCTTTTTTGTCCAAACCGCTTGACACTTCGACCGATCTATGGTATCATTACCTTGAGTTATCAGGAGCATTTCCCTTTGGGAAATGTTCGACCACCTCATCCGCCGCCCGCCGCGAAGCTGGGCGGCACCTTCCCCTACTGGGGAAGGCAAATTAAAAACAAGCCGTACAACGGCAGGGGATAGATTGATCCCGGGAAGGAGAACTTATGTTACCAATTGCCATCCAACTGTACACCGTCCGCGACCAGGCCGCCGCCGATTTTGAAGGCACCCTCAGAGCCATCAAGGCCATGGGCTACGAGGGCGTGGAATTTGCAGGCCTTTACGGCAAGACCGCCGCTGAGGTCAAGGCTCTCTGTGCCGAGATCGGCCTGACCCCCATTTCCGCCCATGTCCCTTACTACGATATGGTCGCCGACCCCAAGGGTGTTTTGTCCGACTACGCCGCCATCGGCTGTGAATACGTGGCTATCCCCTACCTGACCCCCGAGTGCCGTCCCGGCACCGAGGGCTTTGCCAAGGTGGTGGAGAACGCCGAAATGCTGGGCAAGGTGGCAAAAGAGCTGGGTATGACTCTGCTCTACCATAACCACGATTTTGAGTTTGAAAAGATCGACGGCAAGTATGCCCTGGAGGTGCTGTACGATACCGTTCCCGCTGACCTGCTCCAGACCGAGCTGGACACCTGTTGGGTCCGTGTGGGCGGCGAGGAGCCTGCCGCGTACGTCCGTAAGTTCTCGGGCCGCGCTCCCGTGGTGCATCTGAAGGACTATGCGGGCGGTAAGTCCGAGCATATGTACGAGCTGATCGGCATTGAGTCCGAGGACAAGGCCGTGGAAGAAAACCCCTTCGAGTTCCGTCCCGTGGGCTTCGGTGTGCAGGATATGCCCGCTATCATCAAGGCCGCCGAGGACGCAGGCGCCAAGTGGCTCGTCGTGGAGCAGGATCAGCCCTCCATGGGTCTTACTCCTCTTGAGTGCGCAGGGAAGAGCATTGATTATTTGAAGAGCTTGTAAGGAGGATGCGCGGGAGAAAACTTCTTGAAAGAGGTTATCCCCCAAAAAGCCCCAAGAAAGGAGCAACTTATGAAACACATCCGCCTCCTGTTTATCCTCGCCCTCTGCTTGCTGGGTAGCGTCATGATCGCCTGCAACGGCGGCACCGAGGATCTCACAAATTCCCCCGAGACGGAGTCCTCGGCGGTGACGGTTGCGCCCACGGAAGAACCCACCGAAGCCGCAACGGAGCTCCAAACCACCGAAACTGTCATGGAGGAAATCACCATGGAGCCCCAAGTTACCATCTCGGTGATCGCCGACGGCAAGACGGATTACACCATTCTCGCCGCCGCCGATCTGCAAGCCTCCAACGCCGAAGATATCGCTTACCTGACCGCTGTCATGGATGCAAAGTACGGCACTCACCCTGCGGTCGCTGAGGGCGGCGAAGGGAAAATTATTTCCTTGGTTTACGGAGGAAATCGCCTGGATTACGCTTTGAATATGGATGAAACCACGGGGAATATCGCCGTAACCGCGGGCTCGCCTGAGGCCATGTCCCGCGCCATCCGCTATTTCGTGACCCAATATTGCGGAAATTCCGACGGTAATCTTTTGGTTCCCGTGGAGAATTACACCTACACCTATGCTGAGGATCAGATCGACAACAGCCATTTCCTTTCTTATGAGGGCGGCGACAAGACCGTGCTGGCTCCCTCCGACAAGGACGGCACTCTCATGACCCCCGCCTGGCTGGACACCGCCGTCATGGTGGAACTTCGCATTGATACGGCTTCCATCGGTGGTATGTTCAAAGACTCCTATGATCTTATCGACTTCTACGCCGCCACGGGCGTCAACGTCCTGTGGCTGTCCCCAGTCTACGAGCGTGGCGCGGGCGGCAACGGCTACGGCAACGTGGGTCTCCACCGCATTGAACCCGGTTTAACGGGTATGTCTGATCAGGAAGCGGGCTGGAACGAGCTGAAGAGGTTCGTGGATTATGCTCACGCCAAGGGTGTGTATATTCTCTTGGACATCATTTCTTGGGGTACCATGTATGCCTCTCCTCTCTTTGAAGAGCATCCCGAATGGTACAACGGTGAGGCCTGGGGCAACGCCGCCTTCAACTGGCAGAACGCCGAGTTCCGCGAGTGGTTCATCAGCACCGCTGTGGAAAATCTGGAAAAAACGGGCGCCGATGGCTACCGTTGCGATTGCGAGCCTTTTACGGCGGGCTATGCGGTCTTTGAGGCCATCCGCACCCGCGCTAACGAGAAGGGAATGTATCCCGTCATCATGGCCGAGGCTGAGGCCGAGCGCAAGAATGTCTTTGACATGGAGCAGGACGGCGTCATCGACATGGATCGGGGCACTCTCTATCAACATCCCGTCAACTTTTTTGTGGACGGTCATCTGAACATTGTCACCGACACAATACGGGGAAAAGGTCTGTTCAAGCGTGGTTCCTTCCGCTACTATACCAACTGTATCACCAACCATGATTATCAGGAGCGCAACGTCAACGGCAACCGCCTCAAGATCGGCTACGCCGCTATTTATGCCCCCTATATCCCTCTGTGGTATATGGGCGACGAGTTCGGCGTAACCATGCCTTACCGTGCGGTGCTTTACGATATTGCCGTAGACTACGGCGCGGTGGGTACAAACGCAGATCAGACCTACTTCTACGAGGATGTAAAGCAAATGATCGCCATCCGCCGCTACTATCCCGATATTTTTGAGTATTATCCGTTGTCCCACAAGCAGACCAACATCTGTGAGGTGGAAGTGGAGGGTTTGACCTCTCTTGAAAACTACGCTCGCTACGCCGGCAACAAGATGGTCATCGTGGTGGCCAATAACGAGGAAGACAGCAGCGGTGTTTGTACTGTCAAGATCCCCTTTGAGGACGGCTTTGCCGAGACCTATAAAAATTATAAGGTCGCCGATCTGCTCACAGGCCGTGTCGTTGCCGTGGGCTATGCCGAGACCGTAGACAATTTCTCCGCTATCGTGCCTTATGAGCACTGCGGCGTGTACCTTGTGGAGGGGATCAACTGATAAAAAAATCCGTTGTTAACCATCTGTTCACACGCGGTTTTCAATGAACTCAAAAATATAGGATATAATACCCATATCTGCATGATTTTTATGCGGAACATTTCACTAAAGTCAACAAAAATCTCAAATACAAAGGAGACTTACAACCATGGCTGAAAAAATGGATGCTTTGTTGGACTACTCCGGTTCCAAGGATGAAAAGGTAGTAGACGCCAACAGAAAAATGAGAGTCGGTATCATCGGTTGCGGCTGGATCGCAGACGCGCACGTTGATTCCTACAAGCGTATGCCCGACGTGGAGATCGTAGCAGGCTCCGACCTGATCCCCGGTAAGGCCGCCGAGTTCTTCAAGAGACACGGTGTCGAGGGTGTCAAGACCGACTACGCCTCCCACAAGGAAATGCTGGACGATGAATCTCTGCAGCTGGACGCTGTGTCCGTCTGTACCTATAACCGTCAGCACGCCGCTCCCACCATCTACGCTCTGCAGAAGGGTGTTCACGTTCTCCTTGAGAAGCCCTTTACCGTTACCCTGGACGAGGCCATCGAGGTCATGAAGGCCGAGAAGGAAAGCGGCAAGGTGCTGTCCATTGGCTTCCAGCCCAGACTGGATCCCAATATGCAGATGATCAAGAAGATCGTCGAGTCCGGCGAGCTGGGTAAGATCTACTACATCCAGACCGGCGGCGGCCGCCGTCGCGGTATTCCCACCCCCTTCAAGGAGGTCACTTTCATCCGTGACGAGACCGCGGGTCTCGGCGCGCTGGCTGATATCGGCTGCTACTCCCTGGATATGGTGCTGAACGCCATCGGCTATCCCAAGCCTCTGACGGTCACCGGTTACAAGTCCGACTTCTTCGGCAAGAACCCCACCACTTATCCCAACAATCCCGAGTACGCCGCCAAGTTCGGCGTTGACGATTTCGCCGCTGCGTTCATCCGTCTCGAGGGCGGTATTATTCTGGACTTCCGTATCGCGTGGGCTATGAACATCGACACCCCCGGTGACACCATCATTCTGGGTACCCAGGGCGGTCTCCGTATCCCCTCCACCGACTGCTGGAACGGCACCGTGGGCGGCGCTATGACCATCTACAAGACCATCGGCGGCATCAACTACGAGACCCAGGTGCCCATCATCAACGACGGTGGCCCCAGCCTGTTCGACCGCAAGATCCGCTCCTTCCTGGACGCTTGCAAGAACGGCACCCAGGCTCCCGTGCCCACCTCCCAGATCATCTACAACCAGGCTATCCTGGACGGTATCGCCAAGTCCGCAAAGCTGGGCCGCGAGATCGAGATCGAGATTCCCGAGGTTTGATCCTACATTATTATATAGGCTCATGGCCGTCCCCGCAAACGCGGGGGCGGCTCTTTTGCTTTGCTATTACAAACAAAGAACTCCCCCGCGGTGCGGGGGAGTTATCCTTATATGTATCTATTGTAGATTACTTTTCTTCCTTTTTATCCTTGATACCCAGCATCAGATTAGTCAGGATACCCAGGATCAGGGCGCAGGCGACGGTGGTGAGGGTGACCTTGCCAAAGGTGACCGACAGACCGCCAATGCCCGAGATGAGGATGACCGAAACCACGAACAGATTGCGGTTCTTCTCCAGATCCACCTTTTGGATCATCTTGAGACCCGAAACGGCGATGAAGCCGTAGAGAGCCATGCACACACCGCCCATGACGCAGGAGGGAATGGTGTTGACGAAAGCCACGAAGGGAGACAGGAAGGAGATAGCGATGGCCATGACGGCGGTGGTGGTGATGGTGATGACCGAGGCGTTGCCGGTGATAGCCACGCAACCGACGGACTCGCCGTAGGTGGTGTTGGGACAGCCGCCGAAGATGGCACCCGCGATGGAGCCGACGCCGTCACCCAGCAGGGTGTTGTGGAGACCGGGCTCCTCCAGCAGGTCGTGCTCGATGATGGTGGACAGATTCTTGTGGTCAGCCAGATGCTCGGCAAAGACAACGGCAGCTACGGGAACGTAGGCCACGAAGAGGGTGAAGATGTATTCACCGTTGATCTTCGTGACACCCTTGATGGCCTGCATGAAGGTGAGGTCGGGGACGGAGAAGATGGACTCGAAGGTGAAGGGGGCGAAGAGGCTTGTAATAGGATCAAAATTGATGACCAGCAGGGCAGGGATGTCGGCGACCATACCGATGACGGTGAAGATGGCGGCAACGGCGTAGCCCGCGAGAATACCGATAATGAAGGGAATCAGGCGGATCATCTTCTTACCGAAGGTGGCACAGAGCATGGTGACGGCCAGGGTGACCAGACCGCAAATGATGGCGACGTAGACGGATCCGCCTGCGGGGGCCTTCTGGAGGTCGCCGACGGCGTTGCCTGCCAGGGACAGACCGATGATGGCGACGGTGGGACCGATGACCACGGCGGGCATCAGCTTGGAGATCCACTTCACACCGGCGAATTTAACAATGATGGCGATGACGACGTAGACGAGACCGGCCATGGCCGCACCGATGATAAGGCCGAGGTAACCGGCCTGAATGGAGGCGGCACCGGCAAAGGCGGCACACATGGGGCCGATGAAGGCGAAGGAGGAACCCAGGAACACGGGGCTCTTGAAGCGGGTGAAGAGCTGGTAGACCAGAGTGCCGATACCCGCGCCCAGCAGAGCGGCGGCGGAGCTCATGGCGTACTCGCCGGAAAGACCGACGTTACCGTTGATGATGACGGGAACCACCAGGGTAGCGGCCATGATGGCCAGCAGCTGCTGGATGGCGAAAACGATGATCTGCCCGAATTTGGGCTTGTCCTTGATGCCGTAGATGAGTTTCATGCGTGTGTTGTCCTCCATTATTATATATAATATAGCGGCGACCCGCTTCGGGAACATGGGCGGTGCGGACAAAAAATAAGTCCGCCACGGAGACAGGCGGACGGCATGAGGCGTGCAGGTGGGTATTCGGTTTTGACAAGTTCACCTGACGCATTTGCTGTGCCGTGATTTTGACCTTATATAGTATAACATACTTTTCTGAAAATGTAAAGAGGAAATGGTCGATTTTTGAAGAATTTTGGAAATATGGGGGGCTTGGATGGAGCGGCGTGCTTTGTGAGTGGCGGGCCTTGCGGTTCGATTATAATAATATGAAGAGATCGTGTGAGGAGCTTTGCTTTGAAAATGGCGAACAGGCGAATTCGGCAGCCTCGTTGTTGAAGTTGCACAAAAACAACGGGCCGAAATCAGCTAAATCAAACAATCCTCCAAATTGAATTTTTTTGTCAAAAACCGCTTGACAAACCAAAACGAAAGTGCTATAATATGCAAGCTGTCAACGAGCGGTCTGCTCGAAAGACAGAAACCACCAAAAAAGTTTTAAAAACTTTTGAAAAACCTCTTGACAAAGCGAGAAGGTTGTGGTATAATACCAAGGCTGTGCGCGCGAGAGCGAGCGCGGCTGAAAAAATTGATCATTGAAAATTGAACAACAGGAGATAGAAGTACAAGCAAAAGCGAGTGCGAAAATCTCGAAATTCC